>NZ_JARWKZ010000075.1:0-23924 GCF_050577975.1 Rhizobium sp. BR 315 | reverse complement strand
CGACAAATTTGCGCACTGCATCGGCACGGTTGGCGATTTCGCCGTAATAGCGAACCTCGCCTTTGCGGCCTGCTTCCGCCAGACCGATCGCGATTTTTTCCTTACTCACATCCAAACCAACGTAAAGTGCGATATCATCGACCACGGCTCGTCTCCTATGTTTGAGGCTCTGGCTCTGCAGCTAACCCTCGTTCTGAACATAATGCGAGACGAGCCACCCTGCCGGCCAAGGACATGGGGTCTCAATGCTCGCTTCGGTAAGGAACCGCGCAATTTTTTAACTACACGAGAAAGCCGCGCGCTCATTTGAACACACAAAGGTCGCTCTAACCTTTTGAATCTAGAGACCAAGGGTCGAACCTAGGTCAAACTTTGATCAATAAGAAAATAGCGCCTCTGGCGCCTTGCCGCGGTTCAGGGCATCCTATGATGGCTGAAAATTGTGCTTATGGCAGTTGGAGGAAGGCCGATGCGCTGCTTTACCGTGCTTGGACCCTCGCAGACCGGAAAATCGACAGTCGTGGAAAAGCTCGGCTCGCTGGAGGGGGCGCCGAGAAAATCCAGCTCCCCTTATGGATTGAACCTCACAGAATTCACCTTCAGAAACGAGGCGTGGTGTGCGCTGGATGCGCCAGGACCCAACGAAGCGTTAGCGCATGCACAGCACGCGCTTCTTGCCAGCGACGCCTGCATCCTGTGCGTTTCATCGGCACCCGAGGAGGCTGTGCTCGCCGCGCCCTATCTGCGGATAGTCGAAGCTTCGGGGACGCCTTGCATCCTCTTCGTCAACCGGATGGACGAACCGAGAGGGCGGCTGAGGGACGTGATCGCCGCGCTTCAAGACTACACCAACCACACCCTTCTGCTTCGCCAGATCCCGATCCGCGAGGGCGACAGGATCATAGGCAGTTGCGATCTGATTTCGGAACGGGCGTGGCGCTACCGGGAAGGCCAGACTTCGGCGCTGATCGCAATCCCCGAAAGCGCCGCCGAACGCGAGCACGAAGCGCGCACCGAGCTTCTGGAACACCTGTCCGAATTCGATGACTGGCTTCTCGAGGAACTGATCGAGGACCGCGAGCCACCCAGCGACGCGCTCTATGCCAT
Organism: Rhizobium sp. BR 315; assembly: GCF_050577975.1. Lineage (NCBI taxonomy): Bacteria > Pseudomonadati > Pseudomonadota > Alphaproteobacteria > Hyphomicrobiales > Rhizobiaceae > Rhizobium > Rhizobium sp. BR 315. Next base: position 22,817 of record NZ_JARWKZ010000075.1, on the reverse strand, counting down.
TTCATCACGGGTTCTCAGGGAAAACAGGATTATCCCGGTCCTGATCGGTGCTGCAAGTCACGGCAACGGCATGACGAGGCTGATGAAGGCGCTGCGCCACGAGGCGCCGCCGGTAGGGGTTCTTCGGCAGCGTCTCGCTCATGCGGGAACTATCGATGAAGGCAAGCTGGTGGCCGTGAGCTTCCATGCCTATCATCGCCAGAATGTCGGCAAGACGGTGCTCGTGCGCGCACTTGGTGAGGGACTGCGGCAAGGCGCATCACTGGGCGGCTCCAGCCTCGGCGCCGTACAAAATCTCGCAAACGGGCGGTCCAATTCGGCGGTTCTGCCTGCGCCGGGGGATGTCTTCGCGACGGTCAAGTCCGACCACCTGCCCGTCCCTTCGCTGTTGACATCAGGCGCGGTGGTCGCCCCGCCTGAGTGGACGGAACCACCCACGCCGATGCTTGAAAGGATCCTAATTCCGGGCAGCGAGCGCGATGAAAACAAGCTATCCGAAACGCTGGCAAAACTTTCCGAGACGGATCGCGGCCTGAAAGTCTTGCAGGAGGAAGGCACGGGCGCTCAACTCGTCCGCGCCCAAGGGCCGGTGCATCTGCGTGATCTCTGCCGAACGCTGTCCGATGTCTTTCACATCTCCGTGACCGACCGAACGCCCAGCCCGATCTACCGCGAGACGATCACGAAACCATCGGAGGTTCATTACCGCCATCGCAAACAGACCGGCGGTGCCGGGCAATTCGCGGATGTGAAGCTGAGCATTCATCCCAACGAGCGCGGCCAGGGCTTCACCTTTGGCGAAACCATCAAGGGCGGCGCCGTTCCGCGCAATTACATCCCCGCCGTCGAAGCGGGCGCGCGCGAAGCGATGGAGAAAGGACCGCTAGGCTTCGAGGTCATCGATGTCGGCGTAACGCTGTCAGATGGTCAGCACCATACCGTCGACAGTTCGGAACACGCCTTCCGGACTGCGTCGAAAATGGGGGTGCGTCAGGCGCTTTCCGAAGGATCGACCGTCTTGATGCAGCCGGTCTTCCGCAGCGAGATTCACATTCCGTCGGTCTATTCGGGCAGCCTCGTCCAGATCGTCTCCGCTCTCAACGGCCAGGTTCTCGGCTTCGACCGGGATGAAACCGCCAAGGGATGGGACATCTTCCGGGCGCTCGTTCCGGGCAGCGCACTTGACGATCTGGCGCGGGCGCTGCGCTCGGCGACGCAGGGCATTGGTTATTTTTCCAAGACCTTCGATCATTTCGAGGAGCTATACGGCAAGGAAGCGGACGCCATCGTGAGGGCACACGAGACACCAGGCGTCGCACACTGAAACGTTCGGCCACTTCATGCTCGTTCGCAGAGGCCCACTGGCTCTGCCGGATGGGCACGTGCGGCTGCTAGTATCAGCGAGCACTGATCACGACCGATGAGCCCATTCGCGCAGACCGATGTGTCTTTCGGCACTTAAACTGTTGAATTCCATAATAAATCCACTCCAATTACCGTTTCGCGATGACCCACGGTTGGTTCAAAATAACGAAGCATTTCATGGGTCTGTCTCCACCCGGCTGGGTCACCACCAGGCGGAAAGAAGGGTCAAATCAGGACGGAATTCAACAGACATGGCCTGACAACGTGACAACACCATTTTTTACGGAAACGCCAATATTGGCGGCATCTATGCTGGGTTCAAACTGCAACTCGTCCATGACGTCCTGGCGCAGGGTTAGATCATTCATCGCTCTTCTCCTCTTGAGTAGAAATAGCCTGAGGCAAAACCTCAAGGGTATGATCGCTCTTCGGTGTCAGGCGTCATTGCGTTCAATCAATTCAGCTGGATACATCTTCTCGTATCGGGCATGAGATTTAGGTCCCGGGTCACTGCGGTTGGACAGCGACAGCTCAACCTGCCAAAGAGCTGTGTCGCTGGATGGCGCTGTCATCGTGAAGCCCGCCTTTCGGCAAAAACTCAGCATCTTGAAATTATCAGGCATGACGGAACCGCACAGGCCTTTCAGTCCTTGCACACCGGCAAAATCAAGGAGCCGTTTCAAAAGCGCGCCTCCGAGGCCGTTTCGTTGGCAGTCGCTTCGCACAAGCAGGCCGAAATCGGCCGCTTCCTGAGCATTATCGATCACAAGCCGGGCAACACCGACAATCTGCTCGTCGATATCAGTTGCCACAAAAGCCATTTCCCGCTCGTAGTCGATATGCGTCATTCGAGCGACAGTCGCATTGGAGAGTTTCGTATGCCCAAAGAAACGCGCACGTATGTCGGATGGCGATATGCGCTCAAGCATCGAGCTGTATGCCCGGGCATCGCCGGGGCGTATGGGTCGCAATACGAAAGTCCGGCCTGCCAAGCGGATCTTTGCTGTCCATTCGGTGGGATAGGGTTTTATGACAAGGTGGCGACTTGGTGCTGGTTCGTGCAGGCGGGAAGGGTCAATCTCGATTCGCGCATCCATCGCAACGACGGCCCGACCAGCAACGGCCAAAGGATTAATATCGATCGCGCGGATGAAGGGGAAATCAACGGCCATTTGCGACAAGGCAAGAAGCGTCCTCTTGACGGCGTCGAGATTCGCGGGGGGTACATGACGGAACCCGCGCAATAACTTCGAGATTCTCGTTTCGTCGATGAGGTCGGCCGCTAAGTCATCGTCAAGGGGCGGCAGGGAGATAGCAACGTCGTCGATTTGCTCCACGGCTATTCCCCCGGCTCCAAAAGCGATTACCGGGCCAAAGACAGGGTCTACGGAAAGGCCAGCAAACAGTTCGATACCTCCCTCCACCTTTATCATGGGTTCGACGACGAACCCGTCGATTTGCCCGCTCAGCCCCGCGTCAGATGCCCTGTTTTGCATATCACGCGCCGCACGGCATGCTGCGGCTCGGCTGCGAATGTCGAGCGCGACACCGCCAATCTCGGATTTATGCGTAATGGAGCGCGATAGGATTTTTACGACGATGGACCGATGGTTACGAAGCATTGCAGTGGCAAGTTGTGCGACGGCCGCGACATTTTTCGCAATTGAACATTCCGCACTGGGAATTTGATAGAGGCTCAAGACTGCCTTCGCCTCCGGCTCCGTCAGCATCGTTCGCGACTGGCTCGCGACGCCCTCCATCAGACGTTGCGCTTGCTTCCTGTTGACCGCAAGTTCCGGGGTGACCGCGATATCAGTCAGCGCCTTTTGGCGCCGTCCCCACTCGCCAAGAACATGCAGGGCGGCAATCGCATCGTCAGGCATTCCATAGTCGGGAACGCCCGCAGCACGCAGGATAAACCGGCCCTCACGGCTGGCCTTGCCCCCAAGCAGACATGCTAGCAAGGGCTTCCCGGGCCAGTCTTTTTCCTGCGCGGCGGTAACGATTGCCGCGGCTGTGGCGGCTGGCTCCGCGGCCTGAACCGGGCAATGCAGAGCAAGGATCGCATCAACGTTTGGATCGCGTGCAACAATCTTGACGGCCGCGGCGATCCTTGCTGGCGGTGCATCTCCCAGGACGTCGACCGGATTGCTTTTCGACCACCCCGATGGAAGGATCTTGTCGAGCTCGCTTGTCGTTTGCGCAGTCAACGCTGCCAGGCGCTCGCCTCGATCAAGGAGGCTATCGACCGCCAAGACCCCCGCGCCCCCGCCATTGGTGACCAGTGCCACGCGCAGTGATTGCGGCGGATGGGCCTTTTGCGTAATTTCTGCAGCAGCGAGTAGTTCCGTCAGGCTTTTCACCCGAATGATACCAGCGCGCTTAAGTACCGCGTCGACGATGCGGGAGTTACCGGTCAATGCGCCCGTATGGGTCGCTGCCGCCTTCGCCGCTTCGCCATGCCTGCCCGGCGCGATGGCGATCAGAGGCTTTGTCCGGCACGCCGCCCGAGCAGCGGAGACGAACTTTCTCGGATCAGGAATGGATTCCAGATACATGACGATTGCCGCTGTCTGATGATCGGCAGCCAGAAAATCTATAGCGTCGCCCGCATCGACATCAATCATATCGCCGAGGGAAATAATCTTTGAGAAGCCCATGGAATGATCGCATGCCCAATCCAGGAGTGAACTGACGACCGCTCCCGATTGCGAAATTAAGCCGATCTTCCCGCGTTCTGCACCAGTCAGGACAAAACTCAAGTTGAGGTTTGCATCGGGAAGAATGAGACCCACGACATTGGGTCCGACAATGCGCAAGCCGTATGGCCGAGCGGCGGCAAGTACCGCCTTTTTCAGTTCATTGTCAAAATTTCCCGTGACGATGATGGCAACTTTTGTTCCTTTGCAGCCGAGTTCTCGGATAATGGAGACGACGGTCGGTGCCGGCGTTGCAATTATCGCGACATCCGGAGGACTGGGCAAAGCGTTGACATCCCGAAAACACGTCCGCCCGAGGACATGCGCGTATTTGGGATTGACGGGCCATATCTCCCCACAAAAACCACCATCGACGACATTCCTGAGAATTTTTGAACCGATCGCGTCCTCGCGGATTGATGCTCCGATGATGGCTACCGATTTCGGGCACGATAGCACAGCTAGATTCTTGACTGACATACGGGTGCGTTCCCTCGGATTAGCGGTAGACCAGAACAGGTATGTGGGCTTTGGCGATCACGCCGTTTGCAACGCTTCCCATTAGCAATGAAGACAGACCACTCCGCCCATGCGTAGCCATCGCGATGAGATCACAATCCAAGCTGTCAGCGGTGTCGACGATGGTCTTGGCAATATCATTGCTCTTGATAACCAGCGTCTTGCAAAGGACACCCTTGTCGGAAGCTCTGAGCTTCTGGCGCGACAGCATGGCGTCGCAGTTTGAAGCGGCAGTCCTTTCGTGCTCCTGCTGCTGATTTCGGTATTCATCGCTGTCGATGGCCAGCATGCGGAAGGGCTCGGCCACGGCCAGCAAGGTGATCTCGGCATTCATCTCAGCGGCAAGGGCCATGGCCTGTGCAGCCGCCTGTGAGGCCATTTTGGATCCGTCGGTTGGAACCAATATATGTCTGAACATCGATAGCCTCCTTGTTGAGTTCAGGGCGGGTCCTCAAACCCGTCAACATCGATCGTTCGGTTATCAGCCGATTTGCGGAAGAGTGCATTTGACGACTGCGCACTGCTGGATAACCGGATTTGCGGCCCACCAAATTCGGCGGGTGACAGCAAGCCTTCTAGTGCCCCCAGAATATGGGCAGCCTGGCCGTTTCAAGCATCGTGCGCGTTACACCGCCGAAAACGAATTCCCGGAGGCGCGAATGGCCATACGCTCCCATGACAGCCAGGTCGGCCTGCACATCAACCGCGTGCTGGGCAAGCATTTGCGCTACGCCCTTGCCCTGACCCGAGAGAACGTCGACAACCACCGATATGCCATGCCGCACGAGATAGGTCGCCACATCGGCTCCCGGTTCCTCGCCATTCCGGGAAGCCGTCTCTGTAGGATCGATCATGGTCACATGGACTTCGTCCGCAGCTTTAAGCAACGGCAAGGCCTGTTGTACCGCACGAGCGGCCTCCATCCGAGAATTCCATGCTATCATTATCGACCGTGGCGCGATTGTCGCTGGCCGATCAGTCGGATTGAAAAGCAAAGCTGTCGGCGACTGGAAAAGCGCGCCGTCGATCACGCGCTTGCTAAATTGCAGGTCCGTGGCCGCCCGAGCTCCGACGAGCACGAGATCGGCATAGAGTGCGCGGGGCGCGATATCCGCCCCGGCCCACGCATATTCCGTGTACAGGTCGTGGACATCATGGGACAGGCCGGACTGGCTGAGGCTAGCCTTGGCCATTTCCACTGCATCTGCCAGCTTCGCAAGGTCTCCTTCGCGCTCCTCCAGCCAAGCTGCGGAAACAATCTCGCCATAGCCGCCGACGGGCGGCGGCGCCGCCATCGCGACGACCAGGACCGAAAGATGCGCTTGGGCAGCCTCGCTGAACACGATAGCCTGCTTAAGATCGTTCTCCAGATGGTTTACTCCGATGGGAGCGAGGATTGTCTTGAAATTCATCGCCTGATCTCCAAGTCTGAACATGAGCATTTGCCGATTTTGCAATACTCGCTTCAACGCGCCTTGATCGGCGTCAACTTTTCGATCGCAATTTTTGAGCCTTGATGCGATTTCATGTTTTGCGATGTTTTGATCAAAGACAATGTAAGCAAGCCCACACCCGGGCAGAGTTTCTCTCCAAAGAAGATTGTCATAATGGAAGGAAACTGAAATGCTTCGGGCAATAATCATATCCCTCGCCGCACTTGGCATTGTTTACGCCAGTGCCGGTATAGGGAGGAACACAACAAGTACCGAACAAAAGGAAAGCGCAGAAAAGGTCGAGAAGAAGCCGCGAATGGGGTATGAGGACCCCTATTTCCCACCAGCCAAGGGCCACGGTTTTTGATAAGACCACACGCCTGCGATCGTTGAGCCTGCGTCCGAGCTGTTCGCAGGCTTTCAAGCTCCCTATGCCTCCTTTTGAGCGAGCCAGATACCCAGCGCCACAGGCAGCCAAAAAGTGAAGCCTCGAAAGACAAGCATCACTGCAAGCGCGGCCTCGAGCTCCACCCCGAAGAGATGCAATAAAGCGACGCAAGTATTCTCGAGCGAACCAAGACAGAGCGGTATTGGAGCAAGCGCGCAACTGCCGATGCAAGGACGAAGCTGATAAATGCATCAACGGGAGCGATAGACACTGCAATTGAACTCAATGTCAGCCAGAGCGTTGCGGCATCAAGAATGAATATAGAGGCTAGCAAGCTGACTGACTTACGAATGGTCAACCGGTCTCCGACAATATCGCGCCTCATCGAAGCAATAATGTCTTCAAATCGCCTCATGAACGACCGATCTTGTGCAAACTTCCGGAGGAACACCGTATTTCTGGCGATCAGTGATGGGCGGCTCAGCTCCAATTTTACTGCATCGCAATCAGGGCTTTGCGGAAACGTATTGATGCGAGCCCGAAGAATATGACCCCGATGATGGCCAGCGCCGACATCTGTAGCCAGACGATGGAAAGACCGGCGCCACGATAGAGGATTGCCTGGGAGAGCGCCACGAAATGCGTCGATGGCGAAGCCATCATCCCGTGCTGCAGCCAGCCTGGCATGCTCTCAAGCGGCGTGGTGCTGCCAGATAGGAGGTTCATCACCACGAGAAGCGGCATGGCAATCAGGCCAAATTGCGCCATCGATGTCGAGATGGTCGCGATGAGGATGCCGAGAGCTGTGACCGAAAAGAGGTAGAGGATGGCCGCTGCGACGAAGAGCGGAAGCGAGCCCGCCACGGGAACCGCCAGCACACGTTCAACGACGACAAGCAAAGAGACGATTGCCGCTGCAACGATGACCAAGCCGTTCGCCCAGATCTTGGCGAGCATGATCTCGACAGGCCTTATCGGCATGACGAGAAGGTGCTCGATTGTGCCGTGCTCCCGTTCACGGATCAACGCCGCACCTGCGAGGATCACTGCAAGAATGCTGACATTGTTAATGACCTGCATGACTGAAGTGAACCATTCGGATTTGAGATTCGGGTTGAACTTGGCGCGAACCACAAGATTAATTGGATTGGTCTGCGTCTCGCCGGGGATCGCTGCAAGGACCTCCTGCAGGATAATGTTCTGAATGTAGGTGGCGCCATTGCCCGCCTGCGACATGGCGGTCGCATCAATATCGATGCCCACCGAAGGGCGCCTGTTGGCGATTACGTCCTGCTCGAACTTTGGCGGAATTTCGACGACGAAAACAAAGCGACCTGCATCCATACTTGAATCGGCCTCGCTGGCGTCAACTAAGACCGGTTCGTTGAAGAACGGCTTGAGGAGCGCGTCGCGCAACCGCGCTGAGAGCATGGAATGGTCTTCATCCACGATGGCGACAGACGCATTTTCCACGTCGAACTTTGCACCCGTCGCCACAGCATAGATCGCGAAGGTAAAGGTGTAGACGATCAACAGCATCAGGACCGGATCTGACCGGAGACTGTGGAGTTCCTTCACGCCGAGCCGCAAAATTCGCAAGAGGGAGGCGATCATATCAGGCTCCCTGCTTGCGCAGCACGACGACTGCGGCAGTGATGAAGGCGATGCCGAACAAGAATAGCGCGACGAGATCCGGCCACAGGGCCGAGAGGCCAAGCCCCTTGGCAAAGATGCCGACGCTAACGGGCTGGTACCAGGCAGCCGGAAAGGCGAGTCCCATCAATCGCCCGCTGCCGGAAAGCGAGGAAACAGGAACGAGCAAGCCCGAGAAGTTCACAGCCGGAATGATGGCGATGATCGCCGTAGCGAAGATGGCCGCAACCTGAGTTTTGACAAAACTCGATACAAGCAGGCCGAAACTGGTGGTGGCGAGGACATAAGCCAGCGAACCGACAGCAAGCGTCGCAAAGGAACCTTTGAGGGGAACATCAAAGACAAATCGCGACACCAGGACCAGTGAAAGGAAACTCAGGAAGGCGATCACCACATAGGGGAGCTGCTTGCCAAGCAGAAACTCAAAACGGGTGACGGGAGTCGCCCGGAAATTGGCGATCGACCCTGTTTCCTTTTCTCTAACAATGCCGACCGCCGTCGTGATGGCTGGAATCAGCACCAACACCAATACGATGACGCTCGGCACGATAGCATTTACGCTCTTGAATGCCTGATTGTATCGAAAGCGCGGCTCAATATTGATCGGATAAGGGGAGCTGGCTTTGCCATTTCTGCGCGTTGCTTCATCCGTCAAATAGTTCGACGCGAGACCCGTCACGTAACCTCGCGCGGTCTCTCCCCGGAAGGGCATGGCGCCATCAAGCCAGACAGCAACCTCAGGCCGGCGCTGACGCAAAAGGTCATGGCCAAAGTCGGAGGGTACCTCGATCGCAAGCTTCAGCTCCCCGCTTTTCAATCGAGCGTCCATATCGCCTGGCGAGTTGATGGGCGGCTGCTCGTCGAAATACCGCGACCCCTGGAAACTCTCCAGCAATTGCCGGCTTTGGGCTGTCTGATCTTGATCGTAAGCTGCAAAGGGAAGGTGCTCGACATCGAAGGAAATGCCGTAGCCGAAGGCGAGAAGAAGAAGAATCGGCCCGAGAAAAGCGAAAACCAGACGCGTGGGATCGCGTAGGATTTCCAACGTCTCGCGCCATGCATAGGCCCACAGACGGCGCGGGTCGACCGCGCCGGACGTCGCGGTCTTATTATCCCGAACTGGATCGGAAAGTTTGACCAGACCGGCATCGTGACCCATTCCGGCCTCATCGAGCGCGCTAATGAACACGTCTTCAAGCGTTTCCTTCTTTCGCTGTTGTTTCAACTCGTCTGGGCTGCCGATCGCCAGCACCTTGCCCTCATGCATCAGCGAAATGCGGTCGCAGCGCTCGGCCTCGTTCATGAAATGCGTAGACAGGAAGATCGTGACACCTTCCTCGCGCGCAAGAGCAATCAGGAAACGCCAGAAATCATCACGGGCAATGGGATCGACACCGGAGGTCGGCTCGTCGAGGATGAGTACCTCCGGCCTATGAATCACGGCAACTGCGAGCTGCAGCCGCTGGCGTACACCGAGCGGAAGGCCTTCCGGCTGATTGCCGGCAACGTCCAAAAGATCGAAGCGGTTGAGCATTTCTCCGACGCGCGGTTCGATCGTGTCATGTGGCATGCCGAACAGCCGAGCGTGCAGTGCCAAGTTCTGCCGCACGCTCAATTCACCATAGAGAGAAAAAGACTGTGACATGTAACCGACGCGGCGGCGAGTCGCCATGTCACGCGCATCGAGGGGCTGACCGAACAAAGCTGCTCGCCCCTCGCTTGCAGGCAAGAGGCCTGTCAGCATCTTCATCGTCGTACTCTTCCCAGAGCCGTTCGAACCGAGGAAGCCGAAAATCTCGCCCTTTTCGATACGAAAGCTAACGTGATCGACCGCGGTGAAAGCGCCAAAGCGGCGGGTAAGCCCCTCCGCCTCGATCGCAGGAAGGCCACCATACGGCACGCGGGGAGGAACCTCGATCGGACTATGAGCCCGACGAACATTCTTCGGCATAAGGGCAACGAAAGACTGCTCGAGCGAGTTCTCACCCGTCCGTTGCTTGATCTCGGCCGGACTACCGGTCGCGATAACGCGGCCGGCATTCAACGCGACCAACCAGTCGAATCTTTCCGCCTCCTCCATATAGGCCGTCGCGACGATGACGCTCATCTCAGGGCGGCGGCCACGCATGCTGGAAATGAGTTCCCAGAACTGCCGGCGCGACAATGGATCGATACCCGTCGTGGGCTCATCGAGGATCAATAGATCGGGATCGTGAATCAGAGCAGCGCAGATTCCCAGCTTCTGCTTCATACCGCCCGAAAGTTTGCCCGCAGGCCGATCCCTGAACGGGGCAAGGCCAGTGGCAAGCAAAAGCTCGTCGATTCTCGTCTTCCGCGTAACGCTGTCCTGCCCAAAGAGACGGGCGAAAAAATCAAGATTTTCCGCAACTCCGAGCGTGGGATAGAGATTTCGCCCAAGCCCTTGCGGCATGTAGGCGATGCGTGCGCATACCGATCGCCGCTCACGCGCGCGGCTCATGTCGCCACCGAGCACTTCCACATCTCCGGCTTGAATGCGAATAACGCCTGCAGCAAGCCCAAGCAGAGTCGACTTGCCGACCCCGTCGGGTCCGATAACGCCACAGGTGGAGCCGGCGGGAATTTTCAGGTCGACATCGTCGAGGGCCAGTGTCTTGCCGTAACGATGAAAGACATGCCGAAGGTAGACTGCCGCGTCGCTCATTGCGGCAGCTTCACGGTAAGCTCAGCGGGCCACAGGATGTTCCTGCTGCCGCGCACATAGGCGACGCCCCGTACCCCAATCTTCACTTGCGCCTCATATTGCTTCAGGAGACTGGACGCGATCTGGAGTTTGACGCGGAACATCAATTTCTCCCGCTCGTCCTGCGTCTCGACGGTCTTGGGCGTGAACTGTGCATCGGTTGCAACGAACGAAACCGTGACTGGGACCACATAGTCGGGGGCGGGGTCGAGTATGATCCGTGCCTCGTCGCCAATGGCAATTGATCCCGCCACCTTAGCTGGCAAGAAGACAGTCATATAGACATTTGAAAGATCGAGCAGCGTAACGATCGGAGCACCTGCGGCAACGACCTCACCTGATTGTACCAGCTTGTACTCCACGCGCCCTCGACGCGGAGCGATCAAAACCGCGTCGTTAAGCAATGACTGAATTCGTGCGACCTCGGCGCGCGCCGTATCCGTCGCCGCCTTCGCCTCGTCCAGCGCCGCGGCGGCCGCAATACGGGCGGCCTGCGTGGCCTTTAATTGGCTTTGGCGCAAGTCGAGTTGCTGTTTCGTACCAGCACCGCGGGTATTCAAATCGGACGCACGGTCGTATTCCTGCTCGGCGAGCACAAACTCGCTGTCACGTTGGGCGATCAAGGCTTCCGCCTGGATTGCCGCTTTTTCTGCGCGCCGAACTTCCGCTTGGGCACCCGCGAACTGCGCTTGCAGATCAGCGGTATCCATTCGAGCCACCACGGCGCCGGCATCAACAGTCTGCCCCTCGCTGACCAGGACTTCGGAAACGCGTCCGCCAAATTTGGCGGAAACCAGAACCTGTTCCGCCTCGATCCGCCCATTAGCCATGGATATGCCTTCGGGAAGCCGCTTGCCTCCCAGCCTGTCCCACAATGCGTGCAATCTGCCTGTGAGGTTTGCCTCATTCGCAGCTGCCGCAGGGCGGCAGCCGATGCCAGAGCCAATCGTCAGTGTCGCGATTATGAAAAGAGGCAGAAAATGACGCACGAAACCGCAACTCCGGCAAGTGTTGAAAGACAAGGATCCGTCATTGGAGCCAATGTCTTGCTTCTATTGCCGGACAACCGCCCCTACATTGACTTAGATCACGGAGCATAGAGGTTTCTACCCGCTACCGTGGCATAGCATGCTACTCCACAATCAAGCCTGCCGCGCCGAGAACGGGCAGATATTGTGTGTTGCGTGGAAAGGCTTGTCCGGTTTCGGCGAGGAAGCCAAGGCCAACGCAAAGGCCGGCGACCACTCGGCGCGGGCTTTCAAACAGTGACCTGATACATGCGTTGAAATCGAAAATGATAATGACAATTCGGTGTCGCTTCTTTCGGACATTCAAGCCTGGCGCGGCTTCGATGGCAAACCAATGTCCGTAAGCGGCGACATCGCAGCAATATGTCCTTAACCTCCCCAGGGATAAGAACTTGATAGGAATCATTCCTTGAATGTTGTTTTTATCTTTATTATTCAATGTATTAGCGCCTATCCCTCTGTAAGACGCGCCTTTGATTTGCACCGAGGACACCACCAAGACACCACGAGATATAAATTCGTCGTATGCACTGCCTCCCGGCTTTCCGTGAGAAGCTAGACGTCACCCCACATGCCTATATAGTGCTGCCTTGCGGAGCAATTTCAGCAATCCGTCGTGACCGACCCGTCAATCACATAGAGGCAGTGCTCGCGGGAGCCGGCGCGACATTCACTCTGATACCCGAGATCATCGCCTTTTCCTTCGTGGCGGGTGTCGATCACCAGGTCGACTTGTTTGTTTCCTTTGTCATCGACATCGTCATTGCCTTCACCGGCGGTCGCCCGGCCATGATATCCGCGGCCGCCGGATCGGTCGCTCGGCTCGCTATGCCCCTGGTTCATACCCATGGCCTGTCCTACCTCTTCGCGGCCGGCTTATTTGCAACGGTGCTGCAGATCACCTTCGAGATTTTACGTCTTTTCGTCATGAAGCGCTATGTGTCGAAACCAGTCCGCGAGTGTTTCGTAAACGCGCTCGCGAGCCTAGGGCGCAAGTTTCACGAATCGTTGGAGGGTTTCAGCTCAACTAAAAGTATATTACGGCATTGTGACCTCCTGTGGTTTTATAGGAAGAAGCCGCGGCCGATATGGCCGCCTTCGAAAGGCGTCAGAAAACGTTCATCAGGCTGTCGGGTCGAGCGTTGCCGTCTGCGACGTCGAGGCACCCTCATGTGGCCGCGACGGCTCCGGCAGCCATAAAGCGCGCGAGCCTATATCTCGCCGCTCATGGGTAGGAGAGGTTTTAGAGCAGTGAGGGGGCCTGGCCTACTAGCGGCGGTGGTTGCCGCACGTGTCAGGGACATCAACAACCTCGTTGTCCAGTCCAACCTTGCCAAGGTTGGGGTCGAGGGTTCGAATCCCTTCGCCCGCTCCAGTTTTCCTAAAGAAAACGATATGTTAGCCTCTTCGTCGAGTGAAGGGGCTTTGATATTTTTCCTCGAGATACCACCGAGATACCACCATTCAGTTTGGGTCGCCGAGGATTTCTGCGGCGGGAACAAGAATGGCTGACAATCGGCTGAAGTCAGTCAGGACCTGTTTGCGCTTGAGTTCATCTTCAATGTGAGGCTTTTCCAACGACATCAACCCACGGGATACGAGCAGCTTTCCGTTGCTGAACCGTATCAATCAGGGCAAGCTCGTTGCGGGAATGGTGGGAAATTTCTAGAATGAAAACCTCCCCGGATTGCCGATCGAAAGCCATAAGCGCCGCTTGAATCTGGCGGAGACTTGACGCTGAACCGACTTATCCCAAGCGCGACGCGGCTAACGCGCTTTTAAGCGATCTATGGCAATTCGCTGCGAGTCAGAATACTATTCTTGCAAAAGGATCCCTACCCTCATGGCTCGTGGCGAACTGATGAAAAAATTGCTGGCAAGCTATGGCCGGGACGAAGAGTTCCGCGCCGTCGCCGAGCAAATCATCAGTGAAGAGGAAAAGAAGAACAACGTCGTTTTGGCGCGGTCTTTACGCAAGACTCTTGAAAACCCATCCAAGCCCACCCGGCCAAAGGCGCTTGCTCCGCTCATCCCATTTCCGGAAGCGGCAGGCGATTTCATAGAACGCATCGAGCCAGTCCACTCTCGACAAGACATCGTCCTCAGTCGCGATAATGTTCGCGTATTCGCCGGCCTGTTGTCGGAATTCCGCAGCGGAGAGCAAATCCGGCGCCGAGGGCTGGCTGTCCGTTCCAAGCTTCTCTTTTGTGGGCCGCCCGGTTGCGGTAAGACGCTCTGCGCCGAAATTTTCGCCGCCGAAGTCGGACTACCACTATACATTGTCAAGCTTGATAGACTGATTTCGTCCTATCTTGGCGAAACGGCTACGAATATCCGCAAGCTGTTCGAGTTCGCGCGTAAACAACCATGCGTGCTGTTCTTCGACGAATTCGACGCCTTGGCGAGGGCGCGCGATGATGCGGGAGAGCACAACGAATTGCGCCGCGTCGTCAACAGTCTGCTGATCTTTATCGACCGCATCAAGCCAGCCGGCTTTCTGATCGCGGCGACGAATCTCGACCGCTCTCTCGATCCGGCCGTTTGGCGGCGGTTTGAAGAGGTTGTCTGGTTCGATCGGCCGGACGATAAAATGATCCGGGAGTATCTAGGCCTCAAATTTAAGAATGTGATCTTGGGATTCGATCCAAGTGAACATATCGCTAGCCTGGCGGGCTTCTCGTTCGCCGAGATCGAACGCGTCTGCGTTCAAGCGATAAAGGCCGCCATCGTAAAAAGACAGAAAGACGTCCGCGCGGACGATTTTGAGCAAGCCTTGGCGGATGAGCGCCGACGCAGGCGCGATCACTCGCGTCTGGAAAATCGATCATAAAAGGGATCAATGGCACAGTATGAGCACCTGCAGCTCGTACGGCTGCCTGAGAGGCTGGAGCGGCGCAAAACGGGCGGCGGAGGCGAAGCACCGAAGCGGGAGCCCGGAGCGCACGCCAGGAAGCTGACCAAAGATCTCGACGCAGCGGTCGAGACGCAGGTTCGCCGACGCAGACCCGATGCCGTCGACCCAGCTCTTATTTTACGCGTTCAGATGACCGGCCCACTTTTGGAGGAAGACTGGAACAAAGCAGGCCTGACACTGCTCTCCAGCGACGAAGATCGTAAGCTCGTCCTGTTTGCCGATTCCGATCAGCTAACCGATTTTCGACGGCGAATCGACTCATATGCGAAAGGGACACCCGCCGGCCAGAAGAACCCTTCCTATAACGCGTTCATCAGCGGCATCGAAGCGATAGGCTCTGTCGAGCCAAGGGATCGTATTGGTGTTGGGGCGCGAGGTGACGGTTTTGTTTCTCCGGACGACTTTATCAGTGGTGTCCCTTATGTGGTCGACATTGAGCTATGGGATATTGGCCGACGCGACTATCGCGAACGCACGCTCGAGGATCTCTCCACATTCGTGGAGGCGAACAGCGGGCAAGAACTGGACCGGTACATCGGCCCAGCGATCACAATGGTCCGCTTCGAATGCGACGGTAGTGTCGTAAGAAATCTTCTAAGCGTCGAGTCCGTTGCCGAATTGGATTTTCGGCCGGCGGTCGACACGGATACACACGATTTGGTCAAGTTGACGCTCGCTGACCTGCCTGCTGCAACCGATATCCATGATGATGCACCGCTCATTGGCGTGATCGATAGTGGCTTGAACGCCCATCCGCTCATTGAGGACATTATCGTTGGGGCAATAGGCGTTCCGGATGCGTTGGGAACGAGCGACGAGTGGGGTCATGGCACTAAGGTGGCCGGGGTTTCTGTATTTGGCGACCTGCGCCAGCAGCTGGGTGCTGGAACGCTTGGCCGGGGCGCACGCCTATGTTCGGCCCGCGTGCTCGATGATAAAGGTGAGTTTCCAAACAAGCGCCTGACCGCCGGTCAGATGCGCGAAGCCATTACACGGCTCCACGAGACCTACGGATGTCGGATTTTTGTAATCGCGCTGGGAGATAAGAAGAAAGTTTACGACGGCGGGAAGGTGGGTGTCTGGGCAGCGACGCTGGACGAACTCGTTCGTGAACTAGACATTGTCATCGTTGTGTCGTCGGGCAACCGGCCGCCTCGAAAGGGGCTTCGGATCGAAGAAGCCATCACCGATTATCCGCATTACCTTACGGAAAGTGAAAATCGTCTCTGCGAGCCGGCAGGGGCAATGAATGTCTTGACAGTCGGCGCCCTGGCGCACGATCACGGGATTCCGGCGAAACTTGGTGACGACATCAAGGTACAAGCGATCACGCAGGCGCTTCAGCCATCGCCGTTTACCCGCGTAGGCCCAGGCTTACGCGGTGGCATCAAGCCGGATCTGGTTGACCTCGGGGGCACCCTCATTTTCGATGGTGGCGTCGCGCGACTGCGAGGTGGCGAGGAAGTGCCGGCAGCCGGCGTGCTTACCCTGTATCATCGCTTTATCGATCAGCTTTTCACGGCCGCCTCTGGGACCTCTTATTCAGCGCCTCTGGTCGCGTTCAAAGCCAGTCAAATACTCGCGCGCTTTCCGGGTGCATCGGCCAACCTGATCAGGACCCTCTTGGCAGCCAGCGCTTCCATTCCCGAAGCCAGTACAGCAAAGCTCGCCCTTCTCGGCGATCGGGCAGTGCGCAATATTTGCGGCAATGGCCAGGTGGATCTTGAGAAAGCGGTTTTTTCCGACGATTCGCGGGTCGTTTTCTATGCGGAAGACGAGTTGGCCATTGATCACTTCGCAGTGTATCAGATCCCGATCCCCGACGTATTCCAGGAGACCAAAGGCCGCCGGCACATTCGCATTTCACTGGCCTATGATCCGCCAGTCAAACACAGCCGCCTCGACTACGCCGGCGTTACCATGGGTTTTAGATTGATCCGGGGGTGCGACGCGGATTTCGTCTTCGACCACTTCAAGAAGCGGGACATCGATGACGGCAAGTTCCCGGAAATGCCCGGAAAATTTAACTGTAAGCTGACACCTAGCTCCACGCTCCGGGAAAAGTCCTCGCTTCAGACCGCAACTGCCACCTTCGACAGAACCATTACGGGCTACGGTGACACCTATTATTTGGTCGTGCGTTGTGCCGGCGGCTGGGCCGGTGAAGTGGGACACCAAGCGTTTGCGGTGACCGTCGAACTGGCTCATGAGGTGGAAATACAGTTGTATGAGCGACTGCTGCAACGCATCAGGGTGAAAGTATGATCATCGACACATGATGTTCGAATGGTGGCTTGCCTGTAACTTCCAGAATTGTGTTCGCTTGCCGCGCTTGTCGACCCCGACGACGACACGGCAACTATCCAATCCACTATTCGGGACGCGCAGAACATTTGATGCGCTTCGCAAGAGCAACCAGACGAAAGACAGCACGCTTCGGATTGGACTCAAGCCAAATCGCTGAAACGAGATTAAAACTGGCAGGCCCGGCGATCGGACGCCACACTGTGCGATCTAAATGTAAAATCCTTGCAAGGCTTTCACTGACCAGTGTGACCCCCTTGCCAAGTTGAACGTCAATAAAAATGGTGGATTGGCTGACGTCACAATGCCGAACGGACGGCCCGTCCGACGATGTCGTGATATGCGCCAAGAGATGTGGGTCGAACTGCGCCACATTTCCTCCGGCCGGAATCAGCAGCTGTTCGCCAGCAAGGTCTGCCCACGAAACGGCTTGGTTCGTGCACAGACGGTGCTCGACGGGAAGAAGAACGGCGAGACGCTCTTCCCAGATCGCTTCACTCAGGCATGATTTCGCGCGACAATTGCCGCTCATGAAGGCGACATCGAGCACTCGGCGGCGGATGGCATGGGCATATTTCCCATATGCGACCTCTTCGATTGCAATTGCCACGCCAGGATGTGTTTTTTCAAAGCGTCTAATCAGTTGGACAAGGAAGTCCTGCCCCACCGACAGATTTACCCCTACTCGCAATGTTGTCACATCAATATTTCGGAGTGCCGTACGGGCAAGCGCCTCCTCCAATCTCTCGTAGTGGACGCGGATTTCATTGAGCCAAGCCCGTCCCGCCGTTGTCAAATGGACGCCGTGATTGCCCCGTTCGAATAGCTGGAGATCTAGGTATTGTTCCAGCGCGAGGATGTT
Organism: Rhizobium sp. BR 315; assembly: GCF_050577975.1. Taxonomy (NCBI): domain Bacteria; kingdom Pseudomonadati; phylum Pseudomonadota; class Alphaproteobacteria; order Hyphomicrobiales; family Rhizobiaceae; genus Rhizobium; species Rhizobium sp. BR 315. The sequence continues at coordinate 4,930 of NZ_JARWKZ010000075.1, read as the reverse complement.
GCGGCTGACACTGGACTCCTGCACTCCGAACGCTAGTGCCACCTGCCGCATGCTGCCATATTCGACCGCCGCAAAAACGTATTTGAGATGAAGGAGGGCGTTGATATCCATCATGGAGCCTCGTCATTCAAAGGCGTTCACGATGTCGTCCTTGATTTTCCCGACCGCAGCACAAAGAGATCTGATTTGCTCATTGGTATGGGCCGCCGTCACGCAAATACGCAATCCGGCTTGGCCCTTTGATACCGTTGGGAAAAAGATTGCTGAGGTGTAGAAGCCCTGCTGGAAGAGATTTCTCGCGGCGCCGATCGCAGTAAGCTCGTCGCCAAATTGGACAGTCCGGATCGGAAGCGGTGCGCCACGCTGTACCGTGGGTATTAGCTCATCGAACAGAGTTATCTTTTGCTGCAGCATTCCTTGTAGGCGAGACAATTTTCCCGATCGATGAAGCTTCGCAGACGCCAAACCGGCGCCGATGGCGGCGGTGTTAAGCGACGCCGAAAACGCATGTGCCACAGCAAATCTGCGAAAGAGGAGCTCCTGATGGGCCGTGCCCAGCATGATCATGCCGCCGGAAGCGCCGAAGCCTTTTCCAAGAGAAGCAGCAATGATGGTGCGGTCGCCCAATTCGCCAATCTGGGATTTTGCGAAGCCTTCGCCATGTTCGCCGAAGAGTGAGATGCCGTGTGCATCGTCGATATAGAGAAATAGGCCGTATTTTTCCTGCAATCGACGCAGTTCGGATATCGGAGCACTGCCGCCCATTGAATAGACGCCGTCACAGATGTAGGCGACCGCTCTATTCTGACGGCATAATCGCTCGAGAGCTTCAAGGTCGTTGTGGGCTATTGTCTCGACCCGCGTCTCCTGAGCAATGGTGCCCTTATGGTAGGCAAGGGTTGCATGCGCCAAGCGATCGAACACCATGACGGGCTTGGGGCCACCAGTGAGATGGCCCGATGCCAGCAACGGCAAGGCACTCATATTGGCGGCGAGCACTGTGGTGTAGGTGATCACCCGCGCGGCGAAGAGATTGGAGAGGGATTCTTCCAACTCCCCGAGGCTGGTAAAATTCAACCGGGTGCGGGCGCACGACCAATGCAGTGTGCCGGCGCTCCGTACGGCTTCAGCGGCGCCCTCGACAATGTCGGGATGATTGTCCAGGCCCAAATATGAGCACCGGACAAAGTCGACAACCGCACGATCCTCAAAGTTCGGCCTGACGGTCCTGCCCTCCGACGGATGGGCGTAAATCGCCATGATACCTTGGTAGTGGGCAGCTTCGAAATGTCTATCGGCTGTGTCGATGAGGCTTGCGGTATTGCGGTGGGCCGCTTTGCTGTTTCGCTCAGAACGCGCGGAAATCTTCTTTTCCATATTTCAAACTCCGGTCTGTCAGTATGCAGACCAGAGGTTGAAATTATTACCTGGCAACTTCAACAAACGGGGCCGGAAATCTCCCGAAATATGCAACATGCCTGATATGACATAGTCGATCATATGTGAAGCTGTCTGTATAGGGACTAGCCAAATTCAACCGCGTAACCGCTGGACCGGATCGTGCGGATAATATTGCGACCAATCATCTGCTCCAACATGCGGCGCAACCGCCCGACATGAACGTCGACCGTTCTTGGCTCGACATAGTAGTTCGGAGGCCAGGCCGCTTCGATAAGTTCCGATCGGCTGAAGACGCGGCCTGGTACTTGAAGCAAACGGCATAGAAGCTTGAATTCGATCGGGCCGAGCCGAATTTCTGCCGAACCGTGTCTGACCAGCCTCTTACTTGCCTCAAGACTGAGTTCCCAAACGTTGAACGTATTGCCGTCCCGGCGGACGCCTCCTATTCCCAGTGGCAAGCCCGATAGGAGAGATTGCAGATAGACCAATATCCTCGCCGGTGAAATCGGACGAACAAAACTTTCGGTCACGCCGGCTTTGAGAAGATCAAGATAGTGCCGCTCATCGCCGCTGGGCATCAGCGCGAGTAAAGGGATATGTGCCGTGGTCCGATCGGTTTTGATCAGGCTGCAGATGCGCAGCGCATGCTCAGCATTGTTTTCGGTATCGAGGACAATTGCTAAAACAGACGTGCGTCCCGCAAGCTCTCCCACCTCCTTTTCGTCCAGGAGCGCGGAACTCAGGCCCTCCACTGCGAGAATGTGGCTGAACACGAGATAAAGGTCGGGGTTTTGCGACCAGAAAAGAACCTCAGGATTCATGTGACAGCCCTTCCCCTGCTAGCTGCCAGATCGACGATCCGGAATTGTGTTGCATCAAAAATGGCGGTAAAATCGCCACATTTCGTAATTTCGCCGTGGATTTTGTGCGAAAGCGCCTAATATTCGCATTTCCTACATAAAAGTCTAGTATGATTCTCCAATTTTTGATGCAACATTTTTGTTGCTTTTCTGGTAACCTTCACGCACCCTGTGGATTTGAAGCGCAAGCTCCTTTATGCCTATCCAATGTCCGTGAAAGATCCGCCGTTGTTCATGAAGTCCAGCATCGACCATCTGCCGCCGCTCAAGCAGCGCGAGCTCGCTCGGGTCCTCGAGGTGTTGCATGAGGAATTTGAAGACGCGCTGAAGGGCGGCTCAGCGGATTTCAAGAAGCGTGGCCGCATCCTGAAAATCATCCTGTTCGGATCCTATGCGCGTGGTAGCTGGGTCGACGAGCCGTATACCAAGAAGGGATACCGCTCGGACTTCGATCTGCTGGTTGTCGTCAACAATCGCAAGCTTACCGATTTTTCCGGCTATTGGCAGAAGGCGGCGGATCGGTTCATGCATTTGCCGGAAATCAAGACGCCGGTGAATTTCATCGTGCATTCACTTCGCGAGGTAAACACCCTACTCAACGAAGGCCGGTATTTCTTCGTCGACCTCCGCCGTGACGGAATAGTGCTTCACGAACTCGATGATAAGCCGCTAGCCAATCCCAATCTCCTTCACCCTGCGGACGCCTACAAATTTGCATCAGAGTATTTGGAAGATCGGTTGCCTCTCGCGAAAAGCTTCGCTGAGGGAGTGGAGTTTTTTGCAGCGAAAGGCAAACTCAAGGAAGCGGCATTCCTGTTGCACCAATCGATCGAGCAGGCTTACGCAACGTTGCTGCTCGTGCTGACCAATTACAGCCCAGCCTCCCACAATCTCAAGCACCTGCGTGGCCTCGCTGAAAGTCAGGCGCAGCAGTTAGCGGACGCTTGGCCCCGCGATCAGCAGCGCTTTGTTGCCTGGTTCAACATTCTTAACGAGGCGTATGTCAAGGCGCGCTACTCAAAGCACTATGAGATAAGCCGAGAAGCGCTCGCCTGGCTCTTAAACCGCACGACGGATTTGATCGATCGGGTGGAAGCAGCCTGTCAGGATCACCTTGAAACACTTAGGATAGATGCAGAAGAAGCTGATCGCCGCTCAAGGGGGCGAGCATAATCTCTGAGGAAAAACGTCGTCGGATTTCCTGCATAATGCCTCTTTTAGAGCGGCATGCCTGCCACAAGTAAAATGCCCGGGACGATATGAAAGGTCGGCTATATCGACCTTCGCGGCTCCTCGACGAGCTTCCAACGTCCGGCTTCAAAATCAACTCCCTGCGCCGGACGCAGGAGGTATTTGCTTGTCCCGAAATTCAACGACACGTCCATCAGCCGGCCGCTTTGACGACAAATCCGATGCCGCTCGCAACGATCATCGAATAGTCTATGACACGATCGCACTTTACGGCGATGTCGCGCCAACGGCAGTAGCATGGTGCGCATTTGAGGCTTGGTGCGAAGGTGACGAAGAAGAGTATCGTTTCTGGTTGGGCATCTTCCAGCGCCTGCGCAATTAGATTGTCAATCGGTCTCGTCTACATTCGATGATCTCCATTGAAAGCAAAATTTGCAGACCGATTCTCCTATGAGAGGCCTTTTATAAGACCTCAGACCCATTCCAATTATGATGAAAAGTTGAAAAACTGGTCGCTACTGCGTGTGACGCTCTCTCGACTTGCCAGAAAGCGAGCGCCTGATTACAACCATCTGCAGATGGCTGAAAATAAGCTGCAACACTACGTTCCAAAATGCCATATGCGACCCTTTTCATTGGCCGAGGGGCGAGCATCGATCAATGTCTATAATATAGATTCCGACAGGTGCATCCCGAACGCGCCAATCAAGGGACAATGCGCGCGCGACTATTTCTACGGCAAAGACCTGCAGTTTGAAAAAGCGTTGCAAGGGTTAGAGGGGGTGTATGCGGCGGTCGTAAAAAAGGCGGCAGAAGACCCTACTGCGATAACAAAATCTGATCTCGTCGTCCTCCGCGAGTTCACACTGCTGCAGACATATAGAACGTACGCCTACGTCGAAAAATTGATGGCAGTATCAGAGATGCAGCACGCGGACCTTAAAGCTGCGGCCTCCGGCAAAGAAGTGCCGGAACCTGCAATTAAAGGTATTGAGCAGGCCGTGATGATGGGAATCGGCCACTACTTGAACGGTCGAAAGCATGTCAAAGACCTCGAAATGTGTCTCGTAGTAAATTCCGCCCAGCGCGAATTCATCACGTCAGATGACCCCGCTATCCTCACAAATCGTTTCCACTTTCAAAAACTCCGCAGCGATACGTTTGGACTTGTGAGTGCCGGAACTATATTATTTCTTCCGCTGACACCGAGATTAGGGTTCATAGCTGTGTTTCGGCGTGGAATATTGACCCCTCTGGCGGGGTGACCGGCGTCCAATTTTGACCCCCCACCTGTTTCGTCTGACCATCCGTCTTTTGCTGGCGGATGGAGGGGGAGTTGAAGCGAGTGGATACGATTGCGCGTGTTCGTCGAGCCTTCCATGTGCAGGGCTGGTCGGTGAAGAAGATCGTCCGGGAGCTGCATGTGTCCCGCAACACGGTCCGCAAGATACTGCGCTCCGATGAGACCGACTTACTTT
>NZ_JARWKZ010000074.1:0-24059 GCF_050577975.1 Rhizobium sp. BR 315 | reverse complement strand
ACCCAACCGGATGCGACAGGGGACAATATGATTGTTGATGACGATTGAGGCGTCGACTAGGGCGTCCGCATTGTCGAGCGTAACAAGCTCTTGCAGCGTCTCGCCGAAATGCTCGGCGACCCGCTTCAATTCTTCAAGCGACCAGGAGGCATTCGTCGTCAGGCGGCGGTTTCCGGCGGAGTAGGAAAGCCCGAGGATTTCGGAGACGGTAACGGCGAAGCGGTACTTCGGAATGCCGTGCCGTGTGAGCAATGCGGCGATGCATTGTGCGGCGAAGGCTGCTTCGCCTTCTGGATGATCCGAGCGCGTTTCGGATACATCACAATTATTTTCGCCTAATTCGCTCGTCATCTAGGAGTTCCGTATTGTGAATGTGATAAATACACGTATACATAGCGATATTATGCGCATCGTGAGCGGATCATAACGCGTCAACGTCGTTTTCGTTCCAAATCGTCGCGAGTATATGCGTGAAACTGATGATGGCAAGAAATTCGAGCTGCATAAGGTTTAGGGTGGAGATGTTGTCATGAGTGATGACTTTCGAGAAATAAAGAAAAAGCCTCACGTATCTGATATTCTGAAAGATAGGCGGCTATTCAGGCTATATCTTCCAGTATATGCCATTTTCTCTATAGTAATATTGTGGATATATCCGAGTGATTGGTTGGGGTTTATTTGTGTATTTGGATTCGGACTCTTAACATTCGGTCGCATTAATAAAATCTTCAGTGGCTCAGATTGGGGCGCGCGAGAGCAAAATAAAGAGGAGCGGGATAGTTCAGATGGCAAGCAATGATTCTCTCGGACAGCGTAGTTCCCGTGATCCCAATACCTTAGGTTTTGTAAGTAACTATGCCGGATATTTCGCCGCAGGGTTTTCCGCGTTGGCCGCTTATGCCAATGCGCTAGGGAAAAAAGGTGCTGCTGGACTAAGCCATTTGGGTCCCGCCTCCACGTTGCTCGGTGGTATCAGCGCGGGATTTGACTACAAATCATATGAGGTCGCGGGGTATACACCAGCCGAAGGTGCAATGCTTGCAGTAGGAAGTGCATACATCACAATTGGAGTTGCTGAGGTCGTAGGTACTATTGCTGCCTCAGCGGGCGCGGTGGCCCTTCTGGGAGCGGCCGCGCCTGTGATTGGCGTTGGCGTCGCGTTTGCAATTGGTTATGGTATTAATGATATTGCGCACACGATTTTCAACGACAAGACGAAATCTTTGAGGGATGTCATTTTCGGGGTCGACCCGGGAAGCGCGCTTCAAGCCACGGCCCCGTCTCCTGAACCCGTCGTTTCTGCATCAGCGCCACCCGTTGAATCCAATCTTCCGATGCCAGCCGACGTAATTGCGCATTTGTATGATCCAGGTCACTATCCGGGTTACTTCGACACAAAACCTCCTGTCGCGCCGGTTGTGCCCAGGATTCCCACAACAGCAGACGACGCCAGCCGAGCCTTGTTCGGTGACGGTGGTTTTGGCGGCGCAGGTTCGGATGGCGGTCGCAGCGGTGGCGGTCATTATGATGGCGACCCTGACGCTGGGGGCAATCCGACTGGCGGCGGCTCTTCCGGCGGTGGACAGTCTGGGGGAGGTGGATCGCATTCAAGCGGCAGCACCCGTTCCGGCAGAACCGGTGGTACACAAGGCACAAACGGTGGGCCTCCTACCGGCTATGGTGGTGGTTCATCGTCCTCTGGAACGACAGCGCACCTGGTTGGTACCACGCCTTACAGTTACACCGATCAAAACGGTAACCTAAGAACCGGTATGGTGGAGTCATATTCGGATCACACCCAAATCGCGCGTGATGTGGACGGAAAGATAGATGGCCGCATCGACATGAACGGTAGCTCCGGCGATGTCACGCACGGTACACGCAATAATGTCACCTTTGATGGCCCGGATCCAAGCCAGAGCGTGCCGGATAGCGCTGTGCATGACGAAGGCGATGACGACGACAGCCCCGTCCTCCTTGATCTCACGGGCAATGGGCTGAACCTGAACACGCTCGGGACGTCATCGCAATTTGTGAATGTGAATGGCGATGGCTACCAGCATCGCATGGCCTGGGCGGGCAACGGCACGGGCGTGCTGGTGTTCGACGCCGATGGCGACGGCAAGATCAGCAGCTCGAAGGAATTCGAATTCACCCAGTGGGATCCGACCGCAACCGGCGATCTCGAGGCACTGAAGGACGTCTTCGACACCAACGGCAACGGCAAGCTCGATGCTGGCGATGCGCAGTGGTCAAAGTTCAAGGTCATGGTCAACGGCCAGCTGGTGTCGCTGGATTCGCTTGGGATCACCTCGATCGACCTGACGCCGAAGGGCAGCGGCCAGAGTTTCAGCGATGGCTCGGCAATTACCGGCAAAACGACCTATACGAAATCCAACGGTTCGACGGGCGCGGTGGGTGATGCCGTTCTTGCCCGCGATGCCAACGGCTATATCATCAAGTCGACGGTCGTGACCAATGCCGACCAGTCGAAGAACAATACCATTCAGGCTTACAATGCCGACGGCAGCCTGGCCTTCCAGGATCTGGTGACCACGAGCGCCGACGGCAACAGCGTGACGACTCAGTTCGACGACGATGGCAACGGCACTTATGACCGCTCGCAGACCGACGTAACAAGCGTAGATCCCACGGGCGTGAGCACTCGCGTCGTGACGAATTCCAATGCCGATGGTACGCGTCGCGACCAGACCACGACGGTCACCAGCGCCGACCATAATACCATTACAACATCCATCGACACGGATGGTGACTGGGTTGTCGATCAGACCCAGGCGTTCACGACCAACTCGGACGGATCGACGACGACCACGACCAAGGCGCTAAGTGTGTCCGGCGCGACCTTAAGCCAGGTGCAGGTGCAATCGAGCGTTGACGGCCTGACGAAGACCACCAGAACCGATATCAATGGCGACGGGATCTATGAGGATGTCGTCACCGATGCGACGGTTGTTGCGGGCGACGGATCGCGCACGCGAACGGTGACCGATGCCAGCACCAATGGCACGGTTCTGTCCGTTGTGACGACGGCCACCAGCGCCGACCGGCACACGAAGACCGTGACCAGCGATCTAGACGGCAATGGCACGATCGACGAGCGCGATCTGACCCAGACCACGATCGCCGCCAACGGCGATGTGACGACCATGGTGACCACCACCAATGGCGACAACTCGAGCAGAAGCAAGGTCACGACGGTTGCCGCCGCAAACGGCCTGTCGACGACAGTCTCGACCGATGTGACCGGCGACGGTATTGCTGACCTCGTTCATTCCGACGTGACGACGGTCGGTTCCGACGGCTCGCGCACCGAGACGGTCCAGGACAGGAGCGCCAGCGGCGCCTTGCTGTCGAACAGCGTTACCACGACCAGCGCCGATGGTAAGAGCAAGAATATCTCGATCGACGCCAATGGCGACGGCGCAGCCGACAAGCAGACCATCATCTCGGTTGCCGGTGACGGAACGATCACTCAATCCGACAGCACCCTCAATCCGAACGGGACCCTGGTTTCCAAGACGGTCACCACTAGCAGTGCCGATGGTCTGTCGAAGACGATCAGCATCGACGCCAATGGCGACGGCGCCTATGACGCCGTGACCACCGATGTCATCACGGCCGGAAGTGCCGGCGCCCGCGTCGAGACCGTAACCCGCAAAAGCGGCAATGGCACGCTGATCGGCCAGACGGTGACGACAACGTCGGCCGACAGCTCGACACAGACGGTGCAGTCCGACCTTGATGGCGACGGTACTTTCGACGGGACTGTCACCGATTCGATTTCGGTGGTAACCGATAATCGCGCTGAGACCGTCACGACAACAAGCGCCAATGGCTCGCTACTGAGCGAGACGAAGACGGTAGCCAGAATGCACCGCAGGGTGATATCGATGGGGAAGGATATCGACAGCAACGGTCAATTCGACAGCACTTCCACGCATCTTATCGCGGCCGACGGTAGCCAAACGACGATGGCGATGCGGAGCAGCGCCGATGGTGTGCACCATCGTAATACCGTTGTGACCGTCAGCGCCGACAAATTGACGACGACGACAACCGATGATCTGAATGGCGATGGCGTTGTCGATCTGACGACAGTGGATCAGACGGTGATAAACGCCGACGGCAGCCGCACGGAGACGTTGACCGACAAGAGCAACACTGGTGTGTTGCTCGATAAGGTCACGACGACCACCTCGGGCAACGGCCTGACCGTCTCCAGCCAAAAGGATGTGAACGGCGACGGTACCGTCGATTCGACGACCGTGAAGGCGACCGTGCTCAACAATGACGGCTCGAAGACGACGACGACGTCCGATTATGCTGGCACCTCGCTGGCAGATCAGACCAAGGTGACTGTCAGCGCCAACGGTCTGGTGACGACGACGTCCTACGACTATGACGGCAATGGTATGGTCGATCGGACGGAGGCCGTTTCGAAGACGCTGAATGCCGATGGCTCGACTTTGGTGATTGACGCCGTCTCGACGGCTGGCGGTACGCTGGTTTCGAAGGCAACCACCACCACGACCGCGGACGGCAAGACCGTTACGAGCTGGGTCGACCTCGATGGTGACGGCACGCTGGATGTGAAGACCACTGTTGTCGTCGATGCCACCGGCCAGACGACGAAGACAGTCGAGACCTACAAGGCTGGCACCACGACGCTCCGCAGCCGCGCCGTTACCACCACCGCGGCCAATGGCCTCTCGGTAACCACGAGCTCTGATCTCGATGGCGACGGCGTCTACGAGCAGGTCATCACCGATGTCACAGTGCTCAATGCCGATGGCAGCAAGACCGAGACGGTCTCCCGGTTTGGCGTCGGCAGTACCCTCATCTCCAAGACGGCGACGACGACGAGCGGCAATGGCTTGTTGAAGCAGACCAGTTGGACCGATGGAACCGGTGCGACATTGCGCTCGGGCAGTGATGTCGTCGCGCTGAACGCCGATGGATCGAGGACGGAGGTGGTGACCAATAGCGGTGTGATCGCCAACAAGACGACGACCACGACCAGCGGCGACGGCAAGACGGTCACGGTGACCTATGACATCGACGGCAATGGCACGGTCGACCAGAAGTCCGTAACCACGAAGAATGCCAATGGCAGCGTCACCAAGACCCTGTCCGACTTGACGTCGACGGGAACGGTGTCGCACTCTACAGCGGTCACGACGAGTGCCGATGGCCTGAGCCAAACCACAAGCTACGATGTCGACGGCAACGGAACCAACGACAAGACCGTGGCCGATCTGACGGTGCTCAATACAGACGGCAGCAAGTCGACAACGGAGCGGGTCTCCACCATCAATGGCGGCACGCTGGCGCTGAGCGCCGTCACCGAGACGGATACGTCTGCCGATGGGCTGACGGTGACCACCAAATGGGATCAGACCGGTTCCGGCACCTTTACCAAGAGCCACACCGATGTGACGGTCTTGAATGCCGACGGCTCGCGGACCGAAACCGTCAGCTACTTTACCGGCACGACGCTGGCCAGCCGCTATCTGACCACGACCAGCGCCAATGGCCTGTCGATCACCTCGCAGTCGGACATGACAGGGGCTGGCACCTATGCCCAGACCTCGACAGACGTCACTGTCGTTAATGCAGACGGCACGCGGACCCGCACGGTGACCAGTACCAACGCTGACGGTTCCCTGATCTCGACGATCACCACGACGACATCAGCCAACGGACGAGTGCTGAGCACCAATGAACAGCGCACGGCGCTAGCGACTCAGACGGTCAGCGATGTTGTTAAGAACCTTGCCGACGGCTCCACCCATGAGACCGTCATGACGACGGACGCCTCCGGCAAATTGCTCGACAAGACCATCACGCTGACCAGCGCCGACAAGCGCACGGTGACGATCGACCGCGATAATAACGGCGACGGTGTTGTCGATCAGCACCAGCAAACGGTGACGGCCGATTCCGGTGTGACGACGTCGACGGTGACGGACTACAATTCGGCCGGCGTCAAGGCCGATAACTCAACGACCATTACAACGGCCGATGGCCTGCAGACCAACACCGATTGGGATCTGGACAGCAATGGCACGGTTGATCGCCGCCGCGTGACCGTCAACACCAACAATGCTGATGGCAGCAAAACCACGGTCATCTCCGATACGGACCTGACCACCGGCAAGCTGGCGTCGAAGACGACGATCCAGCAGTCTTCGGACGGCATGGTGCGCACGACCTCCAAGGATGTCGATGGCGACGGCACGGTCGACCAGGTCGAAACGCTGACCGCCGATACTACCGGCGCCACGGTCTCGATCGTCACCAATAATGCCACCGCCCAGAAGACCAATTATCTTCTTTCCGGCAAGGTCTATTGGAAGCAGGCGATCGCCGCTAAGATGGAAACCGACAGCTCTGCCGATGGTCACACGAAGACCGTCAAGTATGACTATGACGGCAATGGCACCTTTGAGGTCGTCATGCAGTCGCGGCTTCGAGTCGATGGTTCGACGGTGGCAACGGTCACCGAGACCAATGCCACTGGCGTTGTCGTTGCTACCGGCGTAATCGGCACTAGCGCCGATGGTCTGATCACTATTCTCCGCAAAGACTCCAACAACGACGGCGTCATCGATCACACGGAAACCTCGGTCACCCACAATGACGGCTCGATCACGCTGACGAAGGTCGACCTCAACGCCAGTAGCGCGGTGACCCAGACGGTCGTGGACACCGTCTCGGCCATGGGCAGCCTGACGCTGCGCGTGACCAGCGATGGCCAGGGCCGCAAGACCTCTCAGATTGCGATCGCCAACGACGGCAGCTCGGTCACCACGTCCTATGACGCCGCGAGCGGCCAGACGCTCTCCGTTGCCAACGCCAACAAGGCCGGCCTCCTGACCTCCGTCGTCCTCTACGATCCGCTGAACGCCAATCCCTGGACCCGCGTCGAGCAGTCCTTCGACGCAAATGGCAACAAGACCCTCGAGAAACAGTTCAACGATAACGGAACACGGACCGAGATTACATTCTACACGCCAACCGGTGCCCAGCAGCGCATCAATTTCTTCAATTCGGCAGGGCAGAAGACTGGAACCAGCGATTTTAATGTCACCGGCGACGGCAGCTCGGTCACCACGACCTATGACGCCGCAAGCGGCCAGACGCTCTCCGTCTCTAACGCCAACAAGGCCGGCCTCCTGACCTCCGCCGTTTTTTACGATCCGCTCAACGTTAATCCCTGGACCCGCATCGAGCAGTCTTTCGACGCCAACGGCAAAAAGACCCTCGAAAAGCAGTTCAACGATAACGGTACAAGGACGGACGTCTATTTTGTCGCTGCGAGTGGCGCGACAGATCATCTCTTTTATTACAACAGTGCCGGACAGCTAACAGGGCAAACCTGGTTCGATCTGACGAACGTGTATTCTTGGAGCAGGGCAGACAACAATTTTGATCCGAACAGCGGGCAGCTTTTGTCGCAAGTCCTCTATAACGATGACGGCACTAAAACGATTGGATATTGGGATCCAGCCAATGCTCAGACATGGTCATCTATTGTTCAGTATTTCAACACTGCGGGCCAGCTTACCAGTCAGAATGTTTTCTACGATAGCGGTGGCAAGACAACTTACGTCTACGACGTGAACAGCTCTCAGAGCTGGTCGCAGATTGCCAATGTGTATGACGGCGCTGGAAGACTTGTCACCAACGTCACGTACAGCCACGCAAGCGGTACATACACCGTCACAACGTATGACGTGTACAATAGTCAACCATGGGGAACGCTGGTTCAAAACTACGTCAACAGCGTGATCAATACCGCGAAGTCTTACAATGATGATGGCAGTTATACCAATTATCAGTATAACAGCGCCGGCAACCTGGCCTCCTGGCAGCGCTATGCCATCACCGGCGGTGGCGGAAGCCCGAATGGCGGCGGCGGCTCCAGCTATCAGATGGTCGATCAATGGCCCGACCCATATGCTCACAGCGGCCACAACCCTGTCCTTCTCGACCTGAACGGCGACGGTCACATCGACCTGCGACCGCTTGATACTAACGCACTCGCCACCGGCTCGTCTGTCACCTTCGACTGGAACGGCGATGGTGCGCGCGACGGCACTGCCTGGGTCGGGCCGCAGGACGGCTTCCTGGCGATCGATCTCGGTGAGGACGGTCAGGCCGGTCCGGACGGCAAGATCGACCAGTCGAAGGAGCTTGCCTTCTCCGAATGGGCAACGCCGGAGCAGGTGGCGGCGAATGGCGGCTCGGTTTCCGACCTGGATGGTCTGCGTCTGGCCTTCGACACCAACCATGACAATGTGCTCGATGCCAATGACGCCCGCTGGAGCGAGTTCCGCGTCTGGCGCGACGTCAATCAGAACGGCATCGTCGATGATGGCGAGTTGCAGACCATGTCGCAGGCCGGCATCAAGCTGATCAACCTGCTGTCGACCAGCAATGGCAGCCAGACCTTCTCCGACGGTTCGGCGATCACCGGCACCAGTTCGTATCAGACGACCGATGGTACCTCACATTACCTGGTCGGCGATGCCACGCTTGCCTACCAGCCGGCCATCCCGAAGCAAAATGCCGCGTAACCGGTTTTGATGATGGAGGTAGGTCGCTTCCGCGACCTGCTTGCAATCTCAGTTTTCAAAAAAGAGGACCGAATGAAGACCAAATCGCTGACGGCCCTGAGCCCGCTTGTTGGGATCGGCTTGGCATTGTCGAGTTGTGTCGGAGCTCCATTGGGCGGCACAAACCACGTCGAGACAACGCTCAGCACCCGTGCCGGCAAGCGAACCGAAGCCATCACGGCCTGGTTCCTGCATCACGATTGCACGTTCTCATCCTACCCGTATGTCGGAGTTATCGAGCCGAGCAGTCACGGCAAAGTTGACGTTGTGCACGGTCCCGTCACACCTCGCTACTCGAGAAATTCCGAAATGTATCTGTGCAACCGCAGGCAGGTTGGCGGCGCTATCATCTATTACACACCAGATGCCGGCTTTACAGGCAATGACCAATTCACGGTTCGGATTACAGGCCTGCGCGATGCAAACGGTGTACGGGATCATAGCGTAAAAGTTCGAGTGAAGTAGGCGAACTCGGGCGAGTTGGCTGCAATGAGGACAGAATGAAAAACTTCCGGACGATTTTCGCAGTTGTTTCCATGGCGATGGTTTCGGTGTCGGCAAACGCTGCACCCGTCACGACCAAGGGCGGTTATGAATATGATAAAAATATGTTGGGCGACCCTGCAGCCCTTAACTGGAACATCGAGCAATGTAGCCACTATGGCATTACACCGGACGCTCAGCAGAAGCTCGCAAAGCTGATGAATGTTGCGCCAAGCAATGTTCGTCACGAGTATTGCCGCCGTATTCTCACCGCCTATGCCAAGGGCGCCATCCCCTACGATGATTATGTCCAGTTCACGCAAAAACACGTTATGAGCGCAAGCATCGCGAGGTCATTGCGGATCACGGGTTCAGGTCCGACAATGCCGCAGCGCCGAAGCCATAAGTCGTCGGGTTTGTGATAAGCGGTGCGCACGTGAAACGCGACGAAGCGGCGGTTCGGGCGACACGCCATGCGCTCTGGATAAGGACTACGAACGCATGCCTGGCGGCCATCGCATTGACGGTATATGCGGGCGGGACCGCGCAGGCTGAGGACGCATGCCAGCCGATAAGGGACGCCATTGCCAAATTGAATGCGGCTACCCAGTTCCAGCAGAAAGGGATTATTACCGAGCTTGATGGTGGCAAATCCTATTCGTTGGATTATGTCGTCTCTGCCGGCAAAGAGTATTCGCGAAGAGATGGTGGATCCTGGAGGATTGGTTCCCGCCAGGCTGTTCCGCTCATTGTTGACGGCAAGCCCGCTGTTTACGAATGCAGCCGCACTGGAACTGGCAGTCTCGGTGAGGCGGTTACGGTGATCTATCAGTATAAGCGACTTACTGCGGACCACAGGGTGCGAGACGTTAAGGCGTGGATTGCCGAGGGCACGGGCGAACCTCTCCAGACAGAGATGATCATTGAGACCGAGCCGAATCGCAAAGCCACGTTCACGTTCAGCTACAATCAACAGGCGGATTTGCCGGCGGTTGACGGCCAATGATTTTAGCGAATTGCGCATCAAAAAAAGACGCTAGCATGTCTCCTGGACGCTCCCGCCGGACGGGATTATCACTTCCATGAACCAGACAGCCATCATTGAACCGGAGCAGCCGCCGCCCACATCCGTGGATGAGTTAAGGCGGCCCGATAGCGGCCTTGCGGCGGTTGCAGCGATTGCCGGGTATTTCCGCATCGCCTCCAACCCGGATGTTTTGGCTCGCGACCTGGCCTTGTCGGAGCCATCGGAGCGTACTGACCTGCTGCGCGCGGCAAAGCTCGTGGGCCTGAAGGCAAGGCATCTGGAGATCCAGACCGATGCCCGGCTGGCAACGTTGCCGACGCCGGCGATCGCCTGCCTGACCGACGGGCGCTTCGCGCTCTTTGGCGGGGCAGCACCCGACGACTGCTGGCGCCTCATCGATCCCGTCGACTTCTCCAGCCGCAATCTCGGGCCTCATGAACTGCTGGCCGAGACGGCAGGTCACTTCATCCTGCTGCAGCGGCGGCTGGCCGGACCGGGGTCGTCGCGCGGCAATTTCGGCTTCCGCTGGTTCCTGCCGTCGATCTGGCGCTATCGCCATGCCTTCGGCCACGTCCTGCTGGCCTCGCTGATCGTGCAGATCTTTGCGCTCGTGACGCCGCTGTTCTTCCAGGTCGTGGTCGACAAGGTTCTGGCCCATCGCAGCTATTCGACCCTGATCGTGCTGGTGATCGGCCTGGCGGCCGTTGGGCTGTTCGACGTCGTGCTGCAATATCTTCGCACCTATGCGCTGTCGCACACGACCAATCGCATCGACGTCGAGCTCGGGCGGCGGCTGTTCCGCCATATGCTCAATCTGCCGCTCTCCTATTTCGAGACGCGGGCGACCGGCCAGACGATCGCCCGCGTACGCGAGCTGGAGACGATCCGCAACTTCCTGACCGGGCAGGGGCTATTCTCCGGCCTCGATCTGATCTTCACCATCGTCTTCATCTTCGTGCTCTTCTCCTATTCGTCGAAGCTCGCCTGGATCGTCGTCGCCTCGATCCCGTTCTATCTGGCGATCGGCTTCCTGGTGCGGCCGTTCCTCAAGGAGAAGATCGACGAGAAGTTCGAACGCGGCGCCTATAGCCAGCAGCTCCTCGTCGAGACCGTCGTCGGCGTGCAGACGCTGAAGGCCTCTGCCGTCGAGCCGGTCGTCGCCTCGCAATGGGAAGAGCGGCTGGCCGGCTATGTGCAATCCTCCTTTGCCACCACCATGCTGGCCGCCAAAGGCCAGAACGCCATCCAGTACATCAACAAGATCACCTCGGCGGCGTTGCTGCTGTTCGGCGCTCAGGCTGTTATCAATGGCGAGCTGACGGTCGGCGCACTCGTCGCCTTCAACATGATTGCCGGCCAGGTCTCGCAGCCGATCCTGCGCCTGTCGCAGCTCTGGCAGGATTTTCAGCAGGTGCAGGTGTCGGTGGCGCGGCTCGCCGACATTCTCAATGCGCCGCCTGAACCGCGGCCGGAGGTCTCCGTCAGCCTGCCGAAGCCAAGAGGGGGCATCACCTTCAGGGGGGTGAACTTCCGCTACACCGCCGATGGGCCGGAAGTGCTGCGCGATATCTCGTTTTCGGTGCGCCCGGGCGAAGTGATCGGTATTGTCGGCCCGTCCGGATCCGGCAAGTCGACGCTGACGAAGCTGGTGCAGCGCTTCTATATCCCGACCCGCGGCCAGGTCTTCGTCGACGGCCAGGATATCGCCCAGGTCGATCCCGCCTGGCTGCGCTCCAATATCGGCGTCGTCCTTCAGGAGAACATGCTGTTCAACCGGACGATCCATGACAATATCTGCCTGGTCAATCCGTCGATGTCGCGGGGCGCCGCCATGCAGATGGCGCGGCTGTCCGGTGCCGACGAGTTCATCGCCAAGCTGCCGAAGGGCTATGACACGCTGATCGAGGAGCGCGGCGCCAACCTCTCCGGCGGGCAGCGCCA
Organism: Rhizobium sp. BR 315; assembly: GCF_050577975.1. NCBI lineage: Bacteria > Pseudomonadati > Pseudomonadota > Alphaproteobacteria > Hyphomicrobiales > Rhizobiaceae > Rhizobium > Rhizobium sp. BR 315. The sequence goes on along the minus strand of NZ_JARWKZ010000074.1, from coordinate 11,969 downwards.
GCGCCTGGCGATCGCTCGCGCCTTGGCGACCAATCCGCCGATGCTGATCCTCGATGAAGCCACCAGCGCGCTCGACTATGAGAGCGAGCGCATCGTTCTTGGCAACATGCGCGAGATCGTCAAAGGCAGGACGGTCATCATTATCGCCCATCGTCTGGCGACGGTCCGTCATTGCGACCGTATCATCGGCATGAAGGATGGCCGTATTGTCGAAGAGGGCACGCATGACAGCCTGCTTACCAGGCCGAATGGCCTCTATGCCCATCTCTGGCAATTGCAGACGGGGCTCAACCAGCTATGAACCCGGTCATCCGCCCTCCTAAGAAACCGGGAAGGCCGCTGCGTCGCGGCAGGATCGAGAACGAGTTCCTGCCGGCGGCGCTTGAGATCCTCGAGACGCCGGCCTCGCCGATCCGCACCGTCTTCATCTGGTTCATCGCCATCGTCGTCGCGAGCACGTTGCTGTGGAGCTATCTCGGCACCTTCGACATCGTCTCGACGGCGCAGGGCAAGATCCAGCCGACAGGCCGGGTGAAGGTCATCCAGTCGATCGAAGTCGGCAAGACAAGATCGATTCCGGTCATCAATGGCTCTAAAGTCAAGGCCGGCGATATCGTCGTCCAGCTCGACGACACCGAGCTCAAGTCGGACGAAGAGGCAATTACTATCAATCTCCAGGCCTATCGCGGCGAGATGGTTCGCCGTAAGGCGGTCCTGGCGACGGTCGATCTTTGGCGACAGCAGGGCATTTGGACCAGCGACAGGACGATATCCGCGGCGCCGCTGGCTTTTGCGGAGGATACGCCGTCCAGCATTCGCGACCGCGAGCAGTCGATCTTTAGGGCCGATCTGTCGCAGCTTGCGGCGAGCCTTACCAATCTCGGCGCGCAACACGCCCAACAGCAAGCGACCGTCGCGAGACTCCAACAGACGATCGTGGCGCAGACGAGGTTGGTCGCTACACTCAATGAGCGGGTCGCCATTCGCGCGTCTCTGGTGGACCAGGATGCCGGCTCGAAGGCAAGCGTCATCGACGCCCTGGAGACCAGCCAGAAGGAGCAAGCGACGCTTGCTGAGGAGACTGGCCAGCTTGAGGAGGCCAAGGCCTCGCTGTCCGTGACGACCAGTGACGGCGAGAAGACGGTACTAACTTTCGTTGCGGACAATGAGCAGAAGGCGGGAGACGCGTCACGGCAGGCCGATGAGCTCGAGCGGCAACTGGTCAAGGCGCGCAAACGCCGGGACTCCATGACCGTCGCCACCCCGATCGACGGCACGGTTCAGTCATCCCTGATCAACACCATCGGTCAGGTGGTGACGACGGGTATCGATCTCATGCGTATCGTGCCGGACAATTCTGCCCTGGAAGTCGAAGCCTATCTCCCGAACAGCGATATCGGCTTCGTGACGGTCGGGCAGCCGGCTGTGGTCAAGATCGAGGCATTTCCGTTCACACGCTATGGTGTGATCCACGGCCACGTCGCCGCGGTCGCGAGAGATGCGATCCCGGAGCCCGATGCCAACCAGGTCGAAGGCGCTCCGAACAAGCAGTTGCAGTCAACCGTGCCGACGACGAATGTTCAGCGGGTGCAGAACCTTGTCTTTCCCGTTACCGTCAAGCTCGACGTGGACACAATGAATGTCGACGGCAATGTCGTGCCGCTCTCGCCTGGCATGGCGGCGACAGCGGAGATCAAGACCGGCAAGCGCCGGATCCTCGAATATCTGTTTTCGCCGATCGTCGAGGTCACGTCTCAGGCAATGCAGGAACGATGATGTAATTTTGAGGGGGAGGTTACTTCGGATGTCTGACGGCGACGGAATTGTGTCTGAGAGCTACACGATTGATGCAAATGTCCCAAGGAGAGTGGAATTCGACTACGATAGGGGCAGGGTCCTTCGGTTGTGCTTTCTGGCGTTTGTCATGGCTGCCGCCATCGCCTGTATCCCTCTTTTGCCCGAAAGGCCTGGGCATCCACACCTTAGCGCAATCTTCTGTTGGCTAGGTGCAGCATTTTTCAGCGTTTGCGGAGTCCTCTGGCTCGCCAGGGCCATCCGGCGCACGCCCGGTCTCGTCATATCGGCGGACGGGATCTATGTCGAAACTCATTTCGACGAAACCATACCGTGGCGATCTGTTCGCAACATCAGCAGACATCAGAACAGATGGGCCGATCAGATGTATGTCGATCTGGAACCCCTTGAGGCGCGAACCTTGACGAGACGCGGGCTTATGCGCTGGCTGCCCAAGAAGTTGCGGGGGAGGGGAACCCCAATCGTCGTTTCCTTGAGGCCGCTACGCCCCAATCCAGACTGGATTTACAATCGATCCCTTGAATATCTGGCCAAAGATCGCGAGCAACAGGCTCTTCCGGACGGCGCTTCCAATGTAACTCCTCAACGAGAAGACGATGTGGAGCCGGTTGTTAACCTCAAGACGCGCCCGGTCTTCACCTATAGTCTCATCGTCATCCTGATCGGCATCTACGTTGCCGAGCTGAAATTCGGCGTCGCGCCACCAAAGGACAATACGCCAAGCATCCAGACGCTTCTGGTGCTCGGCGGGACGTTTCCTGTAAGGGTGCTGCAACATGGCGAGTGGTGGCGGTTGGTAACGGCCGGCTTGCTGCACGGCAGCATCTCCCATCTGCTCTTCAATTGCTTCGCTCTGTGGCGGGCCGGGGTCCTGCTTGAACGATTGATTGGCTGGCGCTGGTTTGCCGCACTTTTCTGCATCAGTGCTATTGGGGGCTCCGTCGCATCGTTGCTCATGAATCCTCAAAACCTGGTTGGTGTCGGGGCATCCGGCGGAATCATTGGCCTCTTTGCCGCTGTCATTGTGGCAAGTTTTCATTATTCGTCTGGTCCGCTGCCATCGATCTTGCGGACGGGAGCAATTCAGATCCTCGTACCGTCCCTGCTTCCACTCGTTGGTCAAACTGCCGACGGCATGCATGTCGACTATGCCGCCCATCTCGGTGGAGCGCTCGCCGGTGGGGTGGTGTCGCTTGTCTTGCTTAAAGCCTGGCCGAATAAGCAGCCTCATCCTCGCTTCGGCATGGCTGCGCTTATCGGCACCATTGTGTTTGCGACGGTTGCGGCCGGGTCGGTCTGGCGCATTAGCGAGCTACGGGCGGAATACCTTGCAGACCCCTTCGTCCAATATTTTCAGGGGCAATACCAAATGGCAGCCGACGGCTTTGCCTCTAAGGCAAAGTTGAATGGATCGGCAGCTCCCTATTACAAGCTATGGCGTTTCATCGCTCAGTCTCGCGGGAACGACAATCGAGCTGCGGCTGATTTAGGTGACGCCGCAAACAACGTGTTTCCAACTAGTTGGCCCTATCCCATCTATGAGCTCTTCCTTGGCCAGCGGACACCGGCCGACGTCGTAGCGAAGGCAACGACAAACGACAAACTCTGCTTAGCGATGTTCTACATAGGTGAGTGGTACAGTCTGCGCAAAGAAGTCGATGAGGCGCGGCAGAAGTTCAAGGGCGCCATTTTGTCCTGCCCCACCACGCTTATGGAATATCAGGGTGCCCGGGAGGAGTTAGCCAAACTTGCAGCTCCATGAGTCGGCGGTTCGCATCCCATCAAGAGCACGAATATGGTTCCTACAAGGCACAGCGACCGGTCAGGCTTTCGAACAATGAGCCTGCTTGCTGATGGACCGTGCCGAATGAGATAGTCATGGACGGTTGGCGTTCGTCCATCTGATTGGTCCGTCATTGGCGCGTCTCTTCCGAAGGCTCAGTCTTCGGAAGAGACGGCCGGCAAGTCGCCGACGATGATCTCTTTCAGGCTGTGCCGGAGCGTTGCGACGTTGGTGGTACCATTCAGTCGCTCGAATTCTTGCTGCGCATCCTGCCAGAGAGGAGCCGCTCTCTCGTGCAAGCGTCGGCCCTCCTCCGTGAGTTCAATGATACGAACTCGGCCGTCCGCGGGTGATGGCTTGATGGTGACAAAGCCGTCGCGTTCTAGGAAGCCAACCATCTTTCCCATCGCCGTCCGCTCGATATCGAGCCGTTCCGCGAGAGCGTTGACAGCGGCACCGTCCGCTTCGTCGAGAGCCGCCAGTGTCAGGAACTGCGTGATACGCAGTCCGAGGGGCTCAAGATGGGCATCGTAGAACCGCGTGATCTGTCGGCTCGCCTTTCTCATGGCTGAGCAATTGCATTGATCGATTCCAAGCGGTTGGTTCGCCGACAACATGTCGTTTCCTTTCGAGTCCTAGTTACCGTCCGCAGGCCATATGGCGCAAAGTCCAAGGCCTCCGCATCACATAGCCTGCGGCTTGGCGGTTTCTCCACCATCTTGGCGCTTAGAACAATCCTGGCGGCGGCGTGATATAACCGGGTATCTCGGCTGCAAGCGTGCTCTTCAGGAGTGACGTTCCCTGGTCGGCCATGATCTCGCTCTTGCCGGCGGCGAGTGCGTCATAGGTCTGGCGCACCACATCCTCTGGGCTGGCTTTTGGCACATCGATGCCATTGGTCAGGTCGGTATCCACGAAACCGACATGCAGACCGAGAACCTGGATGCCACGATCTTGAAGGTGAAAGCGAAGCTGATTGGTATAGCTCCATGCCGCCGCCTTCGATGCGGCGTACGGTGTGAGATAGGGACGCGGCAACCACACGATGTCGGATAGAACATTAATGATCGCAGCATGCTGCTTGGACGACAGGACCTGTTCGAAGGCCTGCGTGACGCGGGCCACACCATAGTAATTGATATCGAACAGCTGCTTCGACTGCGCTTCGAAATCGCTTGCCAGAGGTCCGTCGATGAGAGCAGCGGTGCCCGCGTTGTTGATCAGCAGAGTGGTATCATCCGCGATTTCTGCCGCGGCGGCGATCGATGCCTTGTCCGTGACATCGATCCGGACGGGGATGATGCCGGGCTCATCGAAGCCGCTCGTGTTGCGCATGCCGGCATAGACCTTCTTTGCTCCGCGGCGACGGGCCTCGCGCGCAAAGGCTAGGCCCAGGCCGCGATTGGCTCCGGTAATGAAGACGGTGGTGTTGGTGACATCCATGACAAATTACCTCTCTAAAGCCACAGATCAGGGCATCCAATATCGATACCCGCCTGCGGGCGATAAGTTTAAAGAAAAAGGTCTTCCGACAACTGGCCGGACAGTGCCTCGCGAAGATTGGCGGCGAGAGATAACACAGCACCAAGCGGGCTCATCCGCACGCTGACGCGTGGCACCGAACCATCGGGGTTCCGGTCGACAACGACGACGGCGTTCAGGCTCTCCCCGCTTGTCAGAACCGCCTCGTATTCAAGAAAGAGGCGAGAGCCGACAGTCTCGAGAAACTGGGAATCTGCGAAGCGTAAAAGGTTCCGACCGTGTCAACGGCGAGCTTGATCTCGTGGCGTCCGATGACGGGACCTCGCAGCACGGAGCTGGTCAGTTCCGCGTCGACGGTCAGGTCGTCCAGAAACGGGTGACGTTCGCGTTGAATATTCGACATTGTTCAAACTCCTTGCCTCGACGGTTGTCACGCAAAGGCGGCGCGATTGTTGGCGATGAATTGCTGCACCGAGAGTGCCGGCGTTCCGGTAATCTTCTCGACGGCATCGTTGGTGCCGGCGAAGATGCCATCACGATAGTTCTGGGCGACTTCGACCAGGTGCTGCACGAGGAAAGGCGGAAACTTGTAGAGATTTTCCATCTTGCCCTTGAATATATCGATCGAGGTTGGTGCGTAGTCGATCTTGGCGCCAAGCACTTCGCTCATGTCGGCGGCGATCTCGATATGGTTCATCTCGATCGGTCCATGGAGGGGATAAATCTTGCCTTCATGCCCCTGCGGATTTGCCAAAAGATGCGCGATCACCCGCCCCTGATCATCGGTCGCGATTGGTGCGTGACGACCGTCGGCAAACGGAAACTCGATCTTTTTCGTGGCCCATATCTCCTTGGCGAAATGCGGATAGACGAGCCAGTCGGCAAAGAAGGTCGGGCGGAGATGCGTCGTCTGGACACCGGACCAGTCGAAGACCCGCTCGGAAACCCAATGGTCCTGTGCGGCGTGGCTCGCCGATTCACGACGCGCCGAAATCTGCGACATGTTGACGATTGCGGTCACGCCGGCTTCTTTTGCTGCCTGTGCAAAGTAGGCGGCAGCACCAAGGATGCCCGGTGCGATGGGATGAAGGAAATAGGCGGATCGAATGCCTTCCATTGCAGCCCGGATGTCATCGATATCGGTGAAGTCGCCGATGGCGATATCAACTCCCCGCTGCCTAAGGGCCGTCGCTCGCTCATCGTCCGAACGCACATAGGCGCGCACCGACTTGCCCATCTTCAGTAATTCATCGATTGCGGCACCACCGGTCCGTCCGGTTGCTCCGCTTACAAGTACCTCAGCCTCACTCATAATCTCGCTCCTTTTCGATATGAGAGCATATGCTCATATAAAGATCAAAATAAGAGCATATACTCATATCGCCAACAGGGAGCATTTGCATTTTTGCGGAGGATCATTTTTGGATCGAGTGTGAACCAGCACCAAAGGCGCCGAATGACCGGGGCGCGCGGGTTCATATCCGTTCGAGACCATCATTTGTGGTATTTATCGGGGATGCTTGTCGGTTCAGCTAGCAGACGAGCCTGCTTGCCGGCGCGGCGGCGAAACACCATTCGGCAGCACCTTTTTCGCTCAGCGGCCGGGAATAGAGGTAGCCTTGCACCAGCGTAGCTCCCAACCCTCTAAGGGCCGCAAGCTCGTCTGGTGTTTCAACTCCTTCAACCACGCATTCCAGCCCCATGTCCCGGCTGAGAGTGAGAAGAGATTTCACTATTTTGTAGCTGGCAGGCTTCTTGTGCAAATCTGTGACGAAGCTGCGGTCGATCTTGATCTTGGTCAGAGGAAGAGCATGCAGCCGGGTCAGGCTGGAATAACCGGTGCCAAAGTCGTCGAGTGAAATGCCACAACCGAGGCGCCGTAGCATTTCGACCGACGATTTGATTTGCTCGAAATCAAGCGTAAGGGCCGTTTCGGTAATTTCAAGATCAAGGCGCCCCGCGTCGAAGCGGCTGCCTTCGATGATCCCGACTAACGACAGCACCCCTTCACGGGAGTTGAGATCGTGGGCTGACAGGTTGAAGGACAGGCGCAAAGGCTCCTCCCACTGCGATGCGAAGGCAAGTGCCTTTTTAAGCAGAGGCTGCGTCAGCGAACTGACGATGCCGGCTCGTTCAGCAATTGGGAAGAATTGTCCTGGCGAGACATGTCCAAGAACCGGGCTGTACCAGCGGGCAAGAGCCTCGAAGCCAACCGTTTGCTCATCGCCTATGTTCACAATCGGCTGAAACATGACCGAAAGTTCGTCTTCCAAATTGGCTTGCTTGAGCAGATGCTCGATGCGCGCTTCGATGTTGATCTGCCTTTCGTGTTCAGCGTCAAATAGAACCGCGCCCCCACGGCGTGTCTTTTTGGCATGGTAAAGGGCATAATCCGCCCTGTCGAAAAGCTGCTCCAGAGTGGAGGCGAGGTCTGGAAAGACCGCTATTCCCATCGATGCAGATACGTGCACCGTTCCTTCCGGCAAATGATAGGGCTCCCCCAGCCGTTCGGAAATTGCGTTCGCATTTGCGACGAGCAGAGCATCGTCCGGCGCGAGCGGAGCGACAATTGCAAACTCGTCACCACCCAATCGAAACGCCCGACTGGCTTTCAAACTGGTCGTGAGGCGCCTACTGACGTCGATCAGGAGCCTATCTCCCACTGAATGTCCGTAAAGGTCATTGACCGGCTTAAAGCCATCGAGATCAATGACGCCTAAGGCCAGTCGCGTATTCTCGGCTTTGGCCCTTTCAAATTCGACTTCCAGATGCGTAAAGAACGCTCGACGGTTGGGTAGCTCCGTCAGGCTGTCGATATTCGCAAGCAAGAGATTCTCATTGCTAAGTGCTTCTGTGCGCTGCTGTGAAATAACCATGCGCTCGAAATTGCGGTAGTTTGTCAGGAGAATCGACATCATGCCCGCGCAGACCAGTGCCACATTGATTGCTATAGCAATGAAAGTCGGTTGCCTTGAGGCGATGAAGAATAAAACGAATGCACCATTGACGATCACAGTGACTATGAATGCCGCCGAGCGAACATACATTAGACAGAAGATGCAGGAGATGACCGTGATCGCCATATAGAAGGCAACGTGAGATTGAGCATATGCATCGCCATAAGGCACCAGCAAAAATGACCAGACAGTGAATGCAATGGGAAGGCCGACAGCCAGACGATTGGTGCGGACGAGTGCGGCGTGAGCCACGTCTGGCATGGGATCGATATTGCGCGTTCTCCACCAGAATGTGATCCTAAGCATGCAGCCGAGCGTAAAAAGCGCGGGAATGCCAACGGTGAGCCAAATCGGTGCTGATTGCATATGGGTGATAGAAAGCGCCCATGTGCTCGAAATCAGGATTAAATACATCATCGGCATCTGCCGCGTGAAAGCGCGGTACTGAGCTTTCAGCAGGTCCGGATTATCGGACCGAATGGACATGAAATGCTGCAATTTTTGTTTAGCTTTTAGTATTTTCATTGCGCGGCTCGTAGAGTAACGAGCGCTGCTCATAGCATAGACGTTGTTACACTATTTGAAATACACACGGTTAACTAATAAAAAATTGCTTCAACCATCAAGTGCATGTCTTGTTATTCTGAGTCGGAAGAAGAGCAGGCGCCAGATTATAGCAAGCGACATAATGCAATCGTTTCAATGAAGAACGTCCGCGCAAAGCAGAACCGTGCCGGGTTTGGCGGGCCGTTTGGTTGTCTTGCATTGCCTTGGTCAAGGTGGTTGGAGCATTCGTTATCGTCGCCGTATCGCAGAACAGGCAACGCGGCGTAAATTGATTGCTGGGATCGCGCCTCAGCGGCGACCCGGACTTCACGAACCAGCCAGCGGAGGACTGACTGAGGCGGCCGCGCCTGGCAAGATCGGCACGCTCCATTGATCTTGAACGCGCAATGGAATGGCCGCAGCTTTTTCGCCTCGGCGACACCGTCTTCTTCGGCGTGACCGATGCCTCGGGCAGGAGCGTTAGCGTTCTGCAGAGCACCTATTTCGACGGGGTACAGTACGAAGGATAGCTGAGGCTCTCCGCTCTACGTCGCGTCAGCTTGCCATACCACAAGGAGCAAGCAACAAATCGACCATGACCGCCAGTATTGGAGTGGCGAGTATATCCGATACATCGACGTCCATGAACCAAGCCGAGTTGGTGGAGGCTGCAGACCAAGCGCACTGTGATGCCAAGATGAGTGGCCATGACTGCGTTGCGGCGGACGGTGACCGGGCAAGCCGCGCCGCGGACCGTGATCGAGGGCCAAACAATGGCGATGATGTCCAGCCATCACAGGAGACGACAACCCGATGCGTAACGCGAGGGGTTTCCACCCGTCAATTCTGGCATTCATATAGGGTTCAGATGCGGCATGCAGAAATACATGCGTCCCCTAAGACACCCGCTAACTTTCGGAGGCACATATGAAAATCACCTATGCTCTCGCCCTCGCCGGCATGTTGGCATTCTCCGGCTCGGCTTTCGCTGCGTCTTCAGCCGCCACAACCACTGACACTACCGTCAAACCGGCTGCTACTACGGTAACCACCAACGCTGCGAAGCCGGCGGCAACAACGACCACGGCTGCGAAGCCGGCTGCTTCCGACGCGCAAAAGCAGGCCATTTCCAAGAAATGTTCGGCTGACGCAGATGCCAAGGGTCTGCATGGCAAGGACCGCAAGAAATTCCGCGAGCAGTGCAAGACTGCCGCCATGAAGAAGAGCTGAAGGCCGTCGACCCGAACTGCTAAATTGCGCGTATATAAGGGTGCTTCGATATAAAGGGGGCGGAGAGTAGTCTCCGGCCCCTTATCTTCACAATGTTAAATCTGTCTAGCGGATGTTCAGCGTGATCGAAATCGAACAAAGCCTGCACGAAACAATGGCGGCGATCGGGAACCGAATGGCGAAACGATCCCGACCGATCGCAAGGTGTTTCATAATTCCGTCCCTGCTGCCTGAACGATCTTCGCCTAAAGCCTCTTCAAAGCCTGGATTTCGAAGAGGTCTGTCACCACCGGCGATTGGAAGTCAGCCATTTTACGGTGGAATTACAGCTGGAACGATTTGGCCGCGTTAGTGGCGGCGAACGGGTGGAGAGCCGGCAGGCTTTGCCTGCTATTTCGTTCCGAAGCCAGAACTGCGGACACCGCCAGCCAATGTGGCTGAAATTTCAGGTATAACGGCGGAAGTATCGTTTGGGTGCCATCTTGAACCATCTATTTTAGTAATTTCTTGTTGGCCTCTGGTTGATTGCATCCCTTTGGCTGCTTGGTTTTTCCAGCACTGCAAGCGCGATGTGGACGGCTATTGTCCTCGGCGTGCCGATCGCGGCGTCGTTGCTGTGGGCAGTTTGGGACGTTCATCATCCACACGCCCACGCTTAGGCGCGGACGCGATACCGACTAGACTCACCACGAAAAGCGGCGGTGTAGCCCTAGATCGGGAAGCTGACATCAAAACTCTTCCCATTCCTTTGCTGCTGTGGCAACTGCGGTCCTTCCGCCAAAAGCACCGGCCAACTTCTGACCGAGGGCACGGGCAGGAGAGGCGATGGGCTTGGTCGCCCGGTCGATTGCGCGGACAGCGGCTTGGTTACCATCGAGCTTGAAGCCGGCGATCAGTTCCTTCAGGCGGCTGGCTTCCACGGCTAAGGTCGCACCGGCGGCATTGGTCTCCTCGACCAGCCACGATATCCGGCAATTAGGCATCGATATGCGGCAGGCTGTCTGGGCCGGCGAGCCGCTTTCCGGCGTCAACTACTGCCAGCGATATTGGTCAGGCCAGCCCATATCCAGTTCCCCGGCTGAAAGTGCCGCCAACAGTCTCGTTAATGTTCGGATGAACAAGAAGCGACAGATGCGTTGGTCGCCGATTGGCGCTCATCGAGTCCTTCAGGTACGAGCCGCTGTTGCCGACGGCCGTCTGAAACAGGCAAAGCTCGACCTCGCATCATGACCCCCACCTTTTCCCGCTCCCCCATCCACTTTGTGATTGTCGATTGGACGCGCGTGTTGCGAGGGTGTAGGCCATGCGAAAGACTAGGAAATCTTTTCTTGGATGCTTTCGTTTCGCAAGGAAACGTGCCAAGTGCCGTGGGATATTGCAGATTGATAATATAAGGTTAAGGTTGCTGACATCTTCCTGAGGCACAATCTGCTCCCCTGCAGTCGCATAGATGAAGGGCGTATGCAGCACATGAAGATTCTTGTGATAGAAGACGATCAGACAACTGCGGAATACATTTCGCGTAGCCTAAACGAGGCCGGTCATGTCTGTGACGTGATGACAGACGGTGCCGATGCGCTCTTTCAAATTACTCGCATGTCATACGACGTTCTTATTGTCGACCGCATGCTTCCGGGCCTTGATGGGTTCTCGTTAGTGAAGGCCGCCAGGGCGGCGAAAATCAAGACACCTGTGATGTTTCTGACATCGGCCAACGGCATAGATGATCGGGCTGAGGGTCTCAAGGCAGGCGGTGACGACTACCTAACAAAGCCTTTCGCATTCCATGAGCTTGTGGCTCGCCTCGCCGCTCTCGCCTTGCCCCCTGTTCAAGACCAGAAATCAGTTTTGAAAGTTGCCGATCTGGAACTCGATCTGGTAAATCGTCATGTTGAAAGGCAAGGAGTTATACGGCGTCTCACTGATCAGAACCCATTTGCCCAAGGCTTTCGTCCGATTGACATGATGCGCCAAGGCTGGCTTTCGAGCTTTCGCCATGCATCGCAGCAATGATCGACGATGTCGTCGTAGGATTTGAAGATACGGTTCGACAGCCAGTTCTCGCGCATGAAGTGCCAGAGGTTTTCGACTGGGTTCAGCTCTGGCGATTTCGGCGGCAGTGGCAGGATGGTGATGTTGGTGGGTACGACCAGATT
>NZ_JARWKZ010000073.1:0-24387 GCF_050577975.1 Rhizobium sp. BR 315 | reverse complement strand
CTCCCAATAGCGTCTCGAAAGAATCATAGGCGCCAGTAAGCATGTTGATGTCGTCGAACCACCAGAACGCTGTCCAGATCAGTTCATAATTCGCCTCGAGTTGCTGGAGTGGGGTACCCCCGTCGTTGGCCAGCCGGATTGCCCTCATGAAACGGCCGTCCGTTTCCGACCGAGGCTTTTCCAATCCTCGAGACAACTTCGCTGCCAACAGCGCTTCAGTGGCTCTCTGCATCATCGTTCCGTCATAAGAAGACGGATCCTCCAGCTCCTTCTCGATTTCTGCCAATTGCCGCTGTCTTGAATAATCGACGGGTCCAAGCCCAAGGGGGTCGCTGCGGATCTCCCCCACCTGGAGATAATTGAACGCGAGATCTTTACGGCCCTTGTCGATGATCTGCTCGACTATCCAGGTGCGATCATGGATCGTCACGGGAAGTCCATGCTGGCGGCTAAGGGCGTCTTCAAGTGCGGCCCGAGCCTTGGATTTTGCAAACCTGCTCGTGACGCAAATGATTCGGTCGTACTTGCGCCCGGTCTCTACAATTCCTTGGACATCATCACGGATTTTTTGATGCCATTTCTCCTTGGCGCTGAATGCAAACGCCCATCGCTGTGAGGTAGCATCAACATCGCCTTCGAAATAGAGAGCACTGATCTCCGCCGCCACGGGAAAGGTCTCCGCATCGGCTTTGCTGTCACCACCGCCGTCCGGACCCGTCTGCCCCCGAAGGTTCGGACAAATTGCGCGTTCGCAAAGTTTGCGGCAGAAAGTCTCGAATGCGTGTGTTTGATTTCGGTTGGTCAGCGTATCGAGGTGATATTCGAAAAACCCGCGATCGAGTGAATAGGCCACACGATCTTCTGTATCCGAATAATACTCGGGCCGCAGTTCGCGCATGAAGCTTGACGGAGACCGGACTTTTGATGAAGTGGTGTTCATGCGAACATAGATAGAACAATTGAAGGCGCTCTTCTACGGGGCACCTGCGCAAAGTTGTGCTTAGAGGAGATAGTTTTGAATATCCGCACCCCCCTGGTCGCCGCAGCCACGGCGTAGCTTCGCTCAGTTTTTGAACACTCGCCGTCCAAGCTTCCGTTGACGCGCACGAAGTATAGGATAGGTTGCATCCTGGGGTAAGGGGATATCATTTGCCAGACGCACGAACTATTACCGTCAAGGAGACGATCGATCTTCTAGATGGACAATTTGCCGATGTCGCGAAGGGAATAGCTGAGGGCAGTTATGCTTTTTGGCTAGGCTCGGGCATTTCGCGCGAACGTGTAATCGGTCTTGACGGCGTTCTTGCCAAGCTAGTCGAGTTCTTGCGTGTGCACGTAACGACTGATCCCGGCTGCCGCTTTAAAAAGACGCTCGATCGGATCATCGAGTTGGCCGAGCCGACCCCAGATGAAAGCGCAACGATCGATATGTCAAAGCCGGCAACCGATTGGCCATGCCTCAAGAACATTGTGTCGCGGCTTTGGGGAAAATATTCTGAGGTCCTCTCGCAAGATGTCGAGAATGAAAAGCGGGACTATCTGCTTTGGGACGCGCTGGACTTCCCCCACACCTTCGCCAATCAGGAAGCGGATGCAGAACATCTGGCGATCGCAATACTCGCACTGGAAGGCGCGGTCTCCGAAATTGCCACTCCAAACTGGGATGGGTTGCTGGAAGGGGCGCTCGTGGAGCTTGGTCATTCGCTAGATTCTTTTCAGATCACTGTCGAGGGCACGGATCTCCGCGGCCCGCCGGCGGCGACAAAGCTTTACAAGTTCCACGGATGCGCGCTGCGCGCCATCGAGCTCGAAGCTGAATACCGCAAGCTCCTGATCGCGCGGAACGACCAGATTATAAGTTGGATGGACAACGCGACCTTTACCATTGTCCGCGACCAGCTCTCGGCCCTCATCCAACGCACGCGGACACTGATGATCGGTCTTTCGGCGCAAGATGCGAACATTCAACGCCTTTTCGGCAAGGCCGGGGCAATCAAGGGATGGAAGTGGGACGCGTCACCACCGCCGATTATGTTCGCCGCCGACCAACTAACGGCGGGACAAACCACCGTCCTTTCGGTGGCGTACGGCGACGACTACGATGACAATCGTCAGGAGATCGCTGCCTCGTCCTTGATCCGGGCTTACGGGAAACAGCTGCTTCTGGCTCTGGTCTTGTCGGTTACCACCCAGAAGCTAGAGATGATGGCAGCCGATGCCAGCGCGCCAAATTTGAGTGAAGCGGGTCGTGACGGGATTGCCGCGGGGCTGCGACATCTCCGCGACAGCGCCGCCAATGCTGCCGATGGGGATCGACTGGCTGCTATCAAACGGTTCGCGCAGGCACTCAGCCGCGCAAAATTTCAACTCCAGAATGGCGAAAACCCGGTCGACGCAGTTCAGTATTTCCCACTTGATCGCCGTCCCACTCACCAGATGAAAGGCGATATCGGGCTGGCGGTCACCGGACAGCGCGAAGCCGCCAATGCCTTAGGTTTGATCGGTCTAATAGCGCAGACTGGAGATTGGACGCTGGGTCTTGACGACCCAGCAGATCCGGCATCGGGTGCGCTGCACATTACGTCCTCTGTGGCGRACGCACGCGTTTTCTTTGCAGCAAACGACGATAATATTGCGAGCCTGATAGAGTGCGGCGCTTTTGCTGAAGACGACACAGATGTCGTGCTATTGTGCTCGAAGCGGGTAACAGCGCGTCAACAGAGAAATCCGAGTGCCAACTACAGGACCGGTGTGTCAGGACCGAGATATATCGCGTTCGGGCCGATGCTCCAGCAGACACCGGATTTGGACAGCTTGCTGTCTGATTTCCGCGCGGAGGTCGCCATATGAACACCGCAGAGCAGGTCGTCGAGATACTCAAGAAAGAAGGGCACTACCGCGAGCTGCCCAAACCCTTCAAGATCGGGACACTCAGTTTTGAGTTCACCTCGGCGCTCATCGCAACAGAGAAAGCAAATGATTTAGTAATCGTAATCGATCTCAAAAGCGACGTTCCTGATGAGGGGGCTGTCCGCAAGGTCCATGCTTTGACACGGGCTCTTGACGTTGTCCAATCCCGCAGGTCGGTTACGGCGGTGCTCACCCAGGGCCAGGCATCGTCTGAAACTGTCCATGCGATGAGCCGTGTATGTCGTGTCTTGCCGATCGGCACACCAGTCGGACAGAATGCTTCAGACCTCGTGCGTGACTGGGTTTCGGTACTACTACCTTTAAAAACGCCTGAAAGCGTCGAGAGCATGGTCCACTGGGAAGAAGACGTGCGTAAGTTCCTTTCAAAGGACACTCCGACCGATTTTGTTCAAAATGTCTTCGCCAGCGCGTTGACCGACAAGAGCGCCGTTGAAGCAGTGCTGCGCGACAAGGTGGCGGCGTCGATTTCGACCGCGATAGCCGAGGAAGGGAATGATCCATGACCGGTCCGCGGCTTAGCACCCTCGTCATTGAAAATTTCAGAAGCCTGCGAGGTAAGGTTGTCATTCCGCTCGATGCCCAGGTCATTCTGGTTCACGGCACCAATGGAATGGGCAAGACCAGCGTGCTATCGGCGATCGAGCTGGGTTTAACCGGCAAAATCCGCCATCTCGCCGAGGACGACAATGGTTACCAGCGGTTTCTCACACATCTTGAGGCAGACGGCGGCCGTATTGATCTAACGACGACCGCTCCATTGCGTGCTGACGGCAAGACCGCTGGTACTTTGGTTTTTGGTCAAAAAAGTCTTTTTAACGCCAATCCGCTACTTGCTGGCGATGATCTTGGTTTCTTTGCCGAGCGGTGTTATCTCCCGCAAGCCACGTTGGGACGGCTTCTTGAACTCTATGACGCCCAGAGCACTGACTCGGCTTCACCACTCACCAAATTTGTGAAGCAAATTCTTGGCCTTGATCCGCTTGATGCCATTGTTGACGGCCTACATGCCGCAGGTCACGTCTCGCGCATACGCAATCTCGTGCCTGGCTACAAAGACCTGGAAGCGCAGCGCAAAGGGGTTGCGACGGATCTTGTCTCGAACCAGAATCGGCTGTCGGTTGCAGTTGATGCCAAAAACGCGCGGCAAGAAACCGTTCGCAGTTTGTTGAAGACCTTACTCGCCGGTGAACCGGTCGCGTTGGCAACCGATCTTGATCCAGCAGCGGTCAGGGTTTTGCTACAAGACGAACGGACAGAAGACGAGACGTTGTCTCGCCTGACCAGGATGCGGTCGGAGCTGGTGGGGCTGTCGACAAGCTGGCAGTCAGTACCCGTGGATGCGGCAACGCGTGACCGGGCAGAACAGGAACGGCTCGAAACTCTGGCAATAGGCGCGCTTAGCCATTGGCGAAACGCTGCCGGCGGTGAGCTGCAGGCATTACTCGACGAAATAAGGCCATTCTTTCCGGACCTCCCATCATTCGATGCAGATCCAGAGGCTCTGCATAAAGCGACCTTGCAACGGGTGGTCGACGAGGCAAAGCGTTGCCGATCATTGTTGGCGGCAGGTGATGAAGCGTCTGTCACGCTTGCGAAAGCCGAAGCCACGATACAGCGGTCAAACGACAGAGTAGGGGAGCTTGATCGTCTTCTCCAGGCAAGCGCGCAGGATGTGCGCACACTTGCAAACGCACTAGCCGGGATAGCGCCGCATGTTGCAGGCGAGATCTGCCCGGTTTGCGATCGTGACTACAGCGAACATCAAAGTGGTCCGCTTTCGGCTCATATCGCGACCAAGATAGGCACTTTGACGACCGAGGCCGGCCGCCTTCAGTCTCTCGCCACAGAGCGGGCCGAAGAGACAACCAGACTTGACCAGGCTAGGCGCGAAAAGCTTGGAGTAGAGCGGTCGGTGCTTTCGCCCGAGGAGCGCGCGGAGCTTACCAATCGTGCCGGCAACATGGAAGGTTATGGACAGCGGCTCGGCGTGCTGTCGGGTGCTGCGAGCGACGGGACCCGTCTGACCCGCGAAGCATCGGCTGCGCAGAGCGTTGCTGCGTTGTCACGACGCCAGGACGACACATCCACGTCGATCCTGCCTGAGATTGACCGCCTGGTTTTTGAAGCCGGCGGACAGAGGGTTAGCGCATTTGCCAATCCGCAAGACGCGCTGGCGCAGACGATCGATACGATTGATCAGCAAATCGGCGCCGCGGAGGCGTTGATATCGACACGTGTTCGCGCCACTTCGGAATTGGGCCTGCTCGAGAATGATATCCAGCTCGTTCAGAAACTCGAAGCCACACGGAAAGAGCTGCTGGCACGATCCAAAGAGTTGGAGGATGCTGTCGCAGGTGTGGACCTTGTTCGCGAACACGCGAAGGATTTGGCAGAGGCCTCCGATAGAGCACGCTCGAAGATTGTCACGTCGGTGTTCAACAATACCTTGAACAAGGTCTGGCGGGATCTGTTCGTCCGCCTTGCGCCGTCCGAACAGTTTGTCCCCAGCTTCAGGCTTCCGCAATCGGAAAAGGGAAGTGTCGAGGCCGTCCTTGAAACAATCCATCGATCGGGCAAAGTGTCAGGTTCGCCCGGTGCAATGCTCAGCCAGGGCAATCTTAACACGGCAGCGCTGACACTATTCCTAGCCCTGCATCTTTCGGTTCCAGCCCGCATGCCGTGGCTTGTCTTGGACGATCCGGTCCAGTCGATGGACGACGTCCACATCGCGCAATTTGCGGCCCTCCTAAGGACTCTCTCCAAGGGTTTGGGCAAGCAGCTGGTGGTCGCCGTGCACGAGCGGGCGCTATTTGACTACCTTACCTTGGAACTGAGCCCGGCCTTCCCCGGCGATACGCTGATCTCCATTGAAATCAGTCGCAATTTTGAGGGCACGGCAGTCGCAACGCCTAGGGTTTTTGCCTACTCTGAGGATCGCGCCATCGCTGCATGACAGCGACAACTTGCAAGGTACGCGCTGGGAGATCACATCGGGACCCCGCCATGCTGGAGCTGAAGGCGCACAAGCGAGAACAGCGAATTCCGTGAGGTTCCTTTTGCGGGCAGGCCAACATTCAACGCTCTAGCTCTTACGGGAGATCGGGTTGTCCCGCATCCGTGTGGCCATGTAATCTCTAGTTATGGCACGACGTTCCAATCGCCCAAACAAAGATGCCGCTGCGCACACGGTTATTATCAAGGACCCGCTCACAATGTGGGAGAAGTTGGCTTGGGATGTCGACGTCTTCCAAGACATTCAGCGCTCCTATCCCACAGAAGAGCAGCCTCTGCTCTACTCTGCAATCAACGTTTGCATCAGTGCCTGGAGCCTTGAACAATGGACGTTGGCAGCTTGGACACAACACCTTCGCGACAACGGCGAGGCGCCAAGTAGACAAAAGTTCGATCAACTTGTCCAAACCTGTGTGCCAGAGCACCCGATCTGTTCGGCAATAGCCAATACAGCAAAACACGCTGCCTACCGGGACGGCGGTTGGCCCGATGGTGAAGTCTCTCTATCATGGGCTGATGGCGACGAGGACGTGCCGCCCGGCTTCATCCTCTACCATCTGTCTCCGGGTGGAGTTAGCCAAGCGCTTGCATTTAACACGTTCGGCCAAGTCCAGAGCAATTGGTGGCTTTTGCTGGTTTTAATTGGGTTCGCACACGGCGATCAGCCCTCTCCCAAGTGGATGCAGAATAAACTCAGACGGATTTTCGGTGAGCCCGACGGGTTGCTGCCAGCCGCCAATTAGCAACTTTATTTTTTTAAAAATTCTGCTTGACACCTTTTTTCGAATTCTATATGGTTCGATGATAGGAAATCCTCATATATGCCGTTGACTTTCGTCAAGCGATAACGTATGTTAACGCTTGTGGCTGTGCGTTGTGCATGCGCCTGAAATGGACCCGCCGAGCGGGAGAAAGAGAGTCACGTAAGCAATGAGGAATCCGAAACTCAATGTCCAAGAAATTTAAGTACGTCAACGAAGGCGCAAAGCGCGCTTTCATGAATTTGCCCACAGATATTAGAATCAATTTTTCAGCGGAGATACGAAGAGTCCAAGAGGGTGAAGATCCACTCGACGATTTCAAAGTTCTCAAAGGCGAATGGAAGGGCGTCATCGAACTGCGCGAAAACGGTTCGCCAGCCTACAGGGCTATTTACTGCGCGAAACACCTAGATACAGTGTATATCCTCCACGCCTTCACCAAGACCAGCGAGAAAGCTGATCAGAAGGAAATGGACACGGCTCTCGCGCGCTATAAAGAGATGATGGCGGAGGTTCGTGAACTGACCCAAGCGGAAGCCAGGGCGGCGAAAGACAAGCCGAAGAAAAAGTGACAGGCAGGAGGCCGTAACAAAGAGGGGCCGCTTACGCGGCCTCTTTTTGTTTTTCCTCGACCCGGCACACCACATGGTGGTTACCATCCAGCGATGGCCTGAAGCGGTAACCAAGCGTCGCGAGGTATCCAAAAAGTTTTTGGACTGAGAGTACGGCAATCTTGCCGCGGACGAGTTCACTTACCCGCGACTGCGGGATATCGAGCGCCGCTCCGATATCGGCGTTTTTCCAACCGCGTTCTTTGAAGATCGCAACCAGTGTGTTGACGAGGTCGGATCGCAACGTCAAATCCGCAGCCTCAATCGGATCGTCTGTGATTGAGTCGAAAATGTTGTCGTATTCGAGCTGTGTCATAGCAATTTCCAAACTTTAAAATTACATAATTCTGTAAATAGGTCAAAATGACGGACCCGTCAAGTTCGCAACAGGATATTCCTCACGCAGACCATGTTGTGCCTAGTGCGTTCGTCGAGCGGTATCCCTAAGGTCACTGCCAGTCGGCGTTGCAAAGTGCAAAAAAATATGACAGAAATCCTGTTAATGCAAAACGCGATGATTCCCGTGGGGCCCCGATGATTAGTGATGAGCGACGTTTTGAGTTTGAATCTGCGATCCGTCGGGACGTACCCCGCGATCTACTCGTCGAGATTGAACACCAGTTTGGGTTGGCCGCCCAGCAGGCCGAGGCCGCGGTAAGCGGGTCACAGGCGGCAGTCGCCCATGGAGTGTCACTCTCAAGACGGCGCGCAAGCCGAGCAACGGGTCTCGTCCGCTTTCAAATTATCGACGAGATGTTCGAGCAGATGCTCAACCGGCACGGTGCAGAATTCGTCAAGTCGGTTCCGATCGAACAGGGCCCGGATGAAATCAAAGACGCGCCGGTTTATCTCACCACTGGCCGCTTCGGACACACAATGATCGGTTTTGCATCCCATCGTGAAGTGGAAGATCTGCCGATCAAGAATGCGACCCGATCTGCATTGTGCAATCAAAACCGCGGACTGTCATACGACCTGTTTCATCCGCCGGAGATGTTTACCGACCGAGAACGTTTTGTCGTCATTATGGTCCGTCGTGATGCGCACGCTCTTGGAAAGATAGCGTCAATCACAGTCTGTGTTGCAGACGCACGATCTCAATCGTTCTTGTTTCAGGCTGATATCAAGGACTTCCTGGCTGGTTACGGATCGCAAGCTCAACCGGCGGCTAAGGCCTTCTCGCTTAAACAGGTGAAGAAGTCATTCAAGGCCTCCAAAAAGGACGGCCCGGCGGATGAGAAGAAAGGCAATGAAAATTAGGAACGACCGTGCGTAGTGGAGTGCAAAGTTTTGTTGGCGCGAGGTTGGCTGAAGCGAGGCAAGCGAGAGGGATAACTTCCCGCAAGGCGCTAGCCGATCTGATGCAGCGCGCTGCAAGCACAGTTATCCGTTGGGAAGAGGGCGAAACCGCACCAGAACCTGCTGCCTTAACAGAACTGGCTTCCGTCCTTCGCTTGCCAGAGGAGTTCTTCCTGACGCCGCGCCGTGAAGGAAGTGGCCTGTCGTTTTTTCGCTCCTTTGCCGGTGCCTTGCGCGGCGATCGCTTGTCACAGCAAGTCAGGTTGGCGTGGCTCGAAGATGTTACAGCGGTCGCTGAACATTACGCCCACCTTCCCGAGATAGATGTTCCCGATCTCCTACAGGGTCGAAATTTTCGCAATCTCCGCGATGAGGACATCGAGGTATACGCTCAAGCAGCAAGAGAGCACTGGGGCCTGGGTCTTCGCCCTATTCTTAACATGGTCGAGCTGCTAGAGCGGATTGGCGTCGTAGTCGCCAGCGAACCAATGGAAACCGATCAGCTGGATGGCCTGAGCCGCTGGGGATCGGACGGTCGCCCATACGTCCTGCTCGCCAGCGATAAACAGTCTTTTTCCCGGCGCCAATTTGATGCTGCTCATGAACTAGCCCACCTGGTGCTGCACCGAGCTGTGACCGAAGAGGAATTCGTCGAGAACTTCAAAGCAATTGAAGATCAGGCCCACCGCTTTGCGTCCGCGTTCTTGCTCCCGGCAAGCCAGTTCAGTGTTGAAATCGACACCGCCGCTATTTGGGAGCTGGAGCGACTGAAGGCGCGTTGGAAAGTCTCGATCAAGGCGCAAATTATGCGTCTGCAGCGGCTTCAGATTCTGGACAAAAGCTCTGCAACTCGCCTCTACAAAATCTACAGCGCGAAGGGCTACTCTAGGCGGGAACCGTTTGACGACATTTGGCCGATGCAGGAACCGACATTGCTCGCGGACGTGTTCAAGGCATTGGTCGATGCGGGACAAGTCACAAAAGAGGATTTGCGCGAAGATCTACCGTTGTTTCCGCATGACGTTGAAAGTCTCACAGGTCTGCCATCCGGATGGCTAAGCTTGCAGGCTGCGAGAGTCGTGGAGCTTAAGCCCGTCTTGACGACGCGTGACAATCCCGGAGGGGCTAGAGGAGAAGTAATTCCGATCAAACGAAACGGCGAGTGATAGCGCCCTTGGCTTCGGCCATCTCCAGCCGTTTGTTAAATATCGGAAATCATTGTTGCGGACAACATATCCCACCGTGTCGACGGTTCGTATCCGTTCAAGGCGATCGAGCCGATCCGCGCTAGGCACCCGAGAGATTTCCGTGAACCGACTGCGCGTTATCCAGGACTTTCGCATCAGCGCTGTGAGTCCGAATACCTTTTGCTCTTGCTTGGCCTGCTGCCTCGGTTCGCCTGTCGCATGGTTCTGACTATAGGCAACGAACCGGGTTCGGGTATTCGCTACCTATCGCGAAAATGCCAGCCAACCCGCGCACCCACTCATCAATCCCGCCGTGGTTCTGTTGACGCGCTTCATAGCCTTTAGGGACCTGACCGCGCTGCGAACCTTCGATGCAGCCGACAGATACAATGACAGCATGACGCCGGAGCAGCGCACCCAGGCGCTTGAGCAGATGAGCCTGCAGCGCTGGGAAAATGCCGAAAAGAAGCTACCAGCCTACCAGCCGCCTAAAAACGAGTTGAAGGGCGGCGAGGCGCGGTACCTGGTCGACTACCACGACTATTACATGACGCCGCGCGGCTACCATAAGCGTGCGGTCAGCTCCGGGAACGCCTGGACGATCACGACGTCGATGTCCTTCATGAACATGCTGATCCTGAGCTACATCAAGGAAATATCGCCGAGACCGGTCCTGTTCATTCACGGCGAGGGTTCATTCGCGCTACTTCAGCGAGACGGCCTTTGCCGCCGCGGTGGAGCCGAAGGAGCTCATGTTCATCCCCGGCGCCAGCCATATCGATCTCTATGACAGGATGGACGTGATCCCGTTCGACAAGATCGCCGGCTTCTTCAACCAGCACCCCGCCGCATAAGCGGCCGGTGGCGTCCGTGCCGGCAGGTATGGACGCCATGACGAGCGAAACCAAATCGCGATAGAAGAAATCCGATGGACTGCGCGCATCTTGGCCGCACCGGCCTCAAGGTCAGCCGCATCGCGTTCGGCACGATCGACTTGGCGAACTGACGGACGAGCCGATGAGCTTTTCCATCATGAACGATGCCCCTGAGGCGGAATCAACGTCTTCGACACCGCCGATCTGCATAAGGCCTAGTCGACGTCCTCGGCCACTGCTTCGCTTGTTCTCCAGGCCCGAAGGTCGTCTTCGGTGATATGAAGCGGGTTTTGTGCGGACGCGCCTTCTCTATCGAATTTCTCGCTTGCGATGCTTTCGAGTAGGGGACGATGGCGCTTGAGCAGGCCGACGGGGCCGACCGAGTCTGGATCGAGCGATTGCAGTGCGCTGGCATAGATGAAGACGTCGATCGTCGCTCCTTCCGCCGTCAACATTGGCCAGAAGAGACCTAGTTCCTTTGGCGCGGATGCGCCATGCTTATTGATAAGAGGCATTTCGTTTCCTGGAGGCATTTCTGTAGAGGGGACGCTCGCTGCAGCGGGGCTGCCCAAGCCCCAGTCCGCCCGCTTGAGACGAAAGGACGGTGCTAAAGTGGAGCGCGATGACAGGAAGTCAATCGTCTTCTCAGCGAGGTTCGGCACGCTCCCGAGACGACGAAGGGCGCTCGACCCTTCGGGGAGCGCCCTTCGAACCCGGACGATTACGAACGCGCGACAGAGCACCGTCGCTGCAGGCAATCATCGAATACGGGTGGTGAGCGGTAGATGGGAGGAAGGGGCCGGGAATTCAAGGCCATCTCGATCTCTTTTGCCCGAACCGGCAAGCCGAGGCAGGCATCGCAAATGCCGCAGCCGTCGTCGTCCATCGGCTGGTCGGCCCGCTGGCAGCACAGGCACAGAACCGAGCATCGCTGGCGTTCGCTTGCGACCGGCATCATGATTTCGAGCGCGTGGCCCGAAACGACATTAACGACGATTTCCTTCATCGCCCGCTTCTCCGTTGACCTCCATGGCACGAGATGAGATCTGCCAGGCACTTTGCAATGGAGCGTTCTCGCGGAAATCATCCCTCCGCCCCCACATGGTTCTGGCGCCGGGGGACTGGCAGCGGCTGCGCGCCATATGTCTCGATCATATCGCACGCACGTTTCCGCTTTGGACTTGCCGGTCTTGCGGTCCGGGCCGAGATCTAAGCTGGCCTTCGAACCATCGCGCAGCGGCCCGCCGGACTATCACGCGGAGACATCCTGTCCGCCATCGTCGGGCGTGATGAACCCGAAACCTTTATCCTGACAAACTTGGCCGTACCGGTTGCCATGAGTTCCTCGTAGCTGAGCGGCATTGTGCCGATGGCGAACATATTCGCACGTTCGGCGCTCGCAACCAGACATCATAGCCAGCGCACGGGAAAAAGGATACTTCGCGCGAAGGTTCAGTCTTTCGAGGGGCAGCTTGCCGCCGATTCAGGGAGGACGACTCCCTGCTTTGGTTCCTCGATAAGCTTTGAGCTTTCGGTCAATGATGCCGTGGCGCACACCACGGCATCGCCGTTGCCTATCGGATTGACATGAGAATTATATCTGTTATTCTGGATATATGGATAATGAAAAAGCGATAGCGGCGCTCGGCGCCTTCGCCCAGACCACGAGGCTGGAGACCTTTCGGCTGCTCGTGCGACACGAACCCGACGGCATTCCGGCAGGCGAACTCGCCCGTCTCATCGACGTGCCGCAGAACACCATGTCGGCGCATCTCGCCACGCTTTCGCGGGCCGGGCTCGTCACGAGCGAGCGGCAGAGCCGGTCGATCATCTACCGAGCCGATCTCAATGGTCTGCGCGAACTGACCCTATTCCTCCTGAAGGATTGCTGCGGCGGCTCGACGGAGCTTTGCGCGCCGCTCGTCGCCGAGCTGACGCCCTGCTGCGCGCCGGAGGCGAAGCTGTCATGAGCACGATCCGGCTGGAGCAGGTTGCAGGCAATGACATCGGTCTCAAAGCAGCTTTGATAGACGCCTATCTGCCAACCGGTGACGTCGAGGATCACGGCCGGACTTTCTTCAAAGCCGTGTCGGCGGATGACCGGATCGTCGGTTTCTCCGGCGTCGAGCGTTGTGGCGACGATTTTCTCCTCCGGTCGGTCGTCGTGCTTCCCGATCACCGCGGACAAAACCTGGGTGGGGCATTGGTCGAGCAGACCCTGGCCGGCCTCGGTCGGGATGGTGACGTCTTTCTCGCAACGACGAGTGCGGCGCTGTTCTTCGCACGTATGGGATTTTCGGAAGTTCAACGGGACAGCGTGCCCGCAGCCGTGCTGGCGACGCGCCAGCTTTCCTCGATCTGCCCATCGTCAGCGACCATCATGAGGCTCACCAGGCCGCCGACCTAACCACGGACCACGACCATGACTGACAAGACCTACAACGTGCTGTTCCTCTGCACGGGCAATTCCGCTCGTTCTATTCTTGCCGAATCCATCCTCAACAAGGAGGGCGGCGGACGATTTAAAGCCTTCTCCGCCGGCAGCCAGCCGAAGGGCGAAGTCAATCCG
This sequence comes from Rhizobium sp. BR 315, assembly GCF_050577975.1. NCBI lineage: Bacteria > Pseudomonadati > Pseudomonadota > Alphaproteobacteria > Hyphomicrobiales > Rhizobiaceae > Rhizobium > Rhizobium sp. BR 315. The sequence continues at coordinate 11,142 of NZ_JARWKZ010000073.1, read as the reverse complement.
CATGCCCTGAAGGAGCTGGAAGCGTTGGGCTATTTATCGACGGGTTTCTCGTCGAAGAGCTGGGACGTATTCGCAGAACCCGGCGCGCCGCAGATGGATTTCATCTTCACCGTCTGTGACAGCGCCGCTGGCGAAGCTTGCCCGGTCTGGATCGGCCATCCGATGACCGCCCATTGGGGTGTCGAAGACCCCGCCGCCGTCACGGGCTCGGACGTCGAGATCCAGCGTGCCTTCGCTCAGGCCGCACGGTTCCTCAAGAACCGGATCGCGGCGTTCGTCAGTCTGCCGCTGGCATCCATCGACCGCATGGCGCTCGAAACGAAGCTTCGCCAGATCGGTGCGATGGAAGGTTCGACGTCGCCGCAGGGAAAGTCCGCCTGATGTCCACGTTCGAGCGTTATCTAACCATCTGGGTGTTCCTGTGCATCATCGCCGGTGTCGCCCTCGGCCATCTCATGCCCGGTCTCTTTCAGATCATCGGCGCGGCCGAGGTCGCCAAGGTGAACATTCCCGTCGCGATCCTGATCTGGCTGATGATCATTCCGATGCTGCTCAAGATCGATTTCCGGTCTCCGGCGCAGGTCGGCACCTTCTGGCGCGGCATCGGCGTGACCCTGATCATCAACTGGGCCGTCAAGCCATTCTCGATGGCATTGCTCGGCTGGCTGTTCATCGGCTGGTTATTCCGCCCCTACCTGCCTGCAGACCAGATCGACTCCTACATCGCCGGCCTGATCATCCTGGCCGCGGCTCCCTGCACAGCCATGGTGTTCGTCTGGAGCAACCTGACACGCGGGGAGCCATTGTTCACGCTGTCGCAGGTGGCGTTGAATGACGCCATCATGGTCGTCGCCTTTGCTCCGATCGTCGGCCTGCTGCTTGGCCTCTCCGCCATCACCGTGCCGTGGGATACGCTCGTTCTCTCCGTCGCTCTCTATATCGTCGTGCCCGTCATTATCGCACAGATCATCCGCCGCCGGCTCACGGCTGAAGGAACGGCGCGGGCATTGGATGGCGTGCTGGCAAGGTTGCAGCCTATTTCACTGGTGGCGCTGCTCGCGACGCTGGTTCTTCTCTTTGCCTTTCAGGGTGAACAGATCATCGCCCAGCCCGCTGTCATCGGCTTGCTCGCCGTGCCGATCCTGATTCAAGTCTATTTGAACTCCGGCCTCGCTTATCTGCTCAATCGGATGGCCGGCGAGCGGCATTGCGTTGCCGGCCCGTCAGCCCTGATCGGCGCCAGCAATTTCTTCGAACTCGCGGTTGCCGCTGCCATCAGCCTGTTCGGCTTCCAGTCCGGTGCGGCACTCGCCACCGTCGTCGGCGTTCTCATCGAGGTTCCGGTCATGCTGTCGGTCGTCTGGATCGTGAACCGCTCAAAGGACTGGTACGAGGCCGCCCCCGCTGTTTCCAGAACCACCGTTACCGAAAGGCACTGACCATGGACGCGACCATCTATCACAACCCCGCCTGCGGCACGTCCCGCAACACGCTGGCGCTGATCCGCGCGGCCGGGATCGTACCTGTTGTCATCGAGTATTTGCGGCACCCGCCGACGCGCGAGCAGCTTGCAACGATGATCGCGGACGCCGATCTGAACGTTCGGGAGGCCATTCGCGAGAAAGGCACGCCTTATGCCGAACTCGGTCTGGAAGACCCGGACCTGACCGACAATCAGTTGCTCGACGCAATGATCGCAACACCGATCCTCATCAATCGCCCCTTCGTCGTGACTCCCCTCGGCACCCGGCTCGCGCGTCCGTCCGAGGTCGCCCTCGACATCCTGCCAGATACCTTCAAGGGGCCGTTCTTCAAGGAGGACGGTGAACAGATCATCGATCAGGAGGGAAAGCGCATTGCCTGATACGTTCCCCGCATTGCAAGGCGATCACCTGCACTCGATCGATCTCGACGCCCTGCGTCCCGCAGTCTCGACGCACAGGCCACGCATCCTGATCCTCTACGGTTCACTGCGCGATGTATCCTATAGCCGCCTGCTCGCATTCGAGGTCCGCCGCCTACTCGAACGGCTCGGATGCGAGGCTCGCATGTTCGATCCAAGGGGGCTGCCGCTGCCTGACGAAGCGCCGGTCAGCCATCCGAAGGTGCAAGAATTGCGCGAGCTTTCGCAATGGTCGGAGGGGCAGGTCTGGGTCAGCCCGGAACGCCATGGCGCGATGACCGGCATCATGAAGTCGCAGATCGACTGGATTCCGCTCTCGGTCGGATCGGTCCGGCCGACGCAGGGCAAGACGCTCGCGGTCATGGAGGTCTCGGGCGGTAGCCAATCCTTCAACGCCGTGAACCAGATGCGTATCCTCGGCCGCTGGATGCGCATGATCACCATTCCGAACCAGTCCTCGGTCGCCAAAGCCTATCAAGAGTTCGACGCCGAGGGTCGAATGAAGCCCTCATCCTATTACGACCGGGTGGTGGACGTCTGCGAGGAACTGGTCAAGTTCACCATCCTCACGCGCGATGCGTCCGCCTATCTCACCGACCGCTACAGCGAGCGCAAGGAACAGGCGGCTGAGCTTGAGAAGCGCGTCTCGCTGCGTTCAATTTGACGGGCTCGGGATGGCGACAAGCGTCCGCCTGGTCGCCATCGCAACCGCGGTAAAGGCTGCGATGCCGATGGAGCCGAGGGCTGCGCTCAGGACGAGCGATGCGCCTATGCCGACATGCTCCATCGTCGCCGCGAAGGCAAAGGGCGCCGCAGCGCCAGCAGCCAGTCTTGCTGCCGCCATCTTGCCGGTGAGCGCGCCATATCCATCCGAGCCAAACAGGTAGAGGGGCAAGCTGCCCTGCGCGATGCTGTTGATGCCCGATCCGAGGCCGAGGCAAATCGAGAAGGCGACAGCGCCGGGGAGCCAGTTGCCTGACAGGGCCAAGATAACGACGCTCAGCACCATGAAGGTCGCGCAGACAACCGCAAGGCCCGGCGGCGCTAGCCGCGTGCCGAAGATCATGTTGATCAGGCGGCTGAGAACCTGCGCGGGTCCGAACAGCGAGCCGATGACGACGGCGGCACTCCCGAAGCCGAGCGCACCGAGCATCGGCACCATATGCGCCAGCATCGCGCCAAGCGTGAAGCTCAGCAGCGCGAATGCAGCGGACACGACGATCACTGCGCCGCGTCGGCGCTCGCGCGGAATAGCTCCGACGACAGGCTCGCGCATGGGTCTTTGCCTGCCGGCCGCGGMAACCTTTCCCTTCAGCATGATCCAGACGTGAAACGGCATGCAGACGAGAAGATTGAGCCCGGCATAGACCAGATAGATTTCCCGCCACGAGAGATAGCCGAGCAGCGCCGTGGCGATCGGCCAGAAGATCGTGGAGGCGAAGCCGGCGATCAGCGTGAGACAGGTGATGCTCCGCGACGCGGATCGGGGATCGGCTTCCACCAGCGCCGCGAACGCGGCCTGGTACTGGACCATGCCGGACGATATCTCCAGGAGGACGATGGCAAGGGCGAAGATCGCCACCGAAGGCGACCAGGCGCAGAGGATCAAGGTCAAGGCGGACAGCGCCGAGCCGATTGCCATCACGGTCGCCGCGCCGATACGGTCCATCTGGCGGCCGATATAGGGCGCCGACAGGCCGCCAACGAAGAGCGACGCCGAGAACACGGCAAAGACCTGCGCGACGGTGATGCCGAGGTCAGCCGCCATGCCGGGGGCCAGAATGCTGAAGCTGTAGTAGAGGGTGCCGTAGCCGATGATCTGGGTCAGGCCGAGCGCGGCGACGATGCCGACAGGAACCTTCGCACTACGCACGGACGCCGCCCTCGCTGCGCGCGGTATCGGTGCTGCAGCAGCCATCGGATCGCCCGACGCTCTCGCGGATTGTCGGATGCCCGGCGCAGCAATCCTCCATCAGGAATTTCACGAGATCGGCCAGCGCATCGTAGTTGGCGCTATAGACAATCGAGCGGGATTCGCGCCGCTGCGCGATAAGGCCTGAGCGCTCCAGCTCCTTCAGATGGAAGGACACATTCGAGGGCGAGACGCCCATCCGTTCGGCGATCACGCCGGCGGCAAGCCCGTCCGGTCCTGCGACGACCAGCGTGCGGACGATGGCGAGGCGCGTTTCCTGCGACAGGGCCGCGAATGATGTGAGGGCTTGACGCTCGTCCATATTTCAATAATCCTTGAACCATTGAACAGCAGGAGTAGCGCACATGACCGTAATCGACAAGACTTGAATCGGTCTGTCCGTTTATCGTGACCCACGCATCGTAATGAAGTTGCTTCTGATCCCAAGCTTTTGCGTCGCTCTAGCTGGGGCAGGGTCAAATGAAACTGGGGCAAATCCGACCGATATTCAACACTGAATTTTCGCTGATCGCGCTTGTGCTCTGCGTGTGCCATCCAGCTACTGTTGCCACGTCTACTTTCGGTTGCAGGAATTATCGGAAGGGAGGAGGCGCTCGCCGTTCGACGCGACTTCCTCGACGACGATCCGTCGGTTAGAAGCGAGATGGCTGTGGGCCGGAAATAGCCGGCCGATGTCAGGCGGCTTTCCGACGAGAAAAGGGTGGTCCGCTCAGAGCGGGATGGTCGCGCGAGCGCCGTCGCCCCCGAAAAGTGGAACACACGCTTGCGAGCGCAGATTGTCTACGGCCGGGCAGGGACTTAAGTCCTACGCCGAAACATGTTGCACAATACCGCGTTCTAGCAACTTCGGAGATAGGAAGAATTGGGGGGATAAGCCGATGTCGATCGAACTCTGGGACCCGGCCGTCGAAATCGCTGTCGACAACGGCGACCACTTCAAGAGCATAACGAATACGCGAGACGCCTTGGCATGCCTAATGACCACTTGGCCGGAACAAAGAGGGTAAAGCTTTCGCGGCAGCCCGCAAGGCATGCATCGTGGCTATTGAGGGCCGTATCGACGCTTCTCTCGCCGTCGACGCTTTCAAAGCGGCTGCCCTTGAAGTTGGTATACTCCGACAGTAGCAAGACAGCCGACCCTGAGGCTAGAAACGCTTTGATCGCCATAGCGCGAACGCAAATCCGGCTAGGCCGATCATCATGGCTAGCCGAGCGAGTCCGATTGTTCGCTGTTCTGTATCTCGGGAAATCAGCCCCTTATTCTGATGGCGAGTCCGTATCTGACGCACCTGCTTCCTGAGACGGGCCAGCTCCTTATGGGGGTTCATTTCCTGGGGGTGGATGCCGACAAAATTCTCGTGAACATCAACGACACCCCTCGGCACGGGCAAGCCTATTTCTTCCATCGTCGTCCTCCCGCTTTTGGTCGGAAAACCGTAGCTAACGAGCTTTGTTCCAGATCGTCGTACAACACGCTGTTACCCATTGACGCGGCCGTAATAACTGCGTTCTTGTAACGAATGTTTTGCCCGCCCCCGGTAGGTTGAGAAAGACGCGGTCAATGCGCCTACTCTTCTCCGATTTGAAGGCTTTTGAACCAGTTTGCGTAGGGAGTGTTTTTGGCAAGGTGCCTATTGTAGTCTGGCGCACCATCACTCCACCAGGCGGGGCCGCGTTCTCCCAAAGCGAACTTCACCGTGTGGACGCGATGTCTAGCCTCCGTCTTGGCGTCCTTGCCGCTTCCCGCATCTCGCAATGCGCGCCGCGCAGACATCAGTTCATCTACCAGGCGTTTGCACTCTTCTTTGGACAGCGCGAGATTGCTTGTGCGCCAGAGACGACCCTCGCGACAAAGTATTGCCCGTCGGTGGTCGTGGGGTAAGGATTGTTTCCTGTTGGTTGTCTCGGCATGCGTCAGGAACTTTCGCGAGCCGCGTTGGTTTCATAACCCGAGGTCGCGGCGTGCCAATCGGGGATCGACGGAGATGGTGAACGCAGCGGTTTCCCGATCTCTCGCTGCGGGTCTGCCAAGCTAGTTGGCCCGTCCTCCACGTATGACTTCTTCGTCACAGCATCCAATCGTGCCACTTTTCGCATGAAATTCGATTCAGGCCAGCAGGAATACAGCTGCTCGATCTTGGTCGCGTTCTAGTGTCATTGGTACACGCAGGGTATTCCATGGCGTATCTTTTCGACCGCGCGCGGGCGTCGCCATCGAGGCCGAAAGAGGGACACAAAAAATATCTATAACAGCTGTGACATATGCCTCCAACAAAGGTGGGTAGTACCCACCTCTCTAGCTTCAAGGCCGGTAAAGGCGCAATACCGCGCTGTTATTTGATAACCTCGCTCGTGTATCGGATCGCAAACGCTAGTTGTCATTGCAACTTTGTCTGATAGGTTCAAAAAGACAGAATATTTGCGATATGTACACCCAGTACATACGCGACGCCAAAATACGTCTTTTTCGATGCTCCCTACTGAATGAGGTCTTTCATGAACCGTTTGACGACACCGTTCGACTTATTAGGTCGGGCCCGCCGGCTACGGTCGCAGTGCTCAAACTGGCGAATTGCTTATCGTCAGCATGTCCAGAGTGCCGCGAGAAAACGCGGCCCAATTATAGTTTTGGATGGTTGTGTATGGGTCTGCGATTCGGCAGAGGGCTTCCCGGATGAATTCGGCTCGGGGTACACGCTACCAGCCATCTTTCCTGAGCCAATTGAACTAGTGAAATGAACGCAGCCGGAAAAACGGTAGGCTTTGCGGCCTCCGCTCCAGCAGAGGTTTATGCCGAAACTATGGCTCCAATCGAGGTTTCTCACCGACCATTGGGTCGATCATCGCGAACTCGTCGGAGCGGAAACCTAAACTGACCGGCCGCATCATGCGGAAGCGAAATAATCGGGCGGTCGAATGCTGGGTCTACCGCGTCAATTCAATCGCCACCCACTTGGACGAAGAGCTAGGGTTCTTCTCGATCGAGATGCCGAATGCTCCGCTGGCCTGTCATCTGTAAGCGATCAAGTCGAGCGAAACGATGCTGGGGCGCAGGAAGCCGACCGGCACGCTGGTGCTCTAACCCTGAAAAGCCACAGAGTATTGAAGGCCGAGCGTGGGCTGATCGTCGCCGGTCGTTTCGCATTGGAAGGAGCCCCTGCGATCAATGATCTGCTGGTATAGCCGATCGGTGTACTCCTATCTTTGAAGCCCGAGGCAATCCGGACATATCTTCGAAGGAAGCTTGGCCGATACATCAATAGTTTCTGCTATCCGCTTACAATCGCGCAACCGGACGCCAATCGTCACGGTACTGATGTTAATTCGGCGGAACCGATCATCGAGCAGGACCGTAGTCTGGCGCAAGGCAATTATCATCAGTGGACGTTAATGCCGCGTACGGCGACGGCAAGAGCCAGTTCACACGCGACTGTAGCGGGATGATTTCGATCAATTGTTCCAGAGAATATAATTTCAAGAATTCGATTGCATTATTCTGCAATTGTCTACATCTTTTAGCTTCGACATTCCTGTATCGTCCGATAATGAGGAACCGCTGATGTCCGCAAGCCCGGAAGTTTACGGCTTTTTTGATCCTGTAACTTTTTCAATTCAGTATGTCGTCGTCGACGCGGCAACGATGAAGTGCGCAATTATCGACCCGGTGCTCGACTATGACGCCAAGTCCGGCGCGACGTCCACGACACATGCTGACAAGATTCTCAAGTTCATTTTGGATAGAGGCTACGAGATCACTTGGATCCTCGATACCCACCCGCACGCGGACCATTTTTCGGCCGCCGCTTATCTGAAGGAAATGACCGGCGCACCCACTGCGATAGGGGAAATGGTTGTTAGTGTTCAGAATTTGTGGAGGCGTTTCTATAACTGGCCCGACTTTCCTGCAGACGGATCGCAGTGGGATAAGTTGTTCGCCCATGGCGAAACCTTCAAGGTCGGAAGCATAGACGCCAAGGTGATGTTTTCGCCCGGCCACACACTTGCCTCGATTACCTACGTGATCGGAGACGCCGCCTTTGTGCATGACACCCTGTTCATGCCCGATTCCGGTACAGCTCGAGCGGACTTCCCCGGAGGTAGCGCACGGCAACTCTGGAGCTCGATCCAGGACATTCTAGCGCTGCCCGACGAAACTCGTATCTTTACCGGACACGACTACCAACCGGGCAATCGTGAGCCGCGATGGGAATCGACCGTTGCCGAGCAGAAAGCGAATAATATCCATATATCTGTCTTCAAGACCGAAGCCGAGTTCATCGCCGCTCGCGTGGCTCGTGACAAAACACTAGCGATGCCGAACCTAATCCTGCACGCGCTGCAGATAAACACAAATGCTGGGCGGCTGCCGCAACCTGAAGACAACGGGCTGCGCTATCTTAAGATACCGATTAATCTGATTGGAGGAGCAGCGTGGCACCAATGACGCGTTTGTCCTGCGAAGCCGCAGATATGAGATCGAACGTTGATGAGGCCTCCGACTTTTTGAAGAAGTTGTCGCATCCGGACCGTCTGCTCGTGTGTTGCGCGCTCGCCGACGCGGAGCGCTCCGTGCGCGAGCTTGAGGACCTTCTTGGAATCCGTCAGCCTGGGCTTTCGCAGCAGCTTGCCGAGCTGCGTAAGATCGGCCTTGTCGCTGCTCGCAAAGAGGGCAAGCAAGTGTTTTATCGGTTGAACGACCCACGGGTAGCGACGTTCATCACCACGATGCACACACTCTTCGGCAGACAACACGAAGTGTCCTGCGCCTCGTAAAAAATAGGTGTCACTATCGCAGAGTGACTTGTCTCATTCTATCTTGCCGGATTATCATGAATCGCCTCTCCCGATATCTACCCATCCTCCAATGGGGCCGTACTTACGACGGTACGATGCTGACCAGCGACTTTCTTGCTGCCGTTATCGTTACCACCATGCTTATTCCTCAATCGCTGGCCTATGCGATGCTGGCCGGACTACCCGCGGAAGTCGGGCTCTATGCGTCGATCTTCCCGCTTGTAGCCTACGCATTGTTTGGAACAAGTCGGACGTTGGCCATTGGACCTGTCGCCGTCGTGTCACTTATGAGTGCCTCATCGATATCGGAGGTTGCTGCACAAGGCACAGCCAGCTATGTTGAAGGGGCTCTTGTACTGGCATTGCTGTCAGGGTTCATACTACTCGCGATGGGACTGTTCCGCCTAGGTTTCCTAGCGAATTTCTTATCGCATCCCGTTATCTCTGGTTTCATAACTGCAGCGGCTCTGTTGATCTCAGCCGGGCAAATTGGCCACATTATGGGCGTCAAGGGCCGTGGCGACACGCTGCCCGAAATCGTCTATGCGTTGGCCATTCAACTTGGCAATGTCAATCCTGTGACCTTTGCAGTTGGAAGTTTGGTATTGATCTCCCTCTATGCCTCTCGCAAGGGTTTGAAACCGATGCTGGTCATGGCGCGAATGCCCGCGCGCCCAGCAGAAATCATTTCAAGGGCCGCTCCATTGGTCACAGTCGCAGCTACAACGTTACTTGCCACTGTTTTCGATCTTGGTGCTCATGGCGTAGCACTCGTGGGCACCATTCCGGCGGGACTGCCGTCGTTGGGCTTTCCCCACATATCGCTCGACCTGATCGCCACGCTAGCCATGCCTGCCTGCCTCATCTCAGTCGTCGGTTTTGTAGAATCCGTGTCAGTGGCGCAGACGCTCGCCGCAAAGCGACGCCAGCGGGTCGATCCTGACCAGGAACTAATTGGCCTCGGTGCAGCCAACGTCGCAGCTGGTCTCTCGGCGGGCTATCCGGTTACCGGTGGCTTAGCCCGCTCGGTGGTCAATTTCGAAGCCGGCGCCGCCACCCCGTTAGCGGGTGCGTTCACTGCTGTGGGCATTGCGGTCGCTGCAATGTACCTTACGCCACTACTCTCCAATCTGCCACGTGCAACTTTGGCGGCCACCATCATCGTCGCGGTGCTGTCTCTGGTAGATTTCGCCGCGATGCGACGCGTCTTTCTATATTCCAGATCCGACTTCGCGGCGATGGCTGCAACTCTCGTCGTCACGCTCGGCCGAGGTGTGGAACTCGGCATCGTAGCCGGAGTGCTCCTCTCGCTACTTCTCCATCTTTACCGAACCAGCCGACCACACATGGCCGTCGTCGGTCAAGTTCGCAACACGGAACACTATCGTAACGTGGACCGTCATTCGGTCGCAACCTGGCCGGAAATCCTTTCAGTGCGAGTTGACGAAAGCCTATATTTTGCCAACTCGCGCTATCTTGAAGACCAGATCGCGGAGATGGTCACCAACCGGCCTGCGGTGAAGCACGTCGTACTGATGTGTTCGGCCGTGAATGCTATTGACGCGTCTGCGCTGGAAAGCCTAGATGAAGTAGGCCGCCGGCTCACCGAAAGCGGAATCGGCTTTTACCTTTCAGAGGTGAAGGGTCCGGTAATGGACCGGCTTAAGGGAACCGAATTCTTGAGCAGTCTAAACGGGAAAGTTTTCCTCAGTCAGCATGAAGCAATCCAAACACTGACCAAGCTGGAATACGAACCATCCCCATGATTGTCGGCGATTACGGTGTAAGCGGTCAACAGATGGCGTCTGGCTTGAAATTCCAGGGCATCGCGTTTCGATTTCGGCTATCGAGAAGCCTTAGGCGACAGCCAATTTGCGGATAGCGACCTTGGCGACATACTACTCATCTGATGATGCCCCTTATAATATAAGGGGCTTTTGGAGTAACTTCTGAGACTCCGTACACCGTGATCGCCGGGCATCGCCCTCGTGGTGCAAGGTGTCGTGTTGAAGGTTCGAAAGTTGGATTATCCAACGCGCTCCGTGCATAGCAGGGGAGCAGCAAGAACGCCGCTTGTGCTCACGTGATCTGGGTGTCGCCACCCTGCTAATTAATGACAGGTGCCAATGTGTCGTCAAGGGTATTGTCAATGATTTCCTTGATCAGAAAGCGAATGATTTTTGCGCGCGTCGACGGCGCTCATATGCCTCTCCGCGGGATTCAGTCCTTCAAAAACTGTCCCTTTGCTGACAAACGCGCTCCGTGGAATCACCTAAACCCTGATGTTGCATTCTGGGGGAGTCAGGCAGTTGCGGTCGTTTTAAGGGTTGCGGTCTGCCTAAATGACCTGGTTCGACGACTTTCACGGCCACTTTGCGACTGCAATTAGAGACAGCGCCCAGTCGAAGTAGGCGGTCTCTCGTTCCATCACGGAAGTTGAAGGGCACGGATAAATGAAAGTTTCTGGCGCAACTTCGCTGGGCATGACACCCTACTGACAGCCCTCCGATCC
>NZ_JARWKZ010000072.1:0-24594 GCF_050577975.1 Rhizobium sp. BR 315 | reverse complement strand
GTACAACCTGCTCCCCCGGCTTATATGATAGAATCATATAAGCCGGGGGAGCAGGTTGTACTACGCCGGAACGACAACTGGAAGGGCGGTCGCGACGGGAATATCGCACATTTTGAGCGGATTGTCGTCCAGACCGTGCCAGAACCCGCGACGCGCGCTAATCTTGTGGAACGGGGCGACGCAGACCTCGCGTTGGATGTCCAGGCCAGTGACATCAACTCGCTCAAGGAGCGGGGCGTAGCCAAGGTGGTGCCAATCTCCCCGACCAATGGGTTCACCCACATTTCTTTTAACACCAAACTCGCGCCCTTCGACAACCCTAAGGTCCGTCAGGCTGTCGCCGCCGCCCTACCTTATGAGGAGATATTCCAAGCCGCCCTTTTTGGACGTGGGAAAAAGTTGTTTGGTGCCCAGTGGACGGATGGACCGCCAACGTCTAACTTTCCGCAGCCGCTTCCCAATCACACCGATCTGGACCGTGCAAAGGCACTCCTGATTGAAGCGGGTCATCCCGATGGCTTTGATACTACGTTTACGTTCGCGATTGGTTATGCCGCCGTCGCCGAGCCGATCGCAGCCCTCATCAAGGAGTCCCTCGGCAAAGTCGGCATCCGCGTTACCATCCAAAAGGTCCCAGACGCACAGCTCTTCACGATGCAGGCGGAGAAGCAAGGCCTGCCATTCTACATCGAAAGCGGTAGCGCTTGGCTGCCCGAAACATTCTATTTCTTTTGGGTATACTTCACGCGCGATCAACGCTGGAATTTGGCTAACTGGACAAATGAAAGGGTTGTTGAGCTGGTGAATCTGGCCAGAACTGAAACTGACCAAGCCAAATACGATACCTACTGCAAGGAGATGATTGCCATCTTGGCAGAAGACACTCCGTTGGTCCTAGCCTATCAGGCAAACATCGATGTAGTCATGGCGCCTTCGATTGAAGGCTACACCTATCACTACTATCGCCAGGCAGACTATCGGGACCTGGTTCGAGCATGAACATCTGGGTATCGATCGCGCGTCGCTTCAGGCGGCGCACCGTGTCCTCGATTCCGGCTATTCTCGGCGTCGTGATTGTCACTTTCATTCTCATGCGGATCTTGCCTGGTGACCCTGCGGTCTTCTTCACATCGTCATCGGTCACTGCCGGTMAGGAAGAGGTTGCCGAAATGCGTGAGAAAATGGGGCTCGACAAACCGTATCCCGTGCAGTTGGCAATCTATCTGTGGGATGTGGCGCGGGGAGACCTCGGAAATTCCTTAATGACTGGCCAACCAGTACTGAAGGATATGCTCCAGCGCCTTCCTGCTTCGCTTGAACTGACGTTGGTCGCATTGCTCATCTCGCTTGCCGTCTCGATTCCGTTGGGTGTGATCTCGTCGCTTAGACCTGGGTCGATTGTGGACCATGCAATCAGATTATTCTGCACGGTTGGCGTCTGCATGCCGACCTTCGTTTCAGGCTTGATGCTGATTTACCTTTTCTACTATTTGCTTGGGATCGCTCCCGATCCAACGGGGCGGATCGACATCTTCGTCGCAACGCCGCCGGACATTACCGGCTTCCTTCTCATCGACTTCGCGCTTGTCGGCGATTGGGCAGGATGGCGCTCGGCTTTGGCCAACATCACCCTGCCAGCCTGCACAATGGCATTATTTGTATTGGCGCCACTGGCCCGCATGACCCGGGCATCGATGCTCGGAGTCCTGGGTAGCGAGTACATTCGAACCGCAAAGTCCGTTGGCTTACGCAATTCACGCGTAATCGTGATTTATGCACTGCGTAACGCGCTACTTCCCGTGCTCACCATCGCAGGGGTCGTCTTCTCGACGATGCTGGGCGCAAACGTCTTGGTGGAGAAGGTATTTTCCTGGCCAGGCGTAGCTTCTTACACGCTCGATGCTTTGGTGTCGTCCGATTATGCTCCAGTTCAAGGTTTTGTCCTTCTTATGGCAGGGATCTTCGTGTTGGTGAATCTCGTGATCGACATTCTTTACGGCATAGCCGATCCAAGGGTCACTATCGAATGAACAGCACATTCTCCCATGTCGTCTGGGTCATGCGCGGCAATCTCATCACAGCCATCGCGACAGCTGGAATCATCTGTCTAGTCATGATTGCGATCCTGGCTCCGTGGATTACGCCATACGACCCGTTGGCGACGGAAGTCGCGAACGCCCTGCAACCGCCGAGTGCGCAGCATCTCTTCGGTACCGATCAGCTTGGCCGTGACATCCTTTCCCGGCTCATCGTGGCAACTCGCCTTGATCTTGCGATCGCAGCCTCTGCGGTGGTCGTTTCTTTTGTGAGCGGCTCGTTGGTCGGGGCCTTTTGCGGATATCTAGGCGGCTGGCTGGACCGGTTAGTAGGCCGCCTTGTCGACGTGCTTATGGCTTTCCCGCTTTTCGTTCTGGCGATGGCGCTTGTAGCCGTGCTTGGCAACTCAGTCCAGAACATCATCATCGCGACCGCAGTGATCAATTTGCCCATTTATATCCGTTTCGCGCGGGCCGAAGTAAATGTCAGACGCAACGCGGGCTGGGTGGAGGCCGCCCGTGCCGGGGGTCACAACGATGTTTCGGTGGTTGTTAAGTACCTGCTGCCGAACATCATGCCCGCCATGGCGGTGCAGATTTCTCTTAATCTTGGCTGGGCGATCATCAACGCCGCTGGTCTTTCCTTCTTGGGACTGGGCGTAGTCGCGCCGACACCAGAGTGGGGCATCATGGTTGCTGAAGGCGCCCGCTTCATCACCGCGGGACAATGGTGGCTAGTTGCCTTTCCCGGTTTCGCCCTGATGCTTACCGTTCTTTGCTTCAACCTCATGGGGGATGGGCTGCGCGACATTCTCGATCCCAGGATGCGTACATGACCCAGTTATTGAGCATAGAGGATCTACGTGTCGTCTTCTCGACGCGTAACGGACCGGTAGAAGCGCTACGCGGTATATCGTTCGGATTGGAAAATGGCGAAACCCTAGGTGTGGTCGGTGAGTCCGGTTCGGGAAAATCGGTGACGGCCTACGCGATGACCCGGCTGCTAGCTAAGTCGGCAACGATCGTCAACGGCCGTGTCCTTTACAAGGGCATTGACGTCACAAGGCTGCCCGAATCCGACTTGCGAACCATGCGCGGTGCCGCTATGTCGATGATCTTTCAGAATCCACGTTCGGCGCTGAATCCAATACGGACTGTCGGGCTGCAGATCGCTGACGCGCTGCGTGCACACAATAACATGACTGCCCGCGAGGCGCGGGCCGAGGCGCTCGAACTCTTGAACGCGGTGATGATCCGCGATCCGGAACGCAGGCTCGAAGCGTATCCGCATGAACTCTCCGGAGGCATGTGCCAACGCGTCATGATCGCGGTCGCAATCGCGTGCCGTCCCGATCTGCTCATCGCCGACGAACCCACTACTGGACTCGACGTGACGACGCAAAAGACCGTCATGGACCTACTCGCTAACATCACAGCGAAGCGCAATATGTCCATGATCCTGATCACTCACGACCTTGGGCTTGCTGCACAATATTGCGACAACATCGTCGTCATGGAGAAAGGGAACATCGTCGAACGTGGTTCGACGCAATCCATATTCCTGACGCCGCAGCATCCTTATACGAAAAAGCTGGTCAATGCCTCTCCAACGCCAACTTCGACGATCGAGGACATGGCCCGTGTGTCGGAGGCTCATGAGCCGGTGCGCGCAGCATCCGCACGGCCTGCCCATGATCCTGGTGCGCCGCCGCTTCTGCAAGTCCGGAATCTAGTCAAGCGCTTCGGCGATATCACAGCAGTCGACGATGTCTCATTCGATATTCACGCCGGCGGCAGCATTGGCCTTGTGGGCGAGTCGGGCAGCGGAAAAAGCACGATCTCCCGCATAATCTGTCGCCTGATCTCGCATTCGGAAGGCACGCTCCTCTTCGACGGTAAAGACATTGGTGCCATTTCGACGGGCGTTTTCCACCGTGCACCAGAGCGACGGGACATCCAGATCGTCTTCCAGGATCCGGACGACAGCCTGAATCCGCGATTTTCGGTTTTCGACAGCATCGCAGACCCGCTACGCCGGCTTGAAGGTTTGCGCAGCGGGTCGGGGTTGCGAGAGAGAGTCCGCGAGACTGCGGCCCGTGCTGGCCTCGCGGAGAACTTGCTGGGCCGCTTTCCGCATCAGCTATCGGGCGGTCAAAAGGCACGTGTTGGTATTGCGCGCGCAATCGCCGTGCGACCGCGCCTACTAGTTCTCGATGAGCCTACTGCTGCGCTGGATGTTTCCGTCCAGGCGATCATCCTGACCTTGCTTGATCGCCTCCGGCGCGAAGACGGCATGGCCTTCCTGTTCGTCAGCCACGACCTGAATGTGGTTCGTATGATGTGCGAAAAGGTTGTGGTGATGCGGCTCGGCAAGGTTGAGGAGATAGGCGGAAGCTCGCTCTTCACGGATCCTGAATCGCCATACACGCGTGAGTTGTTAGGCGCTATTCCGCATTTCAACCCAACAGACAAGGCGTCCCGAGATTTCGCAGTGATCGAAACGGCTGTTGCCTCAGGTGTGTCCAAATGAACTCGATGACCCAATCCGATCAGATGTTCGTTCAGGAAAAAGGCCCGATGGATGGGTTGACCGTTGTCGATCTGACACAGATCTACAATGGCCCATATGCCACTTTTCTTGCAGCCATGGCCGGCGCGCGCGTGATCAAGGTCGAACCGCGCGACGGCGAACACCTACGCAAGCGAAGCGCGCAGAGCGGAGCCGCCCTGCCATTTGCGCTGCTTAATGCCAACAAGGATTCCATTACACTGGACCTGAAGACCCAAGACGGGCACCGCATTCTTCTGGAATTGATCGACAGGGCCGATGTGCTTGTTGAGAACTTCGCGCCTGGCGTCATGGATCGGCTGCATCTCGGGGTGGACGCCGTGCGAAAGCGTAATCCGCGCATCATTTACGCCTCGGGCTCGGGCTACGGAAAGACCGGGCCTTACACTTCCTATCCCGCGATGGATTTGACTGTGCAGGCAATGTCCGGGGTGATGAGCATCACCGGCTATGCTGACGGCCCCCCAATGAAAGTCGGCCCCGCGATCTGCGATTTTTTCGGCGGCATACACCTTTACGGCGCAATCGCAACGGCCCTTCTCGGGCGCGAACGCACCGGCGTGGGCCGGGTGGTCGAAGTGTCGATGCTCGAAGCGGTGTATCACTCCCTCAGTTCATCGCTAGGGCTGTTATATGGCGGCGGGGCGCGGCAAACGTTACGCACCGGCAACCGGCACGGCGGAATGTCACTAGCTCCTTACAATGTCTACCCGACCTCAGACGGCCACATCGCGATCATTTGCAATAATGATGGTCACTGGACGGCGCTGGTGGAGGTGATGGGCGCATCGGCCTTGGCGCAGGATGCGCGCTTTGCAACGATGCCCGACCGTGTACGCAATATGGACCTGTTGGATGATCTGGTCGGTGCCTGGTCCTGCCAACATCCGAAGGCACTGCTATTCGAGCGCCTGATCGCTGCCCGCGTGCCCTGTGCGCCGATCCGTACTCTTGAGGAAGTTACGCAGGATCCGCATCTCTTCGAGCGGGGGATGCTCACCGGAATGCAGCATCCGGAATTCGGTACAATCACCATGGCCCACAGTCCGCTACGTTATCCCGACACGCCAATGATACCACTGCGGCCAAGCCCGCCGCTGGGTGCTCAAACGGATTATATTCTTAGTGCCGACCTTGGCTATGACCAGCGCGAGATCGACACCTTCCGCGCAAACGGCGTGACGTGAGTAGACACCATGCGCAAATCTGCCACCCAGACCACACGGAAACACTATACTGCCGCGCATTGGGGCATCTACGAGGTTGAGACGGATCTAGACGGCACCGCGTTGCTGAAGCCCTGGCGTGACGACGCTTGGCCGCCGGAAATAGGCTTCGACCGCATCGACGCCAATCTCAATCGTATGCGGGTTAGACGCCCCGCGGTCCGGCGCGGATGGCTTGAAAACGGGCCCGGCGCAGCTGGAGGTGCTCGCGGATCCGATAGCTTTGTCGAGGTTGACTGGGATACGGCACTGGACCTGGTCGCACAAGAAGTGGAACGTGTGCGCTTACAACACGGTAATGATGCGATCTTTGGAGGTTCGTACGGATGGGCCAGCGCCGGCCGGTTTCATCATGCGCAAAGCCAGGTTCATCGATTTCTGAACTTGGCGGGCGGGTATGTGGCGCATTCCGACACCTATAGCCTTGGCGCAGGGCGGGTTTTGATGCCACATGTCGTGGCTCCAATGGACGTGCTAATGGCCGACCACACCTCGTGGCAGGATCTGCAGCAACATACACAACTTTTTGTCGCATTCGGGGGCGTTCCGGCCAAGAATGCGCAGATTTCGTCCGGAGGCGCCAGCGAACACCGCACCGAGGCAGGACTACGGGCTATGGGTGCTGCAGGCACTGTGTTTGTAAACGTTGGGCCGGTGAACGACAATCTCGATGTTGGCGCCGAACATCGTTGGATAAAGCTGCGGCCGAACACGGACACCGCGCTCATGCTGGCACTGGCGCACGTGCTTTTCACCGAAGGCCTCTGGGACACAGACTTTGTCTCGCGCTACTGTACTGGGTTCGATAGGTTTCTGCCCTATCTGCTAGGCACGAATGACGGTGCGCCGAAAACGCCGGATTGGGCCGCGCCGATCACCGGTGTCCCCCAGGAAGAGATCATTCGGCTGGCACGTGATATGGCCATGCACCGTACGATGCTTAACGGCGCATGGTCGCTGCAACGGGCGGCACATGGCGAACAGCCATTCTGGATGTTGGTTACCTTGGCTGCAATGCTTGGCCAGATCGGTTTGCCTGGCGGCGGGTTCGCTGTGGGTTATGGGACTACCAACGCCATCGGCAGCCCCCACCCCCTTCTGCCTGGCCCTACCTTTCCACAGGGCCGGAATCCGGTAAGGGAGTTCATACCCTGCGCTCGAATAGCGGATATGCTACTCAAGCCGGGGGCCTCATTTACCTACAATGGGCAGACGCACACTTATCCCGATATTCGTCTTATCTTCTGGGCAGGTGGCAATCCATTCCACCATCATCAAGATCTGGCACGTCTTGCATTGGCTTGGCAACGCCCGGATACAATCATCGCGAATGAACAGTTCTGGACCGCGAACGCGAAGATGGCCGACATTGTTCTGCCTGCGACACTCTCGGTAGAGCGGAACGACATTGGTCACGCCAAACGCGAAGGAGTGTTGGTCGCAATGAAGCAGGTTACAGCGCCTTACGGCGAGGCGCGCAGTGACTTCGACATTTTCCGCGGCATTGCCCGGCGGCTCGGCCTCGAGCAGGACTTCGCCGAAGGCCGCGATGAAATGGACTGGCTGAAACAGATTTACGACGTATACCGTGCACATCCGGCAGTGGATCCCGCATTGCCTCCATTCGAGTGCTTCTGGGAAAGGGGATTGCTGGATTTCAGAAACAAGCCGCAGCCTTCGCTGCTGTTGTCGCAGTTTCGGGCGGATCCCGTCGGCCATCCGCTCGGCACGCCCTCAGGTCGAATCGAAATCTTCTCAGAAACGATTGACAGCTTCGGCTATTCTGATTGCCCGGGTCATCCAGTCTGGCTTGAACCGTTCGAATGGCTCGGGGGAGATATGGCGGCGAGGTGGCCCTTGCACCTACTGTCGGATCAACCGAAATTTCGACTACATAGCCAATTGGACCATGGCACCAGCAGTCAGAAGGGCAAGCGCAACGGGCGCGAACAGGTGTATATGAGCGCCACCGATGCGGCACTACGGGGCATCCGCGACGGCGATCTAGTGGAAATCTACAACGATCGCGGACGCTGTCTTGCCACGGGAACTATCATCCCTGGCATCATGCCCGGCGTGATCCGTTTAGCAACTGGTGCATGGTATGATCCGGGCACAGATGCCGATGGCGCAATTGAACTCCACGGTAACCCAAACGCGCTGACACTCGACCGCGGTGCATCAAGCCTATCACAGGGCTGCTCCGCCCAGTCCTGTCTCGCCGACATTCGCCGATATTCAGGCAGTCCCCCGCCCATTACGGCCTTCGATCGGCCAATTCTCAAACGCGAGACCGACCTCTGATTCAATGGATCAGTTCGCCTGAGTCGGCTGACCGCTAGCGTCAGACTTAATGCTCTTTCTGCGTAGAGAGACGCGGCTTCAATGCAACCCAGAAAAGCTTGGGGGTCGAGTTGCTCCGCTTCGAGGTCTGCGGCGGATACCGTCATTCGCTCGCTGCGGGTAAGCCTTTCACGACAGGCGCATTTGTGTCCGGAACAGTGCAATACGCGTTCGCCGTTAGAAGCTTGCGCACTACGTCGCCAAACAACGTCGCGGCCATGGACAACGGACGACCGCGAGACCATACGAGCCAGCGATCGCGTTCGATTGCAGGTTCGCATATCGGCGTCACCGCAAACTCGCCGTCCGGCATCCCACAGAAAGCACTGGCGGGAAGGATCGAAAACCAGCCCGGTTGGCGCAACATTCCAAAGATGCTGTTTGCCGCATCAACCTCGACCGCGGCCGTTAGTTCGATTCCGGCACGAGCGAAGTCATTCTCGAACCGCCGGCGCAGAACCGGACTCAGCACCATGCGATATTTGGCGATGGAGGCAGCGGAAATGCTTTTCATCCGCTCCAGTCCACTTCCCGGCGCGCCCACGAACAAGAGCCGCTCTGACCCAAGATAATCATGTGGAAGCCGCTCATGCTTCTTGATCTCGCTTACGATGGCAATGTCCAATAGTCCCTGCGACACACGGTCGAGAAGCTCTTCGTTGAAGCTGTGGCGACTGGTAATCTTGCAGCCAGGAAATGCCTCCGCGACCGCGCTAAGTGCAACCGGAAGCAGGCTGTACTCCCCCGACGGTAACGACCCAACGGTAAGCGTAGTAGGGGTCTCGATGTCGCCGCACCGCAACACATCCGCTGCCGCAGCTACCTGATCCAAAATATGGACGCAGATCTCGTACAGTCCGCGTGCTTTTTGGCTAACGACAACACCACGCGCGGTCCGGTCGAATAGAACGACTCCGAATTCATCCTCGAACTTGCGCAGGGACATGCTGACGGCAGGCTGCACAACATTCAGGCGCCTTGCTGCGCCTGTCACGCTGCCTTCCTCAACGAGCGCCACGAAACATTTGATCTGTCTTAGGTCCAAGGGTGTTCCTTTCGTTCGTCGAAACGACATCGACACACCGCTACAGTGCATAGTCAACAGTAGCAGGATATTGGAACAATAACCAGAAACGATACGACGTGCCCGGTGCACGTCTAGACTCAAGAACTTCGTTTGGAAGCTCCAACCGCACTACTCAAAGGGCTCCGGTAAAACTGTGCGGGAAGCCAGCGCTCCCTCGAAAAAACAGCTTAGGTGGAAAGCGGACTGTATTGCCGGCTTTTCGGTACCGCTCGCGTGCATTCTAATGGCGATAAACGAATTGCCCTTCCTCCGGCTCAATAGCCCCGCTCCACATCAACCTGAAAGTCTGGTTTGTCGCCATTGGCGTAGGCATCGAGCCCACGCAAGACGCGCGCCGTAAAGGCGGCTTTCCAGTCCCCCCCGGTCCAGGCATTGTGGGGAGTAATCAGGATCTTCGGATGAGTAAGCATCGGATGCCCGATGGGCAACGGTTCGGGGTCGGTGACATCCAGCGTCGCACACCGGATACGTCCTGCATCGATCGCGGCAATCAGACCCTCTTGATCCAGCAAGTCACCGCGCGAGATATTGATTAGATGCAGCCCGGTCCGAGCGGAAAGAAGCCTCGACCGGTTCAGCATGTTGCGGCTTTCGGCCGTTGACGGCAGGGCAAGTACGAGATGATCGGCCCAGCCGATAAGCTCCTCGATATCGGAGCAGTAACGTGCGCCTGCGGGTGCCTCGGCGGGCGGCTCGCGCCGTAAGATGGAGACATCCATCTCGAAGGCTCTGGCTCGTTGGAGAATTTCCGCGCCAATGGCTCCAAAGCCTGCAATGCCAAGCCGCTGTCCTGCCACTGCCCCCAGAGGCGTGCTATTCCATATATTTCCGCGCACGGCCGTTAGTTCGAGGGGTTTCTGCATCCGCAGAATTGCCGCCATTACATATTCTGCAACTAAGGAGGCTGTCAGTCCACGCCCCGTCGAGACAAGCCGCCCGGACAGGAGCCACCTCGGAAAAATATCCACCCCAGCAGATATTGTCTGGATCCAACCGAGGTTCGACAGCTCTGACGGCGCCTGTTCAGGCGCATCACGCCAGCCCGGAAGGGTTCCGGTGATCAGAATATTCGCATCTTCGCGTATAGCCCACGGTCGGTCGGGCGTTGAAGCCGTTTCGACAATAGGCTTGCATGGATGCGCGGACAGGGCACTGCCCAGCGCTTCACCAAGGTGATTGACGACAACAAGGGGGGCAGACTGAACCACAATTCTTCCTTTCGAAGGACGACAAGCGACGGTCTAAATGCGGCTACCCGACACTGCCATCAGAGGCCAAAGCCTCGGCACGAGCTCGAAGCACGAATTTCTGTATCTTGCCGGTTGAGGTCTTCGGCAGGTCCTGGAAGATAATCCTAGATGGGCATTTGAAACGGGCAAGTGTGCTTCGACAGTAGTCAAGCAGTTCCTCTTCGCTTGCTTCCGCATCCCGACGCAACTCGACAAATGCCACTGGCCGCTCACCCCACTTAAGATCAGGCATAGCGACAACGGCACAGTGCGACACCTTTGGATGGCGGTACAGCACATCCTCGATCTCGATCGAAGAGATGTTTTCTCCTCCAGAGATTATGATGTCCTTCGAACGGTCCTTGAGTTGAATGTAACCGTCGGAATGCATCACCCCGAGGTCGCCCGTGTGGAACCAGCCGCCGGCGAACGCTTCATCTGTCGCTTTCCTGTTCTTCAAGTAACCCTTCATTACGACATTGCCACGCATCATCACTTCGCCTAGCGTCTCCCCGTCGGCGGGGACCGGCTCCATAGTACTGGGGTCGAGGACCGAAACCTCCGACATGGATAGGTAGCGAACACCTTGGCGTGCTTTGCGCGCGGCCTGATCACCAGGCAGAAGTTCATCCCATTCGGTTTTCCATTCATTGACCACAGCCGGACCGTAGGTTTCCGTTAATCCGTAGAGATGTAAAACACGAAACCCGGCTTCCTTCATCGCAGCCAAAACGGCTGCGGGAGGCGGCGCAGCGGCGGTAATGAAGATGACTTCGTGAGAAAGGCGGAGTTTGTATTCGTCGGGTGAGTCTAGCAGTGTCGACATGACGATCGGCGCGCCGCACAGGTGAGTCACCCGATGTTCTACGATAAGATCGTAAATCGGCTTTGAGCGAACCCAGCGTAGGCAGACATGAGTACCTGCCTGGACGCACACTGTCCAGGAAAAGCTCCAGCCGTTACAGTGGAAGAGGGGCAGTGTCCAAAGATAAACGGGGTGTCTGCCCATCTCCCCATGAACGGTTTTATTCAGTGCCATGAGGGCTGCCCCACGGTGATGGCAAACCACGCCCTTGGGGTTGCCGGTCGTGCCGGAGGTGTAGTTCAGCGAGATTGCGTCCCACTCGTCCTGAGGTGGTTGGGCGACGAATTCCGGATCACCAGCTTCAAGAAACTCGGTATAATCCAATGACCCGATCCGCGGACCTTTCGGTTGAGGAGCATCTACGGGAAACTCGGGATCGTCATAGTCGATAACGATCGGTGGATTCTCGAGTGTAGAGAGTGCTGCCGCGGCGAGTGCTGAAAATTCGCGGTCCACAATCAGCACTTTGCTATCGGCATGGTTAAGCTGGAACGCGATTGCCGGCCCGTCTAAGCGATAATTCAGCGAGTGCAACACAGCGCCATTGGCCATGGCGACGCCATAGTGCGCTTCAATCATTGGCGGCGTGTTGGACAAAAGCACCGAGACGGTGTCGCCCCGTCCTATTCCAAGTTTGATGAGGGCTGACGCCAGCCGCCGGCAGTTGCGCCATAGTTCTCGATAGTTAGTTCTCGCTGCGCCGTGAACGACCGCCAGATGATCGGGGTAGGTCAGTGCGGCCCTCTCAAGATATGAGATAGGGGTCAACGGCTGGTGATTGGCCGGACACCGGGCCAAACCATCCTCATATTTTTCCACTCGCATACTCCTTCCCGCACATAATTCGGGCAGATTCAACCGCGCGCGGCTTTCTCGCCGATGGGTTGCGCCTGCTTTTTCCATTCTCCGAAGCCTCCGCGCAGGCTGCGGGCATCAAGGCCCATCTGCGTGGCGAGACGGGCAGCAAGCAGTGAGCGCCAGCCGGACGCGCAGTAGAATACGTAGGTTTTGCCTTCCGCGAACGCCGGTTTGTGGTAGGGACTTTCGGGATCGATCCAAAATTCGAGCATCCCTCGGGGAGCGTGGAATGCACCTGGGATCATGCCATCGCGTTCCAATTCTCGCGGGTCGCGGATATCGACCATGACGATTTCGTCAGAGCTGAACCGACCCGACATTTCTTCGACAGTTACCGATGCAACTTCGGCGTCAGCTTCGGCGAGCATTTGCTTATAACCAATTGCCATTCGTCCTCTCCGTTCATTCTGAACAATTAGATATGCCGTCGGGGTTTACCCACGCGCTCCGACATACTGAATAGCGAGGCGGGACCTTAAACAAGTTCGGCGCCCAAGTTGGCCTGATCGCCATGCCAATCGCAAGGAGAGCATAGATGTTGTCGAATTGTCTGTCTTTCGATAAATTGACGATCAGTATCAACGACCGGCCATTATTGTCAGGGTTTCGTTTCATGAAGCGTGTTTGGCACTCCGTCGACGTCCCGAAYCTCCTGGAGTTGCCCCGAGCGGTCTTTCTGCGATCGCAGACGCTTGCAGCCCGCCATGCCTTTCCTATGCACGTCCACGTTTGGAACCAGTTTGTTTATGCCACCTCTGGAACGCTAATGGTGACACTAGATGAAGCTCGCTTTGTGATCACACCGGAGCAGGCGATCTGGATCCCGGCGGGTGTGCGCCACACCACAGCCGCTCTCGACGACGTCGAGTTCCGCAACCTCTATATTGGAGACGTGCCCGATCTCGGCATGCCTGGGAAGTGCAGTGTTCTTTCCGTCTCCCCGCTTCTTCGCTTGTTGATCATGGAAATCGCGGCAATCGCGCAGGATGCGGACGAGGCACTTTACCGTGACAAGCTCGACGCAGTCGTGCTTAACCAGATACGACGGCTTAGGCAGCTTGATTTCCACCTTCCCTGGCCTCGAAGCAGCCATTTGCGCGACATCTGCGAAATGCTCTATTTTTGCCCTGACAATCCGCGCAATATTGATGATTGGGCCGCCAATGCGGGTCTGTCTTCGCGAACGCTCGCCCGTCATTTCAATGCGGAGGTTGGTATGAGTTTACGTCTCTGGCGCCATCGAATGCGTCTGTTTCGAGCAGTAGAATGGCTGGGCGCTAAACGGCGGGTAACGGACATTGCGCTCGAGCTTGGTTTCAGTTCAACCTCAGCATTTACGTTTGCATTTCGCATGGAAATGGGTTGCTCGCCAACCGGATGGCTTAACGGTCGGCGTGATGATAGCTCATCATTTGTTGATTAGCAGCGCCCATTTCGTGCGTTGGCGGTGCACGATCGGGCTAGGAGGCGGCGTCGCCTTCCAGTTCATTGCGGAGCATTCAATGGATCCAAGCGTTATCGATGCGTCAAAGCGCGCGCTTTGCACTCTATCGCCAGCCTTGGCGAGCCGTAGAATCGTGGAGGACGTGTGCACGTTAGCTGCAGAAGCTTTTGCCGACGGATGTACGGCGTCGAAAGCATCCAGGCCGCGGCGCAGTAACAACGCTGCTATAGCTCTTATTTGGCATGGGCTGCCTCGGCATTGACCGTGCCGGTCCCGCGGTAAACCGTCGCTGTGCTCCCGCCGAGCGCGCGGTAGAGCAGGGATTCGTTGATGATCTGCGCCAGGCGCACATCTATGAGGGCGGTTTCGGCTGCTCGCCGTCGCTCCTGGGCGTCGAGCCAGACCCGCATGGTAATGGCGCCGGCGCGGTAGCGGGCTTCTGTCAGCCGCTCGACTTCCTGAGCGGCCGCGAGGGCCTTGCTTAAGCGTCTTGCCCGTTCGGCGTAGTCGGCGCGGGCACCGAGCGCGTTGGCGACGTCGGCGGCGCTTCAAATGGGAAAACTACTCAAAGGAAGCCGCTAGTTTTCACCGTAGCCTTGCCGCTCATGCGCAAAACAGCATCAAAATGATGCGTAATCGCGCACCATATAGCTGACCTGTAGCTATTTTTCTGATCGGTGTGGATTTAGGGTTTGCCATTCCCTCGCCGTGTGGCTGGATCGCCGTAGTTTCGGCAACGGCGCCTGGGAAAGGTATGAAACCGAACCGCAGGAACAGGAAATGAAGAAAGCTATTGTGCCCCTAACTTCACTCGGAACCCTTATGATCGACTGGATCGACCGTGACGGACAGTTGTCCGGCGTGGACGCTTTTGAAGCGCGTGAGTTAGGAATCGAAGCGAAAGACATCACAGATGTCGCCCTCGAACGAATATATAGCAGTTCGTCGGCCGCTACATTGAGAGCGATCGCCCGGGGGGAACAGCCGACCGGGTCTGCCATTCCAGTATGGGTTAATTCGTCGTCTTATAGCGAGATCCCTATGCTCGCCACCGTGATCCCGGATGGTGTCCGGGGTGCCGCCGTGGTCAAGCAAGTCCTAACGCCGACAGTGCTCGGGATTGGACCTGAGCTTCTCGAGCGGGTCGAGATTCTTTCACAGATGATCGGAGCCGCGACCGAGGCCTGCTGATGCATCGAATTCCTCGAACCCGTCGAGACGTCCCTTGCGGAGGAGGAGATCGTCGACCGAATCTTCGCCAACCAAAGCCGATGGCGCGCGTGCAACGAGGCGATGGCCCGTCTATACCGGGTGCCGAATGGTCTGGACTTCAATACTCAGCCGGTCTCTCGATATTTTCCCGACACGGAAATGAATCGCCAGATGGCGCGCAACCTAGTCCGCGCGAACTACCGACTGGACCATGCGGTCGCCATCGACCGGCGGCATGACGGCAGCGAAATGCTTGTCGAGAATGACTTCCGGGCCGCCATTAAGGAAGGTCTCCTCATTCGTCTATGGGGAACGACGCGGGATATCGGACCCCATAAGCGGCGCGAGCAGCAACTGTCCGATCGCGTCGATTCTATGCTCGATATCCTGAGTGCCACACCTGACCCCATCGTCGTCCTTTCGGAGGAAGGAATGGTGCTTGCAGCCAATCCGGCCGCGGAAGCAGCATGGGATCGTGCGCCGGAGCAGCTCCTCGGGTCACCGTTCCAGGCTGTTGTCGAAACACGCAACGCGCTCGACAAGGTTCGACAGATCGCCGCTGACACCAGGGACGCGGAGTGCGACCTAGGGTCAGGACCCATTGATTTGAACTGTCTGCTGTGATTCAGACGGGCGCATAGGAGCCCGACGAATGAGCAATTTGTTTTGGCTGACGGACGAGCAGATGGCCCGTCTTCAGCCTTATTTTCCCAGGAGCCACGGTCGCCAGCGCGTTGATGATCGACGCGTTTTGAGCGGCATCATCTTCGTCAATCGCAACGGTCTGCGGTGGTGCGATGCGCMGAAGGAATATGGCCCGGCGAAGACGCTTTATAACCGTTGGAAACGCTGGGGCGACAAGGGCATCTTCATGCAAATGATGGAAGGCTTGGCTGTGCCTGAAGCTGCAGATCGCAAGACCGTTATGATCGATGCGACCTATCTCAAGGCCCACCGCACAGCTTCCAGCCTGCGGGTAAAAAAGGGGGGCCGGGCCGCCTGATTGGGCGCACGAAAGGTAGCATGAACACCAAGCTTCATGCCGTAACGGATGCGAGTGGTCGCCCGATCAGTTTCTTCATAACGGCCGGTCAGGTCAGCGATTACACCGGTGCTGCCGCCTTGCTGGATGAGCTTCCCAACGCCAAATGGCTGCTGGCCGACCGTGGCTATGATGCCGACTGGTATCGTGACGCTTTACAGGCGAAGGGGATCACGCCCTGCATTCCGGGTCGGAAATCCCGCAGCAAGACCGTCAAATATGATAAACGCCGCTACAAACGGCGCAACCGGATCGAGATCATGTTCGGACGTCTCAAAGACTGGCGGCGCGTCGCTACGCGCTATGACAGGTGCTCAATGGCCTTCCTATCCGCTATCGCTCTCGCCGCAACCGTCATCTTCTGGCTATAAGCAATGAGTCCTGAGCCTAGATCCCTACGTCAGCTCAGGCTGGCATGGTGAGGAGCGCTCATGACGACATGGCGCTTTGCTGCGTTCAGCCCGACTGCCAGGTCTGCGGCCCTGCCTAATCCTGCCGCATGAGTGGAAAGAATTTTCAAAGCCGTGGAAGTATCCTCGTCGGTAAGGAGGCTCTGCGGACGGAGAGGGCGGCTGCCGCGTCGAAATTCCGCCGGGCTACTACCAAATCGGGCCCGAAACTTGTTGTAAAAGACCGCTGGATTCCCAAAGCTGTTCCGTTCCATGATTTTCCCGATTGTATCGTCGGTCGTACGCAATTCGTTTGCGCAATTGTCGAGCCGTAGGTTTTGGGAATAATCGCGGTAACCGATGCCCAGATGCCGTTTGAAAAGCCGCGATAGATGGCTGACGGTCAGACCTTCCGCCTGCGCGATCTCGTTCAGGTGCTGGTTCTCGTCCTGATCGCCGAGCGAATCCATAATGCGCAAGATGCGATTGCGGCTGTCAGCGCGCATTTGAGCATTCGCGGTCGCGGCATCCTCGTAGGGTATCCACCGGTAGACATAGCAAGCTAAAAGATTAGCGACAGTCTGGCGTGCTAATTCTTCTTCGGGCCGATCGGCTTGGTCAAGAATGATCCGGGCGATGAGCGATTTGATCGGGGCCACTTTGTTCATGAAAGAGCGGCAATGCAAGAATGTGCGGCAGAGATATTGCCGGCTGGAGAAGCCTGGTAATCCCACGCGCTCGAAGTGGCTGCTCTCCAGATGCACGCCACAGATCAATGCGTCGCGGGAAATCGACGTCGAATTGTGTGGGACATCGCCGTTGATGATGATGAGATCCTCCTCCTTCATCTCGCACACCTGCCCGTTGACGATCAGCCGCAAGCTGCCGCGCAGAACGAAAACTATCTCCATTTCCCGATGCCAGTGATAGGGTACATCGGCATTGCCATGCACGAAGGCCCGGCAGTAAGATTCACCGGATGGGGCGTGATCTTCGTATTCGCAGTCACTCCGCTCGCGCCAATGGTCCGGCTTCAGATAGGCGACGTTCAAGTGCTCCTCCCATTTTCTGACACACTAAATATCAAAAACTGACGTATATCCAGAACAAGTTTCGCGGCTAGATGCATTCGATTTCCTGTGACATCGTCAGGGCGTTCTTTGGCGCGGTGTAAGTGCCGCAAAGGCGGGGAGGCCTGCCAAAGTAGGCTGGCCTCTGCCCGCAAAATGGGATGGACGATCGATGACGTGGAGCATATCCGACAAAGAACTGGCCGGCCTCGTAGACCAGATGACGCCTGAAGAAAAGGTGGCGCTGGTGAGCGGCCATGGCTTGTGGCGCACAGCAACCAACTACCGCCTCAACGTTCCGGAAATCCTGATGACTGACGGGACCTACGGCGTGCGTTATTCGATTGACCAGATCGAGGGTCCGCAAGATAGCGACAGCCAGCTTGCCTCGTTCTTCAGCGTCGTCAATGCGGACTCGTCGCATGGCGTCGAGAGTGCATTCGGCTCCACCCGTCCGGCCACTTGCTTTCCGAACGGCTCCTCGTTCGCTTGCTCCTGGGATGTCGATCTTGCCTACGAGCTGGGCGAGGCGCTGGCGGCCGAATGCCAGGCGTTCGGGGTCCATATCCTACTCGGCCCCGGAATCAATATCCGCCGCACGGCCCTGGCCGGGCGCGCCTATGAATATTACGGCGAAGACCCCGTCATTTCCGGCGATATCGCTGCAGCCGTCATAAACGGCATGCAGGACAATGGCGTCGGCGCATCGCTGAAGCACTTCGCCTGTAACAATTCCGAAGTTCAGCGAACCACGATGAGTTCGGATGTCGAGGAGCGGGCGCTCCGCGAAATCTACCTCAAGGGGTTCGAACGCGCGATCCGGAAGAGCAACCCTTGGACGGTGATGAGTTCCTACAACCGCCTAAATGGTGTTCAGGCCGCCGAGAACCACTGGCTGTTGACCGAGGTTCTACGTGACGAATGGGGGTATGACGGCGTGGTCATGTCAGACTGGCACGGCATCAAGGATCGGCCGGCCTCGCTGAACGCCGGCAACGATCTCGACATGCCGGAAAGCGGCGCGCGCAAGCAGGAATTGCTGCAGGCCGTAAACGATGGCCGCGTGCCGAGTGGGGCGCTCGATCAGGCCTGCCTGCGCGTCCTCAAGCTGGTGCGCACGGCCCGAAATAGCGCCCGCGAGGATGTGACGGTGGACTACAGGAAGCACCATGCGCTGGCACAGCGAATGGCAGCCGAATCGACCGTCCTCTTGAAGAACGAAGGCGGGCTGCTGCCGCTGGACGGGGCAAAGCTGAAGCGCATCGCGGTGGTCGGCGCTGCTGCGAAGGAGCCGGTCATTCAGGGTTCCGGCTGCGCCACCACCCGGCCGACCGACGTTGATATTCCGCTGGACGAAATCCGTCGGCTGGCCCCCTMCGCCGGCATCAGCTTCCATGCGGTATCCGACTTCGATGCCGGCGGCGCCACGGAAGAGTCAGCGCTCGCCGAGATCGACACCGCCGACGTTGTGCTCTTCTTCGGCAATACTGAGGTAGGGTATGACGGCGAAGGCTCGGACCGCACCCATCTCAACCTGCACGATGGCCAGGATGAGCTGATTGACCGGCTGTCGCGCCGCAACGGGAAAATTGCGGTTGTTCTAGCGATCCCAGATGCGGTGGTCATGCCGTGGATCAGCCAGACGCCTGCGGTGATGTCCGCCTTCTTCGGGGGGCAAGGCGCAGGCCGCGCAGTGACCGACATTCTTTTCGGCGTGCAAAACCCCTGCGGCAAACTCACCGTCACCTTTCCGGTCCTTCTTGAGGATACACCCGGTTTTCTCAGTTATCCCGGCGAGAACAACCGTCATGTTTATAGCGAGGGCGTCCACGTCGGCTACCGATCCTACGACAAGCGCAAGCTCCAGCCGCTTTTCCCCTTCGGGTTCGGCCTTAGCTACACCAGCTTCGAATATGCCAACGTCGCGGTCGATCGCGACCGCATCGACGCCGCCAGCACATTGACGGTGTCTGTGGACGTGACCAATACCGGCCGGGTCGCGGGCAAGGAGATTGTGCAGGTCTATACACGCCCGCATGCCCCGCGCCTCATACGTCCGCTACGCGAGTTGAAGGGCTTTTCCAAGATTGAGCTTCAACCCGGCGAAACGAAGCGCGTTTCCATCGTCATCGAGGCCCGCGATCTGCGCTACTACGATCCGGACTACCGCCGCTGGCTGCTGGATGCCGGCACGCTCAGCATCGAGGTCGCCTCTTCCTCCCGCGATATTCGTGGCGAATGCTCGGTCTCGGTCGAGGCGGCGGCGCTGCCGCTGACCGTCCTCAGTGTCGAAAGCCAGCCCCTCATGGTGCTGGAGCAGGAATTCGCCCGCAAGCGCTTCGGCGCCTTCCTTCAAGCCCAGCTCGACCTTGATGACAAGGAAACCGAGAAGATGCTGGAATATTGCGGCGGCTCCTTCCTTGGCATCTACAACACCGTGGCCTGGGTCGCGGGCGACAAGATCACCAAGAGCGACATGACTGCGCTTCTCGACGGCATCAACCGCGATCTCGGCGTTGCCCCGGGGGGCGCCAACTGACACTTTCGGAGCGCCCGAAGCGGCGCCTCCCCATCTTGTCGAAACGGGATCGACAGCACGTTTGCAAAAAAAGGGGATTAAAATGAACGTGACACGACTCTCTTCCACACTGACCCTTCTCGGCCTGCTCGCCGCGGCCGGTGCAGCGCATGCCCAGACCGTCGATGTGCAGCAGTATTGGACCAGCTCCAGCGAATCCAAGGCGATGAACACAATTGCGGACGCGTATAAGGCGCGCGGCGGCAAATGGATCGATAGCCCGTCGGCCGATTTCGACTCCGCCATAGCTGCCGCCACGAGCCGTATCGCGGGCGGCGAGCCGCCCTCTGTCGTCCTGATGACGCCGAACGCGGCACTGCGCGACCTTGCCGCAGCGGGTCAGCTTCGCGATTTCAACGATCTGGCGGAAACCGGCGGCTGGCAGAAGGTGATGGCGCCGCTGATCTGGGACAAGCTCAATGTCGACGGGAAGCTGGTCGCCCTGCCGGTGGGTGTCCACGCAGATAACTGGATCTGGTATTCCAAGTCGCTGTTCGATGAGTTAAAGCTTGAAGAACCGCAGAGCATTGACGATATGTTTGCGGCTGCAGACAAGCTCAAGACCGCCGGCCACATCGCTTTTGCAGTCGGCGGCGAGCCGTGGCAAGAGGTCTCGATCCTCACCGATTTCATCCTTGCGCTGGGCGGACCGGAGTATTGGAACGAACTGTTCGTCAAACGCGATCCGCAGGCGTTGAAGTCTCCGATCCTGCCCAAGGCGTTCGAGCTCTACCGCAGGGTTTCGACCTACGCTGATCCGGCCAGCCCAGGCCGTTCGTGGAATGATACGACCAATCTTGTTATCACCGACAAGGCCGGCATGCAGTTCATGGGTGACTGGGCGCGCGGCGAATTTCTCGCGGCCGGGCTGACAGCCGGGAAGGAGTTCGGCTGTTTCCTGACGCCGAGCGAAAAGCCCGCTTATGCCGTGATCGTCGATGTTTTCGCCTTCCCGGTTAACACCGATGAGGACCGCATTAACGGCCAGACCCTGCTGGCAGAAACCGTGATGAACCCGGTCGTCCAAACGAAGATCGCCGCGGTCAAGGGTTCTGTTCCGTCGCGCCTCGACGTCGATACCAGCTCGCTTGACGCTTGTGCGGCCAAGGGCGTCTCCATGCTTGCCAAGCCGGGGGAGGCGGTCAACTCCGCCTATGTTGCACTTCCCGGAGACCTGAACGGCCAGATGACCGATCTCGCCACGCAGTTTTGGACCGATCCGTCGATGACAGCGGAGAAGGCGATCGAGACCCTAAGCGGTATCCTTCAGAGCCAATAGTTATCGAGACCGGACGGCGCTCCGCCGCCCGTGAGGCTTTCGGGAGATCCAGGAATGACAAGTTGGCTCAATCGGCAGGCCTTCAGGCCAGATATCACAGTGGTAGTGTTCTTCGCGGCCGTCGCGCTATTCTTTTACGGCTCGATCTTCTGGACGTTTTACATGTCGATGACGCGGTCGACACTTGTGCCGAGTTACGAGATTTTCGGCTTCGATCAATACATAAAACTATTCGCCAACCAGCGCTGGCTGGTATCCTGCATCAACATGGTGATCTTCGGTGCGCTCTACATTATCGGCACGCTCGCGTTCGGCATGCTGCTCGCCGTGCTGGCGGACCGCCGCATCAGCGCTGAATCGTTGTTCCGCACCATTTTTCTCTATCCGCTGGCGGTTTCGTTAATCGTGACAGGCCTTTCATGGCGCTGGCTGCTTGATCCCTCTAACGGATTGCAGGCGCTGATGCACAGCTTCGGCTGGCAAAATTTCACCTTCGACTGGCTGGTGCGCCCGGACAGGGCTCTCTACACACTGGTTATTGCCAGTATCTGGCATTCCGCCGGCCTCGTAATGGTTATTGTACTTGCAGGACTTCGCGGCATAGACAACGATCTGTGGAAGGCAATCCGAATGGAAGGCATTCCCTTATGGCGGGCCTATCTCCAGGTAATCTTTCCCGGCATGCGGCCGGTCATCGCCTCCTGTGTCGTGCTTTTGATGTCAGAAGTCATTCGCGGCTACGACCTCATTATCGCCATGACCAGAGGCGGTCCCGGCATCTCCACTGAAATGCCGGCGAAATTCGCCGTCGACTTCTATTTCGCCCGCGTCAATCTGGGGCTTGCATCGGCGGCATCGATCATGATGCTGGTGCTGTCTCTGCTGCTGCTGGCTCCGTATTTCTACAGCGAATTCCGGAGGCGCACATGACCACCGCACTGGCCCGCTTCAAACCTCTTGCGCCGCACGCCGCGCGTATCGGTCTCTATACCTTCCTTATCGTCTCGGCGATCTTCTTCCTCATGCCGCTGCTGCTCGTGTTGATGAATTCGCTGAAGCCGATCGAGGAGATCCGCCAGGGCAACTTCCTGTCCCTTCCGGTTGCACCGAGCTTCGATGCCTGGGTGACGGCTTGGAAAAGCGCCTGCACCGGTCTCGATTGCGAAGGCGTGCGACCCGGCCTGTGGAATTCGATCAAGATCACCATCCCCGCGGTTATCATCTCGACGCTGGCGGGCGCGCTGAACGGCTATGCGCTGGCGCAATGGAAGTCGCGGCATGCGAATGTGACTATGCTACTGGTGACGGTCGGTCTATTCATTCCCTATCAGGCCATGCTGTATCCAACAGTGAAGATCCTCAGCAATGTCGGGCTGTTCCGCACCTATGCCGGCATCGTCTTCGTGCATGTCATTTACGGACTGCCCTACACGACGCTGCTATTTCGCAATTTCTACGTCGGTGTGCCGGACGAGATCAGCAGGGCGGCGCGCATGGAAGGCGCGAGTTTCCTGCGTACCTTCTGGTCGGTCATCCTGCCGATTTCGACCAATATCCTCGTCGTAGTAGCGATTCTGCAATTCACCGGCATCTGGAACGACTATCTGCTCGGCCTGATCTTCGCCGGCAATGACAACCTACCGATGACGGTGCAACTAACCAATATCGTCAACAATGCCCGTGGCGCCGCCAATCCCAATGTCAATATGGCCGCGGCGCTTATAACCGCCATTCCGACGCTCGTCGTTTACTTCCTCTCCGGCCGCTATTTCGTCCGCGGAATCGCTGCCGGTGCCGTTAAGGGGTGACTATGTCCAGTATTTCTCTCCGCCAGATCAAGAAATCCTATGCCGGCCTCGATATCCTCAAATCCGTCGACATGGAAATCAAGGAGGGCGAGTTCATCGTCATCCTCGGCCCGTCGGGCTGCGGCAAGTCTACGCTGCTCAACGTGATTGCCGGCCTCGACGATTGCGATGCCGGTCAGATCGTTATCGACGGGAACGATGTCATCGGCCTCGAACCCAGCCAACGCGGCCTCGCAATGGTGTTCCAGTCCTACGCACTTTTCCCTGCCATGACGGTGCGCCGCAATCTCTCCTTTGGT
The DNA here is from genome assembly GCF_050577975.1 of Rhizobium sp. BR 315. NCBI lineage: Bacteria > Pseudomonadati > Pseudomonadota > Alphaproteobacteria > Hyphomicrobiales > Rhizobiaceae > Rhizobium > Rhizobium sp. BR 315. Next base: position 1,260 of record NZ_JARWKZ010000072.1, on the reverse strand, counting down.
ATGAAGATCGCCGGCACTCCAAAGAAACTGATCGCAGAAAAGGTGGATTGGGTGGCAAAGCTGCTGCAGATCGAGCCGCTGCTGGAGCGCAAGCCCGGCCAGCTCTCCGGCGGCCAGCGCCAGCGCGTCGCGATCGGACGCGCGCTGGTACGCTCCTCCAGCATCTGCCTGTTCGATGAACCGCTGTCGAACCTCGACGCCAAGCTGCGCGCCGAAACCCGTGTCGAACTTAAGCAGCTTCACGAGACTTTGAAATCCACGATGATCTATGTCACCCATGACCAGATCGAGGCCATGACCATGGCTGACCGTGTGGCCGTCATGTACAAGGGGCAGGTCGAGCAATTCGCCCATCCGCAGGCCATTTATGAGAAACCGGCCAGCCTGTTCGTCGCCGGCTTCGTCGGGTCACCTTCCATGAACTTCCTGAATGGCCGGCTGGATAGCGAGGCGAGCTTCGTTACGGACAATACCCAAATCGATGTCTCCGAGTACAAATTTGAAAATGCTACGAATCTGGCCGAAACGGTGTTAGGCGTGCGCTGCGAGGATATAAGCGTCGTTGATCGCGGCACGCCGGGCAGCCTGCCGGCGACCTTGTCCTTCATCGAATTGCTCGGCGCGGATGCCCTTGGCTGGTTCGATTGCTTTGGCAAGCGCTTCAGCGTGCGTCTCGCCGTAGCATCGGCGCGCGCAACGCCGAAGGAGGTTGGATTGAAGCTCGATATCGCCAAAGCGTCACTTTTCTCCGTCGCGAACCAACGACGTCTTTGAGCGCGCCGATGCGTCGCCAAGATAACTCATAGCAAGTTTGCAAAACGCATTGCAGGTCGACGCTTGCGGGCCTGCGTCCCTTTGGCACCCAGGCGGCTGCCGAAAGCCCGGCTCCAGTGTGGGCCGACGATTGGGTCAACTCCGACGCTGACGCGTGCTGGAGTTCCTAACGTGATTGGGATGGAAATCTACCGAGGCAAACAATTTTCCACAGCCTCGACAGTTCGTATTCCAAGCTCCGGCGAAGAAGGTTTACTGGAAGAGCTCATTTATGTGGGAAAGCGTGGTGGCGTCTCTCGACTTTGAAGCCAGTGATTGCATCCTTTCGCATTGAAAAAGAGCCGCTATTCGTTATTTACGCAAAACGCCACCTGCCGCTTCAACGGCATGTGGCGTATCAACATCGATAAGCGCGCCATCACCGATCTCAACATCGATGACGGGCAGGGTGGAAGCGCGAATAAGCTCTCTCGCGCCCTTGTCACC
>NZ_JARWKZ010000071.1:0-24823 GCF_050577975.1 Rhizobium sp. BR 315 | reverse complement strand
TGCGTCGCCACTTTGAGGTGACCGCACCGTCTGTACACCAGATGGTGATAACCCTGGAAAAGGCCGGTCTCATTCAACGCCAGCCTGGAGAAGCGCGAAGCATTCAATTGCTCGTACAACCCGAAGCGCTGCCAATCTTGCGATAGCTCAACCCGTCAGAATCTCTGCGGAACGGTACTAGGCGGTCGTCTCCAGCGCTCTCCAGCAGGCCAAGGCCGCTCAGCAAAGGAAAGCCATCATGTTCAATACGAACGCAATTCACAATCTTCCGAATATCCTGATCGCCGTTCTCGCGGCCGTCACGGCATTCCTGATCGCCACCGGCTGCACTCAGTTGACAACGGGGCTTCTCGAATGCTCTCAGTCGTGGATCAGCCCGACCTATACCGCCGCTATCGTCGCTGTCCTTGGGGCGTCCAAGACCCTGATCAACGTCGTTCGGGATGGGTTTGGCGGTCTCATCAAACCCCAGCCACCGGTCGAGAAATGAACAGCGCCGTTCTGCTGACGCTATTCGTAAGCGCTCATTTCCATGCGCGTTGACGCGGCCCGTTTGACCGGGGTCGCCGTCAGACGGCTGCCATTGGATCATGCAGCGGCGGTTTCAGCGTTTCAGCGAAGTTGAAGGGCAGCAGGTCGGTGATGTCGGCTTCGATGACACGCTGCGGTAATTCGGTAAGGACGTGACGCAGATAAGCCAAGGGTTCGATGCCGCAGGCGCGGCATGTCAGCATGAGGCTGTAGATGACGGCACTGGCCTTGGCTCCGTCCACGGTGTCGCTGAACAGCCAACTCTTTCTTCCCGTGGCAAAAATCCTGATGTCGCGCTCAAGCAAGTTGTTGTCGATCGGCATCCTGCCGTCTTCTGTATAGCGCGTCAGGTACTCCCATTGGTTCAGGGTGTAGGACACGGCATCGCCAAGCTTGGTATCGGGCAAGACCTTCGGCGCGATGTCGTCGAGCCATGCCTTGAGAGCGTTCAGGATGGGGACGCTGTGTTGCTGGCGGAAGCGGTGGATGCAGTGATCTCGCGTTTCGTCCTTATCCGGCTTCTCATTGCGCGCCTGGCTTTCAATCCGGTAGAGCTGCGCGAAGAACTTGAGCGCCTGCTCCGGCGGACCGCCGCCTTTCTTCCTTGCCTTGAGCGCGTCGACGAAGCGACGCCTGGAATGGGCCATACACCCAACATGGGTCGCGCCGTTCAATGTGCGCCAGGCGGTGTAGCCATCGCTCATCAAGATGCCGCGGTAGTCGCCGAGGAAGGCCTGCGGATAAATCTGGCCGCGGCCGGGTTGATAATCGAGCAGCACGATTGGCTCGCCGCTGTCTTCCCCGCTCCTGTATGCCCACATGAAGGATGTGCTGGTGGCTTCCTTGTCCTTTTCCTTCAAGACCTGGACCGTGGTCTCGTCACCATGGATGAGCGGCTGCGCCCTGAGCCGCAATTTCAGGGCGTCATAGATTCGGGAGAGATGCCTCTCGCTCGATCCGATCACCCAATGCCCGAGAGCGCCGCGGCTGACGGGAACACCGGCACGCTCGAAGGCCTGGGCCAGGCGGTAGAGCGGCGTGCCATCGACATATTTATGGACGAGCGCGAAGGCCAGTGTCGAGGCCGTGGCGATGCTGCCCGGCAAGGCCTGCGCGGGCATTGGCGCGAGAATGACAGGCGTGTTGATGCCGGTGCGGTCGCAATGGCGGCAGGCATACTTGAACCGCACATTCTGCAGGACCTTGGCCTTCACCTCGATATGGAGCTGCTCGGTGACCGCCTCACCCATGCGATGCATCTGGTGACGGCAGCAAGGGCAGGCCTTCTGATCGTGGGCAATGTCATATTCGACGCGCTCGCGCGGCAGGTGTTCCGGCAGGGGCTTGCGGCCACGCTTCTTGCCCTCCGGCCTTTCGGTCGATGGCAAGCCGGTGTCCGGCAGGTGGACGACCTCGCCATCTTCTCCGCTGGCGTCGTCATCGGCAACCTGCTCGGCTTCATCGAAGAGGCGGTCCACGTGCTTTTCGCTCTTCGGCGCAAAACGATGCAGCCGCGCCAGCACCAACTCTTCCTCGAGCTTGACCACGCGTTCCGTGAGCTGACGGTTTTCCGCCTGCAGCGCCGCAATGCGCGCCATCAACTCCTCAACAGTGGGTTCGCCGGGTCGGATCATCAGATTCTTGAATCTGAACCGTTTCGCCCCGTCAACCGCAGACGTTGCGAACTGTCAGCCGGCGATCTGGTATTGCCGAACCGGATGGCGGACCATCGCGTCGATATCAATGCCGTCGAGAATCCAGTGTAATTGCTCGGTCGTCAGCGTTACCACCATCATCTCCCGACGTGGCCACCGGAACCGGTCTTCCGACAATCGCTTCAGSACCATCACAAAACCGGACCGATCGAAGAACAGGAGCTTCAKCCGGTCACGGCGGCGATTGCAAAAGGCAAAGACCGCAGGCGCAAACGGGTCSAGCKCCATMGTCTCCTGCACYAGGACCGCAAGGCTGTTGATGCCGGCGCGGAAGTCGATCGGTTCGCGRTGCAGGTAGACCTTGAGATCAGCGCCCAGTCTGAACATGACCCAAAGCTCCGATGATTGTCCTCAAAGCATCAGCATCACCGGATTCCAGCGTCAGCTTCACGCCGTTTGGTAGCAACGCGCTTATTTTGGAAGAACCTGACAGATTGGCCTTCCCCAGTGACGCCGGTTGGTCTTCCCTAAACGCGACCGGCATCTCCAACGAGGAGGTCCCGACAGGCAGGCTGCAGTCTGCCGCGACGACCGGGATAAACCGCGAGCTTGCAGATCCCGCCGAGAAGCGAGCCTCCCTGGCATCCTTGACCCATTTGCGCAGTAGGTTGGCATTGATCCCATGCGTAAGCGCAAGGCCGGATATCGACACACCAGGCTCAAGGCAGGCCGCAACAAGCCGCTCCTTTGATCCCGGATCATAGCGGCGTCGCCCATCACGTCCCACCAACCGCACTCGCAGTTTCTGCTCTTCGTCACTCATATTTGGTGTCCACCTATTTTAAGTGGACACTTCATGCGGCAGAGAATTCAACGCGAAAAGGCGCAACGAAATGAGCGCTTACCGCTATTCTTCATCACGGCCGGCACCCTTGCAATCGCCATCGGTGCCGGCCTCCTCTCCATACCGCATTGAAAGACGTGAAAGATGGTGGCTGACGAAACCGGAGATGAAGAGATGCAGATGCCGGAACGCGCGAAGAGGATGGGGGCGAATATCAATACCCTCGTTGGAATTCTCTCGATCGCCTCTTCGGTCGGCATGGGTGTCTGGGTCACGGCGAACAAAAGCCGCGATATCGAGGACCTGCAGGGTTGGCGGAAGGACTTTATCGTTCAGACCGAAGCGAATTCAGCCCGCGTCGATCAGCGCCTGCAGGCGATCGAAACGCGACAGTCGACCGCCGAAGGCGATATCAAGACGCTCGGCTTTCGGATGTCAGCAAGCGAACAATCGGTCGGGTCCGTACTCGCCTCGATCAAGGATCTGACGTCATCCGTCAATGAGCTGAATGGGATGTGAAGGTCGTTCGCGAGATTCTGCAGCGGCAGGATCGGCAGAGCGGCAATCAGCGCTGAGGAGGCAAAAAAATCCGCCGAGCGGGTCTCTGGATGCCTTCGGATTGTCGAGGTCGCTTCCGCGAAGGGAGTTGTAGGAAATATGGGAGGAGTCATGAATTCTCTGAAATCGATACTCTTAAGCGATCGGCGATGAATGTTGGTTGATCGTCGATAGAGATGTTGACAACGATGTCACCTGGCCGATCAAAATTAACCAGCAGACCAGTTGGAAACGCGTGGGCTGGTAGTGCTGCGTCAGAAATCTGAAACTGCACATCTATCTTTCCCAAAATGACAGAGTTTTTGCCGTCTTCATAGGTGACTGTTACGCTTGTTTTATGATCGCCAGCAGGCAGACCGAAAATTTGAATCCATGTGGCCATGGGTTGAATGAAAGGGGCTTGAAGCCTGATTTCGCCAGAATAGACCCCAATCAGGATGAGTTTGCCGTTGAACTCTTGACGTATGTCGTCGCAAAATACGACGCGAGCCCTTATTTCTGCCAATGTACGCCCCCTAGACCAGCGGCCGTCTTGGCGACATTTTGGGTTGGGGCCCTAGAATTCCATTCTGCTTTGCCAAATGAACCGGAGCTTTCCGTGACGCATGTGGAATGCCTCCGATTGGATAGTGCTTCTCTCTGGGGCCAGTGCCGTTCAGCTCGCAGGAAGCTACCATCGATAGCAAAAAGTAGTTCTGCTATCGTGTCTATCGTCCAGTTCCCGGGCGTATTCAGAAGACGAGATACTTGAGCAGGATCTTTACCGAGCCGGCGGGCAATGTTTGCGCGTGTTATACCGGCTTCGACACAAGCGTTCGCAACCATGTCAAAAACATCGTCTCGCGCGGTTTGAGTGACATAACCAAGTGTGCGATCGCTGATACGATCGTCGCTAGATGGCTCAGCCAATAATGATGTTTCGTGAGATGTATTCAGCATGTGTGGCCCCAATCAAAGGCGAATTTTGAGGAAACAGGAGATCCCATTGGGCTCGGCATCGTTTTACTGCTGCGCCAAAACGAAGATTGTCCCTAGCTTCCCATGTAAGCAGGATGAGACTATCGACTTGGGCGAATGCGCCGAAGATACGGATTTGCGGGCGCGGTTGTCGTATTCGCATATCCACGATTCCCTTACTTGTAGGAGCATTTCTCGCCACAAGAGTTGCGGGGTCTTTTCGCATCGGGTCCATGGCAAATCGAATTGCCCTTCCGGTGGTGAAAGCATCTATTTGAGCTCTCGCTTCACCCGCAACTCTATCAAATCGAGCATGAACAGACGCTCCACCATTTAGAAACTCACCGACTTCCGTTGATACAAAAATGTTTCTTTCCACTCCACGCCCAGGAAGCATCGGTCTTACGAACGACAGTCGGCCTGTTGAAACGTGGTTTTGCAATTCCTCCAATATTGACATATAAGTCAACAAACCTCTATCAGCAATCGGCTATTGAATGAATTTTTGGTAATTGGCGGTTCTTCATTGCCACCCCGGCCTTGTTCCAACAGCAAGAGAGCCGATTCGTAAATTTCTTCATGTTAAGCGTCGGTTATTTGGAATTTGGCCCTTAGGTGGCTGATCAAGGCCATAGATATCCCACCCGTTGCTGTCAACGATATCAAAAAAAGGCGAATGTCGATGCCGACAATTCGCTCAAAGGTGTGTATTCCAATGAAACCGGACAGGAATTCCGATCTTTAACCGGACGCTTATTCCAGCGTTTTACCGGACGCGATTCCGAGGCGAAGCCGGACGATGTACAGCGTCTCTGGGTCTGAGTTGATCATTGTCGGCGAATATCGGGCAGGTCAAGCCTGAGTTGCATTCTCGGCTGACAGGTTTCGATGTTTGCGCAGGCTCTCACCGGAAAGTTCGATGCGGTAGGCGTTGTGGACAAGGCGATCCAGCACGGCGTCGGCGATCGTGGGATTTCCAATCATATCGTACCAGTGGTCCACGGGGATTTGGCTGGTAACAATGGTCGAGCGCTTCTCGTATCGATCCTCGACAATCTCCAGGAGATCGCGTCGTTGCTCGTCGGTGAGCTTCTCCGGCCCCCAATCGTCCAGGATGAGGAGATCGGCTTTGCCCAGGCTCTTGAGCATCTTTGCGTAGCGACCGTCGCCTCGTGCCAGGGCGAGCGCGGCAAAGAGCCGTGGCACGCGGTGATAGGCGACGGCAAGATCCTCCCGGCACGCCTTTTGACCGAGAGCGCAGGCCAGCCAACTTTTGCCGACGCCGGCAGGACCGATCAATAGCAGGGAGTGCCGCTGTCTGATCCAGTCGCAGGTGGAAAGCTTGAGGAAGAGGTTGCGATCGAGACCACGCGCTGCTCGGAAATCGGTATTCTCGATTTGGGCGTCATGGCGCAGCCTGGCGGCACGGGCTCTGGCTTCGAAGCGCTTCTGGCGACGCGAGGTCTGTTCCCGTTCGAGCAGGATCGCGAGCCATTCGCCGTGCTGGAGGCTTCTCGCTTCCGGTTGCATTTCCAGTTCCTGGAAGGCGGAAGCCATGCCGGAAAGGCCGAGTTGGCGCAGCGTATCTACAGTGGGATTGGTCAGCATTCTTGATTGTCTCGTTAATGAAAGTAGGCTTTGCCGCGAAGATTGGCATGCTCGCCGACGGCGGCAGGTTCGGCGGAATGTCGTGGTGCCTTGTAGGTGCTGATGAGCGCGGTGATGCTTTTGCAGGTCAGTCCGCCGATCTCGACGGCACGGGCGGACACCGCCTCGGCCTGCATCGTAGGAATTGCCCGATAGAGCTTCAGCACGCCGAGGCAGGTTCGAAAGCCTTGTTCCGGATGAGGACGGCTGGCCAGGATAGCGATGATCAGCCCCTSGGTCTGAGGCCCAATGGAAGCGCCCCAGCGCTGGAACCTTGCAGGCGACCATTCGGCATAGCGCCGGTGCGAGCTGGGCATATGGTCAGGATCGGTTCCGTAGCGTGATCCGCCGTAACGACGCTGGTGGACTGCGATCCTCTTGCCCTTGAAGAAGACCTCGATCGTGCGGCCCGTGGCCCTGATATCCACCTGCTGTCGGATCAGGGTATGGGGCACGGAGTAGAAATAGTGCTCGAACTCGACATGGTAGTCGGTCGAGACCCGCGCCAGCTTCCACTCGGCGTATTCGTAGTCCTCTGCCGGAAGAGCCGCGAGTGCCGGGCGTTCCATGGTCTTGAACATCTCCTGGCGGGTTTGGCCCAACCGCTTCATGACGTGCGTGTTGATCCGCTCGACGGCATCCCGGATGGCGGCGTTAGCTTCCTCCAGTGAAAAGAAGGTCTGATTGCGTAGCCGGCCGAGGATGCAGCTCTGGGCGAAACGTACGCCGGCCTCGACTTTTGGCTTGTCTTTCGGCCGCTTCGGTCGCGCCGGAAGCACGCCGACGCCGTAATGGGCAGCCATCCTGCCGAAGCTGTGGTTGATCTCCGGATCGTAGAAGCTCGCCTTGTTGACGCCGGACTTCAAATTATCCGGATTTTGTGTCCCGAACGGTTATGTGCCCCGCAGCCTGGTGATCCAAGCGCTCTCGCCGACACGGGGCACATAACGATCAGAGGTCGGCGAGCCATTCGAGAAGCTTTGGCTCGCTCTGCCAGACTGGCTTTCGGGGAGGTCCCACCGAAGAACTAGCAAGTCCCTGGCAAGCCTCAAGCGCCTCCTGCTTCATCCTGATGCTAATCTCGGCATATCGGTTGGTTGTATCGAGGCTGACGTGGCCAAGCCAGCCTCTTATGACGTTCACGTCGACGCCGGACTCGAGGAGATGAACGGCCGTCGTGTGTCTCCAAACATGTGGAGATATGGACCTCTGTCCATTGCCAATGCGAATATTCGAACCATGACGCCGGACAAGCTTATATAGGCCGAACCGCGTCAGCGGCTTCCCGACGTTGCTGAGGAATACCGGACTTTCTGTAGCGGCTGGGTGGCGTCGGTTACGCAGCATCTCGCCAAGCAGGCGGGCAGTCTCGGGCCATAGTGGACAGGTCCGCCACTTGTCGCCCTTGCCGTGCAGGTTCACCCGCGGTGAGGAGGTCAAAACCAACTGATCGACGATCAGTCCGGTGACTTCCGTTGCGCGGGCGCCCGTATTGTACAGGAACATGAGCAGCGCCTTGTCGCGGATGGCCAGCTTTCCGCTGCGCGGCAGTTTGTCGAAGAGCCGTTCGACCTCGTCGCGCTCGAGATAATAGGTGGCTGCTGGCTGCGCACGCTTCCTTGGGATGGCGGCGACGCGTTCGGCCTCCGGCAGCACTATAGGTTCCTGGCCCCCGGCATTGGCGAAGAAGGTGTGCAGCATTGCTAGCCGGTGGTTCCGTGCTCGGATGCCGTTGCCGCGCTCGGATTCAAGATGGGCGAGAAATGCCCGCACATTGTCGGCGCTGAGGTTCTCAGCCTGAGCTTGCTGATCGGGGTTCGGTTCTCCCGGGCCAAGAATAGGAGAAACAACCGGATCCCGTCGCGGTAGCTCCGGATCGAGGTGGACGCCAGACCCTTCTCGGCTTTGAGATGGTGTTCGAAGAACTGATAGACGAGGCTGCCGACGGTTCTCATGGCCGTCCTCCATACGAAAGCGGTGCTGCAAAGCGTTCGAAGCGCTGGCCGGCGGCTTCAAGGAGATCGGCTGTAACGGTGAGATAGACGGCGGTGGAAGCGGGGTCCACGTGGCCCATGAAGGTCGACAGCTTAACGAGCTTGTCGGTGGGATTATGTCCGTCGCGATACCACCGCAGAAGTCGCCCGACCGCAAAGCTGTGTCGCAGATCATGCACGTGAGCCGGCGTTCCTCCCGCTGGGATTGGTATGTCCAATTGATCGGCCAGCGAACGGAAAATGATACTGATCGTGCCGGGGTTCACCGCTCGACCCCGCAGGAAAGAAAACAGCGGCGTGTCGGGGGTAACCGAAACTACGTGCTGTGATCGCAGCGTCATGAACGCATAAAGGCGCTGTGCCAGCTGCGGCCCCATGGGAATGAGCCTTGACTTGGAAAACTTCGTCTCGCGAATGGTGAGCACGTCACGATCCCGATCGACATCCCGCCAGCGCAGGCGCGCAACCTCGCCGACGCGCAGACCAAGCCCGAACAACAGGCTGAAGATGATGGCATAGGCAGGCCCGCGAAGCGGGGCGTTGTTCTGATCCGGGAGCTCGGCGGCGCGATCGATGAGCTGTTGAGCGGTCCGCAGATCCAGGATGCAGGGCGGTCTCGGATTACCTCGGCGGCGCGGCTTCATCGTGACAGGAGAACGATCAATAAAGTCATGCTCGACCATCCACTCGAACAGCCGGCCGACGACGCCGATCAGATGGTTGAAGCTTCGAGGCCGCGAGCGCGGACGGCTCAGGAAGAATGCATCGAGGAGCGCCGGGGTGATCTCGGTCAGGTTCGTCACCGCTTGAGCGTTGAGGTAGCCGTCGAACATCCGCAGCACCTTGTCTTCGACGTCATAGCGCCGGTTGAGCGCGCGCTTGTGGCGAAGGAAAGCGACGATGTAGGGTGCGATCGGGCTTGAAGGCTCGGGAAGACGCGGGCTCATTGCAGATCCTCCCCATCACCCAGAGCTACTTCCCGCAAGCCATCGACCTGGACCTTCGCGTAAATCATGGTCGAGGAGGCAGCGCGATGCCCGACATAATCGCCGATGGTCTTGAGCGAAAACCCCGTGTCTACCAGGCGCTGGACGCAGGCATGACGGAGAGTGTGTGATCCTGGACGGCTAACCGGAATCCCCGCGCGATGAAGATACTTGCTGGCAGTGGCCGACACCGCAGAGTGTGTAAGTGGCGATTGTGGGGCCAAATGCCGCCAGAAAAGCAATCGGCTTTGAACGTCAGGCCGCCCGTTCCTGAGGTAATCCACGATCGCCTCACCAACGACGGGGGCCAGCGGATAGGTGGTGCTGTGCTCGGCCTTGCGCCCGTGCACATGCAGCCGATCGCGCTTCCAGTCGACATCGTCGAGCGTCAGCAGCGCTACTTCACGGGAGCGCAGCCCATAAACGGCCATCAGCAGCAGCATGGCGTAGTCGCGCCGGCCAACCACGGTGCGCCGGTCCACCTGATCGAGCATATCCTGGACCGAACTCCAACTAATCGATCGAGGGATATCGGCCAGCCGATAACGTTGAGGTATCTCGACCAGCTTGCTGATGTCGCGCTGAAGGACGTGTTCCCGATGCAGGTATCGCAGGAAGACCCGCAGGATGCTGGCAAGACTGATCATCACGGTGCGGCCGAAATGCGAGGCCTGTGTCGTGATGAAGGTCGTCACCACCGGTAATGTAAGCGACTTCGGATCGCATCCTATATCGCCGAGATGTCGCTCGAAGACGCGAAGGTAATGCCGGTAATGCGCGATGGAGCTTTGCCGCAACCCTCGCTCATCTCGGAGATAATCGAAGAACCCTGGAATCTGGATTGCAAATGGATCGGGCAGCGAAGGTCTGGTGCGGTCATCGCCTGCCTTCCATACGACCAGGCTGAAGAAATGCCGCATGATGCCAGTGACAAAGTTGCGGTCGCGTCGACGTGCATCAGCCGATCGACCGGAATGACGATTTGACAACCAATCAGCGATGAACGGCTCGAAGAGCCCTTCCGCTTGTTCTATACGTTCGACATTCTGGCCGGCAGTGAATGCCGCAAACTTCACCAGCACGGGAACGCGGCGATAGATGCTTCGAGGCGTATAGGCACGTTCGCACAAAGCCTTCACATACTGCTCGATCTGCGGCCCTAGCCAGCAATCCATAATCCGATCGATAGTTTGTGGTTTGACGAAAAAGTGTTCCAACATGACAACCTCCATTCTGAATTAAGGGGAATAGGAGGGTGCGCTCGTTGTTCGCCAGAGATGTGCCGCCACAGACAATCTGGTCGTTTGATCACAGAAACTTACGCCCGCCGGGGCGCATAACCGTTCGGGACACAAAACCCCGATTACGTGCCCGGGCACGTAATCGTAGACGATAAGGCGCGGCACGCCGCCGAAATAGGCGAACATGCGCACGTGCGAGCCGATCCAGTCCGGCAGGGTCTGAGTCCAGGTGGCTTCTGCAAAGGCATAACTCGATGCACCGAGCACGCCGACAAAGATCTCCGCCTCGCGGATCTCGCCGGTCTTGCGATCGACGATCGGCAGCTTCTTGCCGGAATAATCGACGAACACCTTGTCGCCAGCAATGTGGACCTGCCGCATCGTTGGCGTCAGACGCCGCTCAAAGCCGCGGAACAGGTCGCAGAACCGACTGAAGCCGTAGCCATCAGGATAGACGGCTCGATATTCCTCCCACAGGATCGTCAGGGTCACGCCGGGCTTCTTCAGCTCGACCGCAATGACACTCCAATCCGGCTCTGGTAGTCGCCGTACCCCTTGTTTGGTGCCTTGCCGGGCGAAAAGTTTACATTCCAGGACGTCGTCCGTCAGATCGGCAGGCAAAGGCCAGGATAGCCCTGCCGTCGCAGCTCGCCCGATCCCGTCCTGCACCGTGCTGCGGGCAATCCCGAGCAGATCGGCAATATCGCGAACGCTCACGCCATCTGATCGCAGTCGAAGTAAATGTCGTAGTTGTCTCATGGTCAGCCTTCGTCTCTTCGACATGCCATCTCCTCAAGTTCAAAAGGAAATGCATGCCAAGGTTGCTGACCCAGGGGCACTGCTTACGTTGAAAAACGTCCGGTATCAAATCGGAATCGCGTCCGGTTAATTCTCGGAATCGTGTCCGGTTTTTGATCGGAACGCCGTCCGGTAAATCATCGGAATCTACACTCAAAGGTTTTGCCCGGGCGCCCGCCTCGGCACCCGTCCCACCATCTTTCAAAACAATAACGGCGCTGCAAGTAGCAACGCCGCTCATAAAATGCTGATTCCCGAACAGGCCGCGCCCGCAGGCCGAAGGGCGTATATGATCCACGCCATTATCACGTTCTAATTCAGCGGTCGGAAGTGTGCCTCCGACGATTGAAACAGAGCACTTCATGGAAACTGTGCCCCTATCCCTAATCGGATAGGGGCTTTTTGCTTTTGGGTGCCCGCTTGGGCGTTGCTGTGCGAAACACCGTTGTCATGAAGTCCGAAGAAACAACGCATTACCAGGTCTGTCGATTGTACCGCGCGAACGAGCTTCACGCCCGGTGAACGGCTCAAACTCATCATCGCCGTCGAGATATTCCAGCTCGTGGTCAATATGGTCGATCGCCCAGCACAGCGCCTCGATCTCGCTTCTCAGGTGCTCCGCCAAGTCCTCGGTAATGATGGCGATATCGGCAGCAGGCAGGGAGGCCTTGCTGTTGATGATCTTGATCGCATCAGCCTCAAGGCCGGCAAGATGATGCTTCGCCCGCTCGATCTGGAACAGTAGCGTGCTGCGCTGATCCATCAGGTATTCTCTGGTTTCGTCCATCATTTCGGCACCCGGCACGGCTCAGCACAAAGGAAAGCCCTGAGGGGGAATCCGCAGGGCCAGAGAAGTGAGAGATATCGGATGGAAAGGAGCTCCGATAACTTTGGTCTAAAGGACGTCATGTCCTGACCACGATGGCAGAAGTTTGCCAGAATTCCGCCTCGCCGTAAAGTTCAGACTAATGGTTGGTCACCAAGCGGACGCTGAAAGCTTCGTGCGTCAATGAAGAAGCTGCGCCACCATCAGCACCAACGTGCTTAGGCCCGCGCACACTGTCAAAGCAGTCAAAATCGAAGTCGACATCATATCGCTCCTCAAATCAGATTTTGCGAGCTGACTACTGCAGCGGTGGGGGCGGTGTTCTCATGGGAGGGAAAAGATGAGAGCGACCCGACCTGTGGTCGCCGATGACGTCGCAGCTTTCTCAAGCGTCGCCGGCGTTTCTTGGCGATATCGTCGGCAACCGTCGAGACGTAGCCACTATATTCGGGAAGTTTGCGGTCATGGAGCGTATTGCGCCTGATCTCACGATTGATGGTCGATCGGTGACGGCCGAGCTTACGTGCTATCTCGTTGATCGGCACCTTGCGCTCGACTAAATGATGCAGGCGCCGCCGATCGGCGAGGGTCAATTGCGAATAGTGCATAACGACAAGCTGTGGCGTAATCAGGAATATGAAACTGGAGAGCGGTTTTCCGGTGACGCTCGAAGCTTTCCAAAGAAAAATAGCCACCAATATAGACCCCGTTGGGAAGATGTCTGCTGACATCCCTACTTCTGCGAAACGTATGGCACGGGCGCGGACTTGCGCGCAGCCGTCGGGCGCTCCACCAGAATGGTTGTTCGCGGGAGGTCGTACGCCACGCTCAACGCCTTGAGCTCGTCGTCCAGGCGCTTGTCCGCTTCGTTGAGGCGGTGATGAAGGCGATGGTAATCCGTCCAGGTCGGCGTCCGGAAGGTCTCGAGCCATCGCGAAGGCTGCTGAACGTCGCGCGTGAGTGTCCACTGGCGTGCACCGACGCGGCTTTGAACCAGCCGACGCCTGCGCATGATTTCAAGAAAAAGGTCAGCATTCTCGTCCGCCACAGCGTATTCTGTCGTGACCAGGATCGGGCCACTTCGCGGCTTCAGATCAAGTGCCGGCACAGGCGCATCGAAAGCGCCGGAGGCTTCGAGCTCCGACTCTAGGCGGTTGCTGATCGGGAGCTTGACCCCAAGTGCCGCAACAACCAAGGAGGACGCAGCAGAACATGCCAGGGACAGGGAGAGGGAATGATTTTCCGCGATAATTCCCCAGAGCCAACTGCCCCCGGCAATCCCCCCATAGGTGAAGGCGCTGTAGATGGAAATCGTGCGACCCACGACCCAACGTGGGCTTGCCAACTGCACATTGACGCCGAACCCCGACCATCCCGTCACCCAGCCTGCGCCCCCGAAGGCAAGGCAGACTGTTGCGATGATAAGGGAGGACGTCAGAGCAAGTGAGATGGCACATGCCGCACACGCGACGCATGCCAGAACGATCAGCAGCTCCTGCGTGACCGCGCGCCTGAGTGGCGGGTTCACGAGCCCCGCGACCAGCGCGCCGGCGCCAAAGCCCCCCATGAGAATACCGTAGTCGATCGGGCCGCCCTTCAAAAGGTCTCTCGCGACGAGCGGCAGGAGCGCCAGCATTGAGGTTCCGGTCAGCCCAAAGAGCGTCCCGCGGACAATGGTCGCCTTGATTTCGGAGGATATCGCGGTGAAGCGCAGGCCATCATAGATGGCCGTCATGAGCGCTTCCCGGGGGAGGGGCGACGCTTTCACGGTCCACTTGTTTCGCCACAGGGCGGTGAGGGGCGCGACGAAGCCGAAGGTGGTGAGCGCGAATGTGACGAGCGGCCCGAATACAGCAACGATGATGCCGCCGAGGGCGGGACCGACGCTACGGACCGTGTTGAAGCCGACATTAAGAAGTGTCACGGCCGACGGCAGATGGCGGCGCTCCAGCATATCGCCAAGCGAAGCGCGCCAAGCAGGATCGCTCAATGCGATACCGCAGCCGTCAAGGAAACTGAACGCCAGGATCATCCATGGATCGGTGATGCCGAAGGCCATGAGGATCGTCAGCATCGCCGAGGCCGCCATCATCAGGCTTCGACCGACGATCATGACCATGCGCCGACTGTAGTTGTCGGCAATCGCGCCAACGAAGATCGCAAGAAAAAAGGCTGGCAGCGTGGATGAGGCCTGAACGAGGGCAACCATGACATCGGACGTCGAAACCGTGGCCATGAGCCAGCTGAGCGCTACCGTCTGCATCAGCCAGCCCAGGCTGGAAAGCTGCGACGCGAAGAAAATCGAACGGAACGTCGAATTCTTCAGTGGCGCCAATAGCCCTATGGATGCTGTCTCTTCTTTTGAAGGCATGTCATTCAGTCTCTTTCGGGCGGGTCACTTCGGCCGTGCTTGACGGGCGTATTCGGCGATGAGGGAAAGGAGTCGTACTTCGGTCTGCCATCATTTGTCGCTTGCCCAGTCGACGCTTTGTCCAAGAGTTCGCGGGCCAGGCATCGGCGCGTGGCGGCAAGGCCGGAATCGAAAACCGAGGGAAAAGCGGCTGTCGTCGAGCAGGGATCGACGACAGCCGAGCGAACCAGGATGGCAGGGGTTGATGCCACTCCCAGGCCAGGAGCTGTGTTCGGCTTGCGGCTAGTCTCCACAGTCTGAACCGTGAGGTTTTGTTTCTGGCCGACGCCATTATGGGACCGTTGCCGCTGCTCGATAAATGGCCTCATCGCAAGATCACCTCATGGACGCGAAACGCGCGCGACCGGTTGGCTCCGGGTCCGTCGCGTGTCTGTTGTGCGCTCAATCACAAGATCAGTTTCCGGAGGCTTGTCACTCATATGCAAAGCGGCGAGAAGCTGTACGACTTCCTGATCCCACGGGGAGAGACGATGATGCAAACGCAGGAAATCCATCCAGGTCGGCGTGCGGAATGTTTCTGTCCAACGGGAAGGCTTTCGAAGATTTCGCTGGAGCGTCCAGTCACGTGCGCCTGCCCGGGCCAGGGCGTATCTTCGAGTGCGCATGTGATCGAGGAAGATGTCCAGGTCGCTGTCGTCTATGGCATATTCCGTCCTCGCTGCAATCGGGCCGCTTCGGGGCTTCAGATCAAGCGCCACCGTTGGCGCCGGATAAACCGAGCCCTGCTGGTCTGCCTCGGCCGCCAGATGCACCGGCAGGACGAACCCTGATGCGGCGACGAGTAACAGGGCCGCTGCGGCAAGTTCGAGAGAAGATGCAAGCGAATAGGTCTGGGCGACGGTGCCCCAGATCCAACTGCCGGCTGCCATGCCGCCGGAGAGGAATGCGTAATAGATGGAGAGCGTACGGCCGACGACCCAGCGCGGACTTGCCAATTGCACCCAGACGTCGAACCCGGTCCAGGTGATGACCCAGCCGGCGCCTCCGATGACAAGCGCAAGTGTCGCCAAAGGTACTGAGGAGGTGAGGGCAAGTGAGATGCAACAAAACGCGCAAGCGATGGAAGCGATCGCCATCAGCCATTCCTGAGGAATCAATCTCCTTAAGAGCCGGTTGTTCAGTCCGGCGATGCAAGCGCCTGTTCCGAAACCGGCAAACAGTATGCCGTAGATGATTGGTCCGCCGGCCAAACGATCGAGGGCGACAAGCGGCAGAAGAGCAAGTATGGCAATGGCGGCAAGGCCGAAAAGGGTGGCACGTATGATCGCCGCCCGGATGTCGGAAGAAAGCGCCGTGAACCGCATTCCGTCATGGATTGCTGTTGAAATTCGCTCTGCAGGCAGCGGAGACTTGCGGACGTGCCACTTGTTGCGCAACACCGCGCCGAGAGGCGCTAAGTTGCTGCAGGCGGCAAAGAGAAAGGCCGCCAACGGACCGAGGAACGCGAGAATGGCTCCGCCCAAAGCCGGTCCAACGCTGCGCGTCATGTTGTATCCGACCGACATAAGCGTCACCGCAGCCGGAATATCTCGCTTGTCGAGGATATCGCCCACCGAGGCATGCCAAGCGGGGTCATTCAGCGCAAAGCCGCAGCCTGCGACAAATCCCAGACCTAGAATCAGCCAGGGACTAACGAAGCCGAAGGCGGCAGCAATCGCCAGTACGATGGAAGCGAGCGCAATCAATGAGAGCCCGGTGATCATGACCGATCGACGGCTATAGGTGTCGGCGATTGCTCCGGCGGGAATGGAGAGTATGAATGCCGGAAGCGTCGTTGAAGCCTGCACAAGCGCGACCATCAGATCCGAAGCGGAGATCGTCGCCATGAGCCAACTGATCGTGACGGTTTGCACCAGCCATCCCAGGTTGGCGACTTGCGTGGAACTCCAGATCGAACGGAATGCTATACTGCGTAGCGGATCAAGGGTGGTTGGCCCGCGCGCGGTGACGTCTTCGATCTGCATTCTTGATGGCTCTGAGCTTCGCATTGACACCGTGACGCCACAGATTATCCGCAACTCGGATACGAATTTCGGCGTTATTGGAGTTCTTGGCGCAGGAACCCTGCGTTGAGCGGGAGTGTATCAGGCAGTCCGACCAGTTCTAGCACGTTGCTGGCTTATTATTGAGCTTGTATGCCGTTTTTCCTTCCTGAACGATTATCCCTTCGGAAGTGCGTACCGGAGCACGCGCAATTCGTCCTCATCGCCGAGGGAAATTTCCAACACACGATTGGCGAGATCGTCATCGTCGTCGAGTTCGGCCATAGCCTGTTCGAACAGCTCGATCTGCATATCGAGGTCCATACCGGGCGGGCGGTTTAGGTAGACAGCCCGGCATGGATGGCAACGTCTGCATATTGCCCCTTCGTCCCGGGCTTGTCTTTCGGCCCGCGGAAGTCGACCGAGTTCTTCGTGACGAACGTCCAGTCGCCCTAAAGAATGATCGGTGTGAGCTCCCAGTCTTTCAGGCCACCCAGTTTTCATCCAGACGACATGGCTCGTTTCGCCATAACCTTTTTCCAGCGCCATCTTAGCCAGTTGAGGACTGAGGCACTCATCAATCAGAAACTTCATCCCGCCTTCGTGCGACGGGGGACGCGACGATCTGTGAGGATGACCGAACCTTCGGGAAGCTCGCCCAGCACGCGGGGCCGCCCGCGCAAGGGATTAGCTTCCGCATAGATTGTCGCGAGCCTGATCTTCTCTCTGTCCAGGCCAGGCCAGGTTTCGAGAATGCGCTCCGTGGAATTGCCCGCGGATACGGACGCGGCAACATCATGGACAGGAACGCGGGTGCCTCGAATGACAGGCGTCCCACCAAGGATGTCGGCCGACGATGTGACGACCTCCCGTGCTGCGGCAAGGTCGTCCAGCCGCTCGCTCGCGCCCCTCATAAAGGGCATGAGATCGATCGTCAGAAACTCGTGGTGCACGGTCCAATCTTCAAGCAACAGGGCGGACCACGGGAGGGTGCGGGCTCTCGCAAGCCGGGCCTCCGCCGTCCGGATAGTAGACAGGCGTTCTTCCGAGGTAAGGCGGCGGGCGCTTTCGAAGTAAAACGTGATAAGCGAGCAGGCTCCGGCGAGGACATGACGACCGTTGTCGAGCGATATGAACGCTTCCGGCAAGATGTGCTCGTCGATAACGCGATTGACGTCGCGCAGGCTCACGCGCGAGACAACGGCAGCCTCGCTCGCCTTCAGCATCTCGGCAACTGCTGGCATGGTTGAGCCATCGGTATTAATTCTTCCGATGGGTCGGAATATATAACTTGTTGGGGGCGATATCAAGGCCTGGGACGGATCGGCGGTCGCCGGTTGGACTTGAGGCATTGGGTTGATGAGGACGAGCCAAGATCGAAATCGCCGCTGGGCAATCGTTATATTGGTGCGCTATTTCGCTCCTTATGACGTCCTCTAGCGGAATTCCGCATTTTGCTTTATCTTAGAGTCATACGAAATTCCGGACACCGGCCAGCAGGCGAGCGATATTCCGCATGAGCACTACGATTTTCAATACTCTTGGCGAGCAACTGCTGGCCGCCCGCAAACGACGCGGTCTCAGCCAGCCTGCACTTGCGACAAGGCTCGGCCGGGACCGGGCACGAATATCGGAACTCGAAAGGGACCTTGCAACCGATCGACGGGGTAGGGATCGACTGACGCTGTTTGCCGAAATCTGCGATGCCCTCGACCTTGTGCCGGTCCTGCTGCCGAAGTCCCGGATGGGGGAAGTGAGGCAGTTGATTGGCGATGCTAGAGAACACCAGAATAAAGGTACGGCGGCCAGCGCATTTGAGGAACTTTTCGTCGATCTCGATGAAGACGACAATGGGGAACCGTGATGGCGAAATCTTCGGCGATCCTTGGCGTCCATCTTCTGGATCAGAACATCGGGAAGGTGAGGGTAGGGACCCTGACGCGCGATAGTGACGGCGCGGTCGCGTTTGTCGTTGCGGAAACGTTCCTGCGGGATCCAAGGCGGCCAATTTTGAGCCTGGGCTGGTTCGATCCTGACGATGACGAGGGCACACGCAATCGTCTGGCGCGGCGTGGGGACAAAATTGGGCTTCACGGCACATTGCCACCATGGTTTTCAGGATTGCTTCCAGAGGGCGCCCTCAGGGACCTCGTGTTGAACGAGATGGGGCCGGGCGATCACGATGAGTTCGACGTCCTGACCCGCCTCGGCGGCGATCTCCCCGGCGCAATCCTCGTCGTCCCCGAAACAGCGGTTCCAGCGTCAGCCGGCCCGATCACCATTGAAAAGAAAGATGGTGTGGATGTCCCGCTGCCCGATGGCACGGTCAAATTCTCGCTCGCCGGTGTGCAGCTCAAGTTCACGGCCAACGTCGAGGGCGACAGATTGACGGTTCCCGGTCGCGGTAACACCGGCCGCTGCATCATCAAGGTGGCAAGCGAGCGATACCCAGGGCTGCCGGAAGCTGAACATGCGGCCATGCAGATGGCAAGGACGATCGGCGTGCGGACAGCAAACTGCCGGCTTGTCTCCAGCACCGCGATCAGCGGCATCCCTGCGGAACTGTTGGCTCATGGTGAGCGCGTTCTCGTCGTCGATCGCTTCGACCGTGCCGACGATGATCGTCGCATTCACATCGAAGACGCAGCCCAAATTCTAGGAGCGATCGGCGATCGAAAATATACGATGGCGACGACCGAGACCATCATCAACATGGTGCGCCGCTTCAGCACCGACCATCGCGATGACATATTGGAAGCCATCCGCAGGGTAGTTGCAGACGTGCTTTTAGGCAATGGCGACAACCATCTCAAGAACTGGTCTTTCCGTTTCCCGGCACCTGGCGAAATCCGGCTGTCGCCGGCCTACGATATTGTCCCGACCGTTCTTTACATGCCGTCCGACACTATGGCGCTGAGGTTCGTCAAAACCCACAGCTTCGAAAGCGTGAACCTGCATCGCTTTGAGAGGGTCGCAAGTTTTCTTCGCCTGGACGCGAAGCTGATCACACGCGAGGTCGTTGCGACAGTCAGGCGTGCGCTGGAGCATTGGCCGACATCGGCGCCTAAACTACTGGGGGAAAAGAAAGCAAAGCAGCTTCTTGATCGCCTTGGCACGCTGAGCCTGGTGGACGAAGTGCGGCGTCAATCGTAGTCTTTGGCTCACGTCGGTCCGGGCCTTGCACTCTCTCTAATTCACCCCTATGTTTGGGGGTGGATTAGAAAGGGCAATAGGATGGAACATCTGACAACGGCACAAGCGGCTTTTGTGGTTGATGCGCCTCTAGACACTTTCAAAAAGGTTGTCGAGCGCGCGCCGATCAAGCCGCAACTCGTGAAGCGAGGCGGTCGGAATATTAGGCAGTTCGGTCAAGCCGAGCTGGTATTTCTCCATGCCTATGACGAACTCAAACAGGCGCTGACACCCAAGAGCCAGTCCGAATTCTACGAGGCGTTGCGAAGCTCTCTCAAACGCGGTCACGCGAAAGAGGTCGTGTTCGGTAAACAGCGCTACGACATTGGTCAGCACCTGGTCTTCGTCGAGCGTAAGCTGAAGGAACTCGACAAGCTCACTGCTCAAATCGACCTATCCGGCAAGGAACCGCTAATCCGGGGAACGCAAATCGAGGCGCATCGGATTGCCGCTCTCCTCGACGCCGGCGCGACTGTCAAAGATGTCCTTCGCGACTATCCCTCCTTGAAGGAGCAACAGGTCGTTTCCGCGGGAGTCTATGCGGAGGCGCATCCGAAGGCGGGGCGGCCGTATCCGAAGCAAACGGCAAAAGCCGCCATGCGCGCAGCCGATCTTAGCGCGTTGGATGACTGAGCTTGAAATATCTGCTCCATACAAATGTCTTAAAGGAAATCGGTCGACCCGAGCCGCACGAAAATGTGGCGGCCTCGATACGGTTGACGATACTGATCTCGCGATCAGCGTGATCTCGGTTCGAGAGGTTCCGAAAAGCATCGAGAGAAAGCGGAACACCGACGAGGCTGTCGCCCGCCGGTGGGGGCAAATGCCGGGACAATCGGACAAGATTCCGACGTTATCGGTTTGGCCGCGACGGCGCAGGTAAATGACCTTGTCGTCGTCACCCGAAACACCGCTGATTTTCAAGGGCGGGCGTCACAATCCTGGACCCGTTTAAGAAGACTGCCAAACCTGCCTGGCCAGGCTCGTCTGCCGATTAATCATGTTCGAAAATGCATTTAGTTCGTTTAGTGCGGAAAAGCCAAAATGATTATTGCAAAAGAGACGGTGCCCGGTTGAGCGACCGAAATGTGCTTGTGGTCGAGCCCGCATTCTTCATGCAACAAGGTGTCGATATGGTGTGCTGGGATGCCGCTCTCGGCTCTAAAAGCTTCCGCGAGCTCGATGTCGAACATCGCTCTCGTCATTCGGGCGCGAGCGCGCAAAATTTCCTTCTTCGCCTTGGTTAATGTTTCGCCATCGATTTTGTCGAGCCACGCGTTGTAGCGATCGCGCGCTGATGCGCTGCGTTCTTCTGCAGGCTTATTGAAACGCTGACGACCAGGCAGCATTCTGGTTAAGTGTAGATCGCGCCAGAAGATTGCTACCGGTCAGAGTGAACTGGCCGAGTCTCGCTGATCTCAACTTTGGGCAAGCTGCTGGCTTCAAAAAGAGGAGCACTAAGCCGCTTCTCTTCGTCCATCAAGTGGCCAAGCTGCCGTGCCGATAGCGCCGCGACTTTATGCACTAAAACGGAAACTATTAGGCTGCTGACGGCCATTGCGTAGGGAATCCAATTGGGCTGAACCCTTTCAATCGACAGAGAAATAAAGGTTGAGAAGCCACCGACTGCCAAGATCGAGATCGCTACACCGTTAAAATACGCGATTTGAGCCCGTAGTTGCTCTTTCTTCGCCTCAGACATCGACGGCCCTCCATTGATCCCGGCACGCAGTCATTTTCAACCCGGTAATATTAAAATGCGTGGCTTTATCAGCTCCGGAACATTATACCCTTGCACGGTGATCGTAAGCTCACGGTTGGCATCATCCTTGTGCCCGAACAAGTAGGTCCAACTGCTCTCAGAACGTTTCTGGACCAGCTTCTTGAATTTGGGGTGCGCTGGAGTAACCTCTCCGATCTTCGCAAGGACGGCGCTGAAATCCTTATTCCGATTAAAGATAAGGACCGCTGCTTTTGTATCTCGCCAGCTAAGATAAGAAAGCACCTGATCAAGGGTTTCCAGATAGCCCTTTTCGCCGGTCCAGAATTTGCATTCGCCAATAAAGATATTTTTCCTATCGACTTTGATCAGAATGTCGGACTTTCCTTCATAGTTGAAAGTTTCGGCCGTCGCATCGCCGGCAAAATGCCCATTGAGCTGGACTAGAAAATGGGTCCGCAAGCTCTCTCCATCGATTTCCCGGAACGCCCCGGGGCTTTGCTCCATGACGCCGACCATATTCTCCATCACCAATAGAACATGCTCATAGTCTTCTGGGGTGAGAATAGGCTCTGGCTTGTACGGATCGCGAGAAGCAACGGGCCTTGGGACAGAAGGATGAATGGTACGACGGACGGAAGGAACTGCGAACGTTTGGCTCGCGCCGGGGCGCTCCTTCATTTTAAAACCCAACCCAGCAAGAAGCGATTTGCCTCGGAGAAGTTTTTCCTTGCGATGGTCAATTGTTCTCATCGCTAAGTCCCCTAGGCTCGCGTTGTAGGCCTGCGCGTCATTTGTCAACCAGCTCAAATGCAGATTGATCGATGCAACCATTCCATCGATCTGCTGCCTCACGCGCTCTGCCGTAAGATCGGTTCCCGCGATGGAAAACGAGATAACGCCATCGTCCACATGCGCCCGGGGATTGTTGAAATTGCTGGTCGTGGGCTGGATATCAAATCCGACTTTATCGCCGGTGAAAGGCAGCTCGACGTCAACTGCCGTTCCAGTAATGTAATGCGGGCGCGAACGGTCATCTATCCACCTGTTTTGATCCTGACTGATATCGATTTGAGCTTCCCGTTGGTCGACCACCAAATCATCTGGGTAAATCGTGGGAACCTCGAACGCGAATTCGCTCACAAGGTAACGAGCCAGATCGGTGGTAGACGTATTGAGAAGCTCGTCGCCATTCTTGGCCTCGACAGTAGCAATCAGCTTTTGCCTCCACGCCTCTTGCGTTGCGAACCAGTCACCTTTGTTGAAAAGGTAGTCATTATACCAATCGGCATTGGTCAGAACCGATGTGCCCAGTCGCGCATTCCGATTGACATGATCTTCCAGGGCTGGTCGACCAGCTTGTTCCAAGCGGCGCAGCAATGATTGACGATGTCGTCGTAGGATGTGAAGACGCGGTTCGACAGCCAGTTGTCGCGCAGGAATTGCCAGACATTTTCAACAGGATTCAGTTCTGGGGATCGCGGCGGCAGGAAGAGCAGGGTGATGTTTTCCGGCACGATCAGCTTGGCCGATGAATGCCAACCCGCCTGATCGAGGATCAGAACCGCGTGCGCACCGTTATCGACCTCGCGGCTGATTTCCTGAAGGTGCGCGTTCATTGCCTCTGTGTCGCACCAGGGCATGACAATGCCTGCACCCTTACCCTTCTTCGGGCAGATCGCCCCGAATATGTAGGTCCATAGCGTTCGCTGATCGTGGGGGGCCGATGGACGCGTTCCCCGTTGCGCCCATCGCCGCGTCATCTTGTTCTTTTGCCCGATGCGGGCTTCATCTTGCCACCACAGCTCTATTTCTGTGCCTGGAGCGAGGGTCTTGCTGATCGCGCTGATCTCTTCCGGGAAACTTATGGAATGGCCCGCCCTTTCACCCAGCATCGAGTAGGATGCTGATATCGGGAAAGAGAAAGGAACGAGCGAATGTCTATTGCTATCCTCGGTGTTGATCTGGGCAAGAACTCTTGCAGCATAGTTGGCGTCGATGCGGCCGGTGCCGTGGTCGTTCGTCGTACAATGCGCCGGCAGACGCTGATCGACTATGTGACGAAGCTTCCGGCCTGTGTGGTCGCAATGGAAGCATGTTGCGGCGCGCATCATCTGGGACGCCTGTTTATGGCGCAAGGCCACCAGATCCGGTTGATGTCGCCCGAATACGTTCGCCCATATATCAAAGCGCAGAAGAACGATGACCGCGATGCGGAGGGGATCGCGGAGGCCGCTTCACGGCCGACAATGCGTTTCGTTGAACTCAAGAGCCAGGAGCAGTTAGATATCCAGACGTTGCATCGGGTGCGTTCGCGCCTCGTAGCCGAACGAACGAACCTTCTCAACCAATTGCGAGCGATCTTGCTGGAACGCGGGGTGATCTTTCCTGCTGGCAGGCGAAAGTTCGAGCTTGATTTGGATCGCATGCGTTCCGAGGGCAATGAGACCTTGTCGCCCCGCATGCGTCAGCTGATTGACGGGCTGCGTGCCGAATGGAAAGAGCTCGACGCGAAGATTGGGGCGCTGAACGATGAGTTTGTCCAACTGGCGCGCAACGATGCCGCCACACGCAGGTTGACCTCGATCCCTGGCATTGGGGTGCTCAACGCGACGGCTTTGGTCGCGGCCGTGGGTAATGCAAGCAGCTTTGCCAAGGCCCGAGACCTTGGCTCCTGGCTTGGGTTGGTTCCGAGACAATACAGCACGGGCGGCAAGGCACGGCTGCTTGGGATATCCAAGCGTGGCAACACCTATCTGCGCACTTTGCTCATCCATGGCGCGCGTGCGGCATTGCCATCGCTTTCAAAAAGCGACACTCCTTTGGGGCGATGGCTGACAGCAATGATCGAGAGAGGCGTGCATCGGAACGCAGTGGTGGTGGCGTTGGCCAACAAGCTGGCGCGTATCGCTTGGGCCGCTTTACGCAAAGAGACACGCTTCGAACGCGGTTACCTGGTAGCGACGGCATAATTGGGTCGGAACATGCTATCGCACGTAGCCCAATGAGGTTTGCAGGAAGGATCGTGAAGATGGCCTGACAGTCGATCGGCGTTTGGAAAGCCCGGTTTAAAAAATGGCACATGATGCCGAGAAACTTATGGGGCTCTAGACGCGCGGATGTCCATCTTGGCCATGGGGGCGACCCATGAGACCGTATACGTTGACGCAGACTGATCAGAACACCGTAAAATCTTCTTGCAGACGGGCGGGCCATACGTTTTTTAAAATCCTCCACCGCCAATTCGTTCTGGGCATAGTGGCGAGGACGGGCAGACAGCTTGGCAAAGCCCATGGCCTTCAACTCACGTCCCACGTGCTTTCGTCCAGCGATATCCGATAGTCCTCGAATATCAAGCGTGCCAGGTCCTTCAACCGCCAGCGCACAACGCCGTGAATCGCCGGGATCGGCCCCTTCTCCACAAGACGACGAAGCTCCTGGCGCTGATCGTCGTTGAGTGT
>NZ_JARWKZ010000070.1:0-25234 GCF_050577975.1 Rhizobium sp. BR 315 | reverse complement strand
GTTCACCACCGAAAAAGCCCGTGAAAAACTCCACAAGGCCTATCCAGTCAAAGAGTCATAATCTCTGCGGAGGGGTACTAGGCCTGTGCGACGAGCACAACGGCATTGACGGTGGTGGTGTGGGATGGATCGGCGCAGATCGTCTCGACGCCCGCGTAGGCGGCGCCTTCCTTGGAAACAGTCGCTGGCTTGATCTTGCCGGTGGCAGCGACCGCGGAGAACGCCACATGGGCGATTTCGAGGGCCGAGCACATGCCAGAGCGCCGGTGCCGCAGTTGAAGACGACGGACGTTGCGCCATCGAATATCCGAAGGCTTCGATGCTCCCGACAGTGCGGCGCGGGTAATGACCGACTTGACGAATGCTCGCAACGCTGAAGCAAACCAGCTCTACGGCGCCGCTCGCGGGCAGGCCACACCGGTCGATATCTCGCCGGTGCTCGATACGATTGACCAGACGCTTTCTCCCGGCGTCACACGAACGGCATCTGATCCGAAATCCATCCGTATCGTTTCCGACGAAGGGGAATTCTTCGTCGCAGAGGACAATCAGATCATAGTCGATTGGGTAAATGGCGGGGGCATGATCGCCGATTATGTTGCGCCAATCGTTGTCCCTGAGATGGTTTCAGCGCGCCAATTCAAACTGCAGCTCCTCGCTGCAGGCCTTCTCGACCAGGTCGATGGATGGGTGAAAACGCAGGACCGATCGGTGCAGATCGCCTATGAATATTCCGGCTCGTTCGTCAAATCGTCGCCGATGATGCAGGAGGGCTTTCAGGCGATGGGCTTCACGCCCCAGCAGATCGACGACTTCTTCACCGGGGCGGCGAAGCTGTGACGTTCTGGAGCGGTCTTTAGTGAAATGGCCCCACCTCAAGGCAGTGAGGCAGGGCCGAGGAACCGGGTGTGGTTCATTGTGCGCGAGCAAATTTCCGGGGGGCGTTTTGCTCGCGCAACGGTCCGTTACCACACGATGAAACCAAACTGAATGCCGGTTGCTGCCGAAGCTATCCAAAAAAGGAAAAGACATCGTGGATCGCGCGAAATTCTTCGCCGCGGTGCGCCCACGGTCGTCAGTCGCGGATAGAGCAGTTCCAGCGATCTTCAACGGTTTCGCCTTCGGTCAACTCGCGATATTCAATGGCTGAGCCGTTGCTCGCTGATCGAGACCGCCATTGGGGGATACAAGTCCATCATCGGAAAACGTTTTGCGCGCAAGATCGTCTCCCGTGCAGCAGACCGAAGTCGCTATCGGCTGCGCCGTCCTCAACCGCATGCTTGCTTGCGCACGCCCGAAATCCGTCCGCCGTAGGGCAGCCACGCCATAGACAGCCGTTTCAAAGATCGCCATCCCCTCAAATCCCAATCCATGCACCAACGCCCCAAACACGGGATTGCATTCCGCGACGGGCCGACGAGATAATCTTTTCTTGCTGCCGCTAGCATTGTGTCACCTCCGCATTTAACCTTCGGATTTAGCAATGCTTAAGATTACCAGCAATGCGGTTGGCTACGTTGATCTGGGTCAACACCGCGGCGTGCTGCATGCTTGGGGAAGTGGGGCAGAGCGACGGTAGGTGCTCCAAACCTGCTGATTTAAGTTTGGCTGGTTTCGCGAGTGCCGCAGCATGGCGCACCGATCTCACTGTGTCGCCGACTTCCTGAACTCAAGAATGACAACCTATCTTGTTATCAGCCGAGCAGCCGGCTCTGCCGCTTTTATGCGGCTCCTAAATGCTACAGAGAACAAGCGGCACGAGAGACGCGTTCGCGTGCGCGCTCTAAGAACACAATATCGATTTCATCGTTGACAACCTGCTGGCAACGGAAATTACAAGATGTCCGCGAAATGCATAGTTGAGACGGCGGGAGCATCTCATTTGACGCGTCTGCACCGGGTTTGCGACACAGTTTTGTTGAGCAAACTCATTTTGTCTCAAGTTAAATAGCTGAAAAGCTGACAGGAAGTCTTTCGGTGTTTTTGGCACGAGCCTTGCAGCCCTGTAGCGAAACGGCGGGAGCTGCCGGCGAACATTCCTTTCTCGGCTAAATCCAGCGGACGGACCGGGGGCTACAAGAGCAACATGTCAGATATCTACCAGAGTACATTCTACCGGAGAAGGCATTGACCACAGGGTCAATCCCTTCCGCCATAGAGCGGATTATCCCGCGACTGAGGAGGACTTCTGATCCATAACGTCTTTAGCAATCCTCGACGCACACGGAAGCGAAGCAGTCGGTTCGAGGTCGGCATTGACACCGAATGTGTGCCCGAAATCCATATGCCCCAGCAAGAAGTGCGATTCACAGTGCTCAACAGTGGAAATAAGCTTGGGAATGCGAGCTCGTATCTGAACGGCAGCACGCCCTATTGGAGGACGAACCTTATTGTTTGTGCTGCCGGTTCGTTCACCACGACCGTTGCCATGACAATGTTACTTCCCTTCTTACCCCTATATATCCGGGAATTAGGCGTCAGCGACCAAGCATCCATAGCGCAGTTTTCGGGCGTGGCGTACGGCGTGACTTTCCTTGCGGCCGCACTGGTTGCCCCGCTCTGGGGAAGACTTGCCGACCGCTACGGTCGGAAGGCGATGATGGTTCGCGCAAGCTTGGGCGTGGTCGCAGCGATGGCCTTGATGGGTGTAGCTCAAGATGTATGGCAGTTGCTGGCTATGAGATTTTTAGCCGGTCTACTCGGAGGCTACTCGTCTGGATCATATGCTTTGGTAGCGACACAGGTTCCCAAAGACCGTATTGGCTGGGCGTTGGGGTTCTTGGCCACGGGGATTATGGGGGGCAACCTCGTCGGCCCGCTGATCGGCGGATTTCTACCAACATTAATCGGCATTCGAGAAACGTTCTTTTTGACTGCGGCATTAGTCTTCCTCACTTTTGTTGCCAGCGCATTTTTGATCAGAGAGAATTTCAATGCTCGAACGACAGAGCGTGAACACTCCAACAGTTGGTCGACGATCCCAAGCAGGAGGCCTGTCTTGGCAATGCTGGCGACGGGCTTGCTTCTGATGATCGCCAATCTGTCCATTGAACCAATAACAGCGATTTACATTTCGCAACTCGTCGAGCCAAATCGTCATGTTACCCTTTGGGCCGGTCTGGTCATTTCGGGTACAGCGTTTGGGAGTGTTCTTTCCGCCTCGCACCTTGGAAGACTAGCAGATCGCGTCGGGCACTGGAAAGTTATCGTTGTCGCAATGTGCATCGCTGCGGCACTCCTTCTGTCACAAGCTTTCGTTACGAACGTTTTGGAGTTGGTGGGGCTGCGAATATTGATGGGGCTCGTTTTAGGGGGCTTGCTACCTTGTATCGGCAGCGTGATACGCCACAGCGTCCCCGAGCAAGCCGTCGGCGCGATCCTCGGCTGGTCGACATCGGCGCAGCACGCGGGTCAAGTGCTCGGCCCGGCCATTGGCGGCGTATTAGCTGCTCATGCCGGTATACATTCAGTGTTCTTTTTTACGTCATTCCTAATGCTCGTCGGAGGTTTTATTGCTTGGAGCAATCGACCTTAAGAGACAGGGCTAAGGACCGCGAGCCCATTAGCCAATCTGCACGAATTGCAGCGAGCCAGCCCGCAGCGGCTTAGCCTTATGGCCTGTAGACGCCGGATTTGGCGTGGCGCCGAGCTTCGAGCAGTTCGTCACTCTACGGCCACTGCGATCACTGTCCGCGGTCCATTCCGCAATGTGACGGCGCAGTGCTGGGCTATATGCGCGGTCATCGCCCGTTCAGGCGATACAAGACGCTCGCCCTTTCATGTATGTTTCCTTGCAATACACGCGCCGTCTCGGACACCAATGTCCAGGCGAGGCGTCGCAATTCGGCTGCTCCGGAGGGAAAAATGCGCAAGGCAATTCTGGTGGTAAGCGCGGCGGCCGCTCTCGCATGCTCGGGCGCCGCATCGGCGCAGTCGCTCCCCCAGCCCGTTCAGGCGGCGATCGACGAGTCCAAGAAAGACTGCGGAGGGCCTGCCAAGCTTGAAAAGGGCTTCGTCAGCATCAAGGACATCAACGGCGATCAGGTTCCGGATTACATTCTTGATTACGCTCATTTGAAATGTGTCGGCATGCCTTCATCCTTTTGCGGTTCGGCTGGATGCGAGACGCAGATTTTCGTGGCCAAACCCAACAAAAGTTACAAATCCATCTTTGACGACTATGTGCAGGGCATAGGCTTTGTCGAGATCGCAGGGCGACCGGCGATCAAGCTTGCCCTGCATGGAAGTAGCTGCGGCCGCGCCGGGTCCGACACCTGCTATTCGACCCTGTACTGGAACGGCAGGGATTTCAAACCGGAGCAAGGAAAAAGCGATCAGCCTGCCACGGAAAAAGCGACGGCCGCGGGCGGTGACCTGGACGTCCAAATTCTGGAAGAGGGCGGAGACGGTCAGGTGGCAAACTGCTCGAGCAACATGGTTGCCGGACTAAAAGCCAACGGGGACGGCTTTCTCGCAATAAGGTCCGGGCCTGGCAGCCAGTACCGCCAGCTTGGCGAACTTCACAATGGCGATATGGTCATCGCCTTCCAGCAGCGCGGACAGTGGGCCGGTGTCGTCTACGGGAGCGAGACCCCCAATGTGAGATGCCATTCAACGAAAACGCACCCCCTGCCCTATAAGAACAAGGGCTGGGTCAACGCGAATTGGCTCAAACTCGTTGCCAACTGACCGGGCGTTGTGTTGGCATTCGTTCGCATCTGCCAAACATTGGGCGGCGCAAATATGGGCACAGGATGGTTCGCATTTACTGTATCCTGAAGCGTACGCGACAGTGCCGTATCGCTCTGAGGTAATTGCCTCTTTTGTTTTTGAAAATGTCGGGTCACCAATCCACTTCGTCGACACATTTTGACGACCAGTCGTTGTGGACGATGAATGGTCGGTTCTTCGGCAAAGGCCCCAGGCAAGCGCCGGAACTCGATCAGCCCGCCCCTCCCAACCGACGCCTGAATATACCGCAACTTGTCCCCGCCAGAGTGAGTACCTTCACGCTCTGCTGCGACTCATTGACATGGCGGGGCTCGCCCATTATGTTACATGTAACAATCACATTGGAGTTTGATCATGGCAAGCTCGGTCAACGAACGAGTTCAAAAGCGCCGTGAGACGTTGCGCGCCGCTGGGCTGCGTCCTGTGCAAATATGGGTTCCCGATACTCGTCGCCCTGGTTTTGCCGCCGAATGCCATCGTCAGTCCGTTCAGGTAGCCCTTGCCGATGCCGCCGATCCCAGTCTGCAAGACTTCCTTGACGCCGCTCTCGATGACCTGGACGACGAGGGTGAAGCGTGAGGCGCGGTGACATTGTGACCGTCGCAATCAGCGGTGATTTCGGCAAGCCGCGTCCAGCACTAATCATCCAGGCCGATCAGTTTGATGCAACTGGAACGATCACTGTCCTGCTGATCTCCAGCACACTGGTCGACGCGCCGCTCATTCGACCAACCATTCAGCCGACAGTGCAAAGCGGATTGCGAAAAGCCTCGCAAGTGATGGTGGACAAAGCCATGTCCGTGAAACGGGATAGAATTGGCACAACGATCGGTCGCCTGGAAGATGATGCGCTCCTGGCGGTCACAAGATCGCTCGCCGTTTTTTTAGGTGTTGCTTAAAGATGAACCCATCCGGGGTGCTGGTAGCCCGGCATAACTGCATCCGCGTCCCCGTGTACCACGCCGGAAAGTGCCTACCGGCGCTCGGATAGCTCCATCTGGCGGAGATCGTGGCCATCGAAGTACAGAAGATCGAAGGCGTAGAAAATCGCCTCCCCCGAACTCCGTTTACCGCCGCGACCGCCCAGCGCCTGCTGAAGGGCACGGAAGTCTGACCGTCTTACCTCATCAAGAACAACCGCCTCGCGATCGAGGATGGCGTTCCCACCGATCTCACCTGCTGCCGCGGCAATCGATGGAAAGCGATGTGTCCAATCATGGCACCACGCGTAAGGATGCGAACACGCTGCGGCTCGATATGGACGGCCAAGCGGGATCCGTCCCATTTGATCTCATAGACCCAATCGGCACCCTTCGGCGGCTTCGAGCAGTGCAAGGCATGGCTCGACCCGTTCCGGCATTGGGTCAAATGGAAAGCGTGGCTGGCCCTGCCGCTTCTCGCGCAGCGGACTAACCCCTATTCCTTCCGTTATCCAAGATTAAAGTTTGTGTTTAATAGCCTGGCTGAGGCGCTTTGCGCCCTCAACAAGAGTGGTGGGGTGGCCTGCGAAAGTTAGCCGCAGGAAAGAGCCTTCTGGGTCCGCAGGAAACCATGGGCGACCAGCGCCAACGATAACGTCGTTCCGGGCCAGGTCTGCAGCGAGTGCGACATCGCAGACGTGATCCGGCAAGCGTAGCCAAAGGTGCATGCCTCCGGTCGGGACCTGGAACGTCACGCAATCCCCAACTTCCTCGCGCAGCACCCCGACGAGGACATCGCGCCGCTCGATTAGGGCAGCGCGGACGGCCTTGAGATGAGGCTTCCATCTTGGCGCGGAGACAACGGCCAAAGCCGCCGCTTGCAAGGGACCGGAAACAAAAAAGTCTTGACTCGCGCGAGCCACCTTCAGCCGTGCCAGGGCAGCTCCCCTTGCGATAACGGCTGCGACCCTCAAACCGGGTGCAGCCGATTTGGCAAGGGACCTAATATAAACAACGTGTCCATGGCGATCAGCCGTCGCAAGCGGAGCCGGTGCGTTGCCTGCCAGATCGAGATCGCGCGCCCAGTCGTCCTCGATGATGAAGGCGCCCGCCTGCCTTTGCAGCAATGTCGAGGACAGCAGCTCGCCGCTCATTCGACATGACGACGCCCGAAGGATTGGAGAAGGTTGGTTGGCTGTAAAAGACCCGGGCCCCCGTCTGTTCGAAGGCGTCCTCCAGCAGTTCCGGTCGCACTCCGTTTTCGTCAATGGCTACGGGAATGACTTCAAGACCCGCCGCCCGGGCAGCCGACATAGCGCCAGTATAGGTCGGCGTCTCCACAAGAATGGGACGTCCAGGCGGCACAAGTGCCCGTAGCGTCGCAGTGATCGCCGCCTGTCCGCCGTTGCATATGATGACATCGTGGGGTGAGAACACGGCGCCGTTTCCGATCTCGCGCGCGAACCACGCCCGCAATGACTGAAGACCCTCGATCGGCAGTCTATCCCAAAGATCGACACGACCTGCGGCTCGACGGAGCGCGTGTGCCAAAAGGCCAGACGCCTGTAGATCAGGCGGCAGGTAGCCCATGCTCAAGATCAAGCCGTCGGCTGGTGGAAGCGTCAATGAAGTTTCCAAAAAACCACCGTCTCCCCGCGCAGCTCCAAGCGCGACAGATTGCCAAGATAGGTCGACAACCTCGGCGGGACTTGCGGGCCCCTCGCGAACGAAGGTTCCTTTGCCCGGGCGAGCCTCGATCAGGAGCCACCTCACTTCAACGGGAATCCGGGCCGCGCCTCCGTTGCGATGGCACGCGGTTCGAGTTTTTTGAGGATGCGATATCGGCCGGTCGCCTGGAGTTGCTGCACCATATCGTCCTCACTTAAAGCAGCTGACCGTTGGCGCTTGGCAGGCAATGAAGCAGCTGCCTTCGCGGAAGGTGTCTCACTTGAAACAAACAAATCGAACTGCTGCGTCACTCAGTCCCCGACGTTATCTTAGAACGAACTCTCCAGACTGCTGTCCGGCAAATCGGTTAGGCCATCTCCTCCAAAAAATCAGGAGAAAAAGCACAGGATAACGGCGATGTAGCTGATCTGACATGCGTCACAGCCCGACCGTAACGCCTCTCACACAATGATGCATGTTGGTCTACTCAGTGAGTCCAAGACAGGATCGCCGGTCCAGTCTTCATGTCTATGGCGTATTCGGATCACGAAAATTGCTCCGTTTTCCTCGATCTTGTAGACAATAGGATGGGCCTCGAACGGATGAATTCTAACGGTGGCGAAATCTCTTCCAGCTCACGTGCCATTCGCGGGTTGGCGGCAATGAGGTCAAGCACAGCGAACAAGTCATCATGATATCGCCTCGCCTGTGTGGATCCGAACATGCTTACACCTTGTTCGGCGATCGCAATGATGTCCTCTTCCGCCTCAACTGAAAGGCTAAAATTAAAATGCATTATCTGCTGCCGCGCATAGTATCCACACGCGCGACTGCCGCAACAAAGAAGGCGCCGAGCTTCGCACTTGACCGCAGGAGGCAATATCAATGACAGGCCGAGGGTTGGAATTCGCGTGATTTGATCGACAACGAGAAGCGTTTGCCAAAAACGCCTCCAGTCCCGATCAAGGTGTGGGTTCGATGACTTTATGCTGAGATGGAGTCATCTCTAGGGATTTCCCTGTATCGCCGCCGAGATCGCCTGGCAAATTACTGAACTCCGTCTCTCGCCCGCAGGTCGCATGGCGTCGAAGCGCTCGGCGATTGAACGATTTGAGCAAATTTTGCAGGTCGTCGACGAAGGTGAAGATGACCGGGATAATGATGAGGCTGAGCAGCGWTGATATCATCACGCCTCCGATCACCACAATGGCCATCGGCTGCCGGAAGCTGGAATCCCCACCCGACAGGCTGAGCGCGGCCGGCAGCATGCCCGAGGCCATGGCTATGGTGGTCATGACGATCGGCCGCGCCCGCTTGTGGCAGGCATCGACGAGCGCATCGAACCGGGACATGCCTCGGCGACGTGACATGATCGCATATTCGATGAGAAGGATGGAGTTCTTCGTCACAACGCCCATCAGCATGAGAAGGCCGATGACGGCAGGCATCGAGAAACTGGTGCCCGTCACCACCAGCGGCACCAGCGCGCCGCCGAGCGAGAGCGGCAGGGCCATCAGAAGCGTGAGCGGCTGCAGGAAATCGTGGAACAGCAGGACGAGCACCGCATAGATGCAGAACACACCGATCGCCATCGCAAGCGCGAAGCTCTGGAACAGCTCGGAGCTGCGCTGCAACTCGCCCTGTTCCACCAGCGTAACGCCTGGCGGCAGATGCTGGAGAGCCGGCAGCGCCTTCGCCTCGCGGTTGACATCGCCCAGAATGCGGCCGTTGAGTTCGACGGAAACGGTGACATTGCGCATGCGGTCGATACGGTCGATCTCCGAAGGGCTGCCGCCGATGCGGACATCGGCAATCGATCCGAGATCGACATTGCCATTGGTGCCGGCCACCCGCATGGTCTTGATATCATCCAGACTGGTGCGCGTTTCCGGCGAGAAGCGGACGACGATCGGGATCTGGCGTTGCGGCAGGTTGAGCTTCGGCAGGTCGGAGGAATATTCCCCATTTGTCGCCACGCGCACGGCGCTGGCGATCGCATTCGACGTTACCCCGAGCGCTGCGGCGCGCGCAAAGTCGGGCGTGATCTGAATTTCCGGCGCCTGCCTTGCGGCCGTTGATGTCACCGCACCGATGCCATGCAGCGTGCGCAACTGCTCCTCGAGCGCCGTGCTTGCGCTATCGAGCGCACTGGCATCGTCGCTGGCCAGAGTGAACTCGAGCTTGGTACCGTTGCCGATACCGACCGCCACACGCACTCCGGGGAGGACGGAGAGCGCCTGCCGGATATCGTTTTCGATCTCCGACTGCTTGCGGTCGCGCTCATCAATCGGCGTCAGCGTGGCGACGATCGCGGCAGACCCGACACTGCTCCTGGCGACCGTCGCACCACCGCCCGAGGATCCCGAGCCGATAGCCGCAAACACATGTGTCACGTCGGGAATCTCACTGAGAATATCTGCGGCCTTCCTGGTTGCGGCGTCGGTTTGCTCGACAGTGGCGCCGGGCTGCAGGGTGAGCGTGATCTGCGTCCGCGAGTCGTCAGCGGCTGGCAGGTATCCCGTTCTTAAGAGGGGGATAACGGAAAGCGAAACCGCAACGACGACGGCAGTCACGGCCACTGTTGTCTTCCGGTGATCGAGGGCAGCCTTCGCGAGCGCCATATAGGCGCGCATGATTCGGCCATCCTTCTGCTCCGACGGATGAGCCTTCATGAAATAGGCTGCCATCATGGGGGTAAGCAGACGCGCAACGACAAGCGAGGCAACGACGGCAACAGCGGCGGTGATGCCGAACTGACGGAACAGGAGGCCCGGTATGCCGCTCATGAATGCCGTCGGCAGGAAGACGGCGACCAGCGTGAAGGTGGTGGCGATGACGGCCAGCCCGATCTCGTTGGCCGCCTCCATCGCGGCATCGATCGGCCGCTTGCCCATCTGCAGGTGGCGGGCAATGTTTTCAATCTCGACGATGGCGTCGTCGACGAGAATACCTACCACAAGCGACAGCGCCAGCAAGGTGACGACGTTCAGACTGAAGCCCGCCAGGTACATGACCAGGAAGGTCGGTATGACCGACAAGGGCAGTGCCACAGCCGACAGGATCGTCGCGCGCCAGTCCCGAAGGAAGAGCCAGACAACCACGATCGCCAGGATCGCACCCTCATACAGTATGTGCATCGCGCCGTCATAATTGCCGAGAATTGACCCGATCAGGCTGTAGACTGCATGGATCTGCACATTGGGATGCGACGCTGCGAAATTTTTCATTGCCGTGTTAACGTCAGCCGAAACGCTGCTGTCGGAAAACCCGTTCGAACGCTTGATTTCGACGGCGATCACCGGCTTGCCGTCGAGATAGGCCATCGAGGTGCGCTCCGCGAAGCTGTCCTTGACCGAGGCGATGTCGTCGAGTCGGGCCTGCTGCCCGTTAGCGAGCGGTATAGTGAGCTCCCTCAGGGCCTCGACCGACTCTACGGCGCCGAGCGTGCGCAATGTCTGACGCGTGCCGCCGACTTCGCCAAGGCCGCCAGACTTGTCGGCTTGCACGGCCTTCAACTGCGCTGATACGGTCGCGGCGGTGACGCCGAACGACGCCATCGTCGAAGGATCGAGATCGACATGGACCTCGCGATCGATCCCGCCGATGCGGTTGACCTGGCCGACGCCCGGGACCGATAGCAGTGCCTTGGTCAGATCGTTATCGACAAACCAGGAGAGTTCGGTCTCGTTGAGAGCGGTCGAGCGGACGGCATAGGTGACAAGTGCGGAGCTTTGGACGGTGGCCTTCGTAATGATCGGCGTCGCCATCTGTGCCGGCAGATCGGCCTTGACGCTATCGACGGCATTGCGGACCTCATTGAGGGCCGTTTCGCTGTCTTTCTCCAGCTTGAAGGATACCTTGGTCGAGACGGTGCCGTCGGTGATCGTCGTGAGAATATGATCGAGATGGCTCAAGGAGGTGAGGCTATCCTCGATGGTGCGGGCAACCTCCGTCTCGAGCTGCGTCGGCGCAGCGCCGTCGAGCGTGGCGGTGACACTGATGGTCGGCAGGTCCATATCCGGAAAGTACTGAACCGCCAGCTGTTTGAATGCCCAAAGCCCACCAAATCCAAACATCACAAACAGCAATATCGCTGGTATGGGATTGCGGATCGAGAAGGCGGAGAAATTCATCAGTTCTTCTCCGCAATCTTCACGAGGTCATTGTCCGACAGAAAGGCACCGCCTGACGTCACGACCTTCGACGACCGATCGATGCCGAAGACGATCTCGACTTCACCATTGTTGCGGCGGCCGGTTTCGACGCGGACCCGTCGCACCCGCTTGTCCTCGCCGGCGGTGAAGACGTAGCTGATGCCATCCCGGAACACGATTGCGGTCTCGGGGACGGTGAGCGCCGGTGTGGTCTGCAACTCGATGCTGCCCGTGACGTAGAGGCCGGTCCGCGGACGAATGTCGGCGGGAAGCGCGACATAGACGATCGCCCGGCTGGTGTCGGTGCTGACCGAGGGTCCGACAAGCCGCACCTTGCCGGCAATGACGTGACCTTCCGGCCCGTTGATCCTAACGCTCAAGCCTTCCGAAATGCGCGGCAGATAACGCGCCGATACTTCGGCCTGCCATTCGACACGCTGCTGGCGCACCATGCGGAACAGCTCGGTGCCGGTGGAGACGACGGCGCCGAGATCGGCCGAACGCGAGGTTATGAGGCCATCGTCGGCGGCGGTGATAGTCGTCTGCGCAAGCTTGATCTTTTCACTGTCGAGCGCGGCTTCCTCGGATGTCAGGCTTGCCGTCGCCGTCTGCTCGTCGGCCAGATATCCAGTGATTTTCTCGTCGGCGAGGGCCCCCGAAGTGCTGAGCTGGCGTGCACGATCCGCATTCGCCTTGGCCTTTGTCAGATTTGCCTTGGCAGTCACGACAGCCGCCTCCTGCTTGCGAAGGTCCGCCAGCACGCTCTCCTGCGAAAGCCGGGCCAGCGTCTGCCCCTTCGTGACCACGGACCCGACATCCGCCAGGACGTCGGTGATGCGCAGGCCACTCGTTTCGGACGCGATGATTGCTTCCTGCCAGGGCTTCAACCAGCCGCTCGCGGGAACGGTCTCCGGCCAGTCCCGTATTGCCGGCGCCGTCAGAGAAACCGTCAGAGCGGGTGCGGCCGCCTGTTCAGCCATGCTATTGGCGCAGGGAAACTGGAGTGCTGCACAGACAAGAACGGCAGCGAGTAGAAGACACGGTTTTCTCAAATGGCAATTCCTCGCAGTTCACGGGTGTCCGCGCTCAACCGTGGCGTCAAAAATGTCGGCTGTTGTGGTGCAAAGTTGAAATGCCTGACGGTCTCGAAGGTGACAAAACTCAACTGTTCAAAACATCTTGGCGACACCAGTGATGTCGGGCTATTCCGCCGTCCAAAGCAGCAGTTTTTTGTCGGCGACTCCGTCAGAGATCGCCAATCAGCTGCTGGATTGAGCCAGGATTGGGCGCACTCGCCAACTATAACAAGACCACCTACGGCCGGGGAGAGGCTAGCGTTTTGAGGACACTGGCATCCGATTGGACCAGGGAAACACAGAGTCAACGTTGTCTTCGAGGCGGTGAATACCGCTAAATCGCCTCTTAAGGTTCGCGTGGGACAAT
The DNA here is from genome assembly GCF_050577975.1 of Rhizobium sp. BR 315. Lineage (NCBI taxonomy): Bacteria > Pseudomonadati > Pseudomonadota > Alphaproteobacteria > Hyphomicrobiales > Rhizobiaceae > Rhizobium > Rhizobium sp. BR 315. Next base: position 12,318 of record NZ_JARWKZ010000070.1, on the reverse strand, counting down.
AGAGCCTGTTGCGCCGACGTTTGCTGCGTCTGGTCATCCTATTGCGTATGCTGCTTCCTCGACAGCCCGGCCTACACGCATGCGGATGGCCTCGGAAATCACCTCCCCGTGGGCGAAGTCATTACGGGTGGCATAGATTGCGGTCGGCATCGCAAGCGCTTCAAAGAACCCGAACAGAGGGCGCAACTGATGCTCGACGACAAGCGAATGACGCTCGCCTCCGCCCGTCGCAGCGATGATGATAGGCTTGCCCCTCAGCGATGTTGGATCGAGCAAATCGAAATAGTGCTTGAATAGGCCGGTGTAACTGCCCTTGTAGGTGGGTGAGCCTACAACCAGGACGTCTGCCTCCAGCATTTGGTCTACGACCCCGCGTGCTTGAGCGCTGAGGTCGTCTAGCCGTTTGGCCGCCAATAGTGAAGGTCCAAGGTCATCGACATCGAAGGACTGCGCCACCGCTCGCGTTTTGATTGCCAATTGCCCGACGATATGGTCGACGAATGTGCGCGTCGTGGACGGTCGTGTTATGTTCCCCGAGAAGCCAAATATCTTCGTTTGCGGCATGTCGATCTCCAAATGCTCAGCAGTTATAAGTCATCTAAACTCTGTCATTCGTCCCTTACGGAAACGATGACCTATTCGACGGTGACTGATTTCGCCAGATTGCGCGGCTGATCGACGTCCGTGCCCGCAAACACGGCCGTATGATAGGCGAGTAGTTGGACCGGCAGCGAGAAGATCATCGGCGCAATGATCTCGTCCACATTTGGAAGAACGATTGTTTGCATCGTGTCGAGCTTCAAGGCGCGAGCGCCCTTCTCATCCGTGATCAAGATGATCCGTCCGCCGCGGGCCGCAACCTCCTGCATGTTGGAAGCGGTCTTATCGAAAAAGCGGTCGTGTGGTGCGATCACGATAACCGGCATGTTCTCATCGATGAGAGCAATTGGACCGTGTTTCAGTTCGCCGGCAGCATACCCTTGCGCGTGAATATAGGAAATCTCCTTTAGTTTCAGGGCGCCTTCCATGGCCAAAGGGAAGCTGGTTCCGCGGCCAAGATAGAGCACGGCGCGGCACTTTGCCAATTCACGCGACAGAAGTTCGATCCTGGGTTGGATGCTGTTGAGCACCTGCCCAATGACGCGCGGCATCTCGGCAAGCCGGGCGACCAGTGTCTGTTCCTCCTTCTCCGTAAGGGTGCCACGCGCCCTGCCGGCAGCAACCGCGAGCGCAGCCAATACGGCGAGTTGGCATGTAAAGGCCTTCGTAGACGCAACGCCGATCTCCGGTCCGGCGAGGATCGGGAACACAGTGTCGGACTCTCGTGCTATCGTCGATTCGGGCGTGTTGACGACTGCACCGGTCTTCAAGCCGTGCTCCTTGCAATAGCGTAGGCAAGCAAGTGTATCGGCCGTCTCGCCCGACTGTGAGATGAAGAGAGCTGCCACCTGTGGCGAGAACGGGATTTCGCGGTACCGAAATTCGGAGGCGACATCAATTTCGACCGGCAGACGTGCGTAGTGCTCGAACCAGTATTTGCCGATTAGTCCGGCCAAGTACGCAGTGCCGCAGGCGGAGATCGCCAAGCTTTGCACGTTGGTGAAGACGGTGTCGCGCCAAGCCGCGACCACCTGATTGTCGCTGAAGTTGATGTAATGGCCAAGGGTATCGGAGATGGCCTCCGGCTGGTCGTAAATCTCCTTCTCCATGAAATGGCGATAGTTGCCCTTGTCGATCATATGGGCCGTCACCACCGAGATCTGCCGCGGTCGGGTGGTGACCTTTCCGTCGATATCGAAGATACGGACGCCAGTCTTGTCGATGACCGCCCAATCGCCGTCGATCAGGTAGGTGATCTCGTTAGTGAAGGGCGCCAGCGCAATCGCGTCCGATCCGAGAAACATCTCGCCGCTTCCGTGACCGATCGCGAGCGGCGGGCCATTCCGGGCAGCCATGATGGTCGAAGGGTCCTCCTCGAAGAGCAGAGCCAGCGAGTAAGCGCCTCGGACGCGCTTCAGCATCGCATGCATAGCTTCGCGCCGGGCCATGCCGTCCCGGCGAAGTCTTGCCACGAGATGCGCGATGACCTCCGTGTCGGTGTCGGTTTGGAACTCGGTGCCGGCCGCGGTMAGCTCATCCTTCAATTCGGCGAAATTCTCGATTATCCCATTGTGGACGACTGCGATGCCGTCGCTAAAATGTGGGTGGGCATTGCGTTCCGTCGGCGCGCCATGGGTTGCCCAGCGCGTATGGCCAATGCCGATTGTGCCCGCCAGGGGCAGTTCTTTCAGCTTTGCTTCAAGGTTGAGGAGCTTGCCCTCACAGCGCCGGCGATGGAGCGCTCCACCGTCGATCGTCGCGACGCCTGCCGAATCGTAGCCACGATATTCAAGCCGTTTCAATGCGTCTATCAACCGGTCCGAAACCGGATGATGGCCGACAATACCCACAATCCCGCACATACATTCTCCGCGTTTTCGCATATCGGCCACAACGCACTCACCTAGTCCGTCAGTCTGGAGTGAGCGAAGCTGCTTCACTCCTTGATCGCCATGACGGCTATCATTCCGTCAGAACTCCGTGGCAAAACCGTCGTGCTGTCGCGCTAAGCCAAATTCAGCGCGTTCTAACGGCACTCGACTTATTGGAAAAATCGATTCTTTGGATCGCACCCATTTACGTCATGGATTATCGCCGCATCGGTTTTCACGCTGGGACGACGGGTGCCGCCTCGGACATAAACCGGCCGGTTTCCCAAGGCAGAGGTAACGTCCGTCATGATGCGCTCAGCAGCCATCATTGGTGCCAGGTATCTACGGAAACCTTGAAAGCGGGACGGTAGGTCCGCTCACACAGCCTTTTAGAAGTCACCTTCGAGCGTTCTTGTGGGAAAGCCTCCCTGGCAATAAATATCGTCTCGACCGCTCATCAAACTCGCACAAAGGATGACTTTTCGTGTCAATTTACTGTTGGAAGTTTATACGGGTTATCGCATTTGCACCTGCTGCTGCGATCATGCTGGCCGCGCATAGCATATCGGCGCAGGAATCGTTCACCACGGTGCAATGGCCAAACACGCCAACGGCACGGATTGAGGCGCTTGCGATTCTCCAGACCTTGAATGCAACTCTCCTGAGTAATGCTAGTGCCACTTTGACGCTCGACCGGTGGTGTGCCGGACACAATCTCGCACCGCAAGGTTCTAAGATCGTTGCACAGCGGGTACGCGGGAGAGACAAGCCCGTCAATAGCCGCATCCGAGAACTTCTGGCGGTCGGCCCCGACGAGCCCATCGCCTACCGACATGTCCGCCTCGTTTGCGGCAATCGCGTCCTTTCTGAGGCTGACAATTGGTATGTTCCGGCAAGGCTGACAATGGACATGAATAAAGCGTTGAATACGAGCGACGTTGCCTTTGGCAGAGCCGTCCAATCTCTTAAATTCACCCGCACAAATCTATCTTCCAATTTGCTGTGGTCCCCTCTTCCAGAAGGATGGGACGTGGAAAAGGAACTACCGACACCCGCAACGGGATCTCTTATACTACCGCCCTTTCTTCTCGAACATCATGCAGTGCTGAAGCTTCAGGACGGCACTCCGTTCAGTGCGCTGGTCGAAAGCTATACGAGCAATGTATTGGACTTCCCGCCTCCACCTCTGCTTACCCACTAAGTGCCCATTGGCGCTGCGACCAAAAGCGCAGCGCCCGGGATGGTATTTTCGATCGCGACCGTAAGACAGCGTCGCCGTTGCCGAAGCTCGTCGGGTGCGTTTGTACCCGGCGAGCTTGCAGCTGTCGGTATTATTCGGTGTTGTCGATGGCGATCCGCTTGACGTTGGCTCGCTCCTTCTCGGTCTTCGGCAGCGTCACCGTAAGAAGGCCGTTCTTGAACGTTGCGGCGACCTTACTCTCATCAAGCTGGCGACCCAAAGCCAGTCGCCGTTCGAAGCGTCCGTAATAACGCTCGCTGAACCCGCGATCCTTGTCCTCGGTATCGGACTTGTTTTCACCACGAAGCGTAAGCACGCCGTCTTTCAGCAGCAACTCGATATCCTCTGGATCGATGCCCGGAATTTCCGCTATCACTCGGATTTCGTCGTCATTCTCCTTGATCTCTACGTGCGGCCACTCGGCGCCAATCGGCGATGTGCCACCAAACAACGATGGCGGACCGAAACTGCGGAAGACTTCGTCGAACAGACGGTTGACATTGCGGTGAAGCGACAGGAACGGGTCTATGTCGTCGCCACGATAGACGTTCGGAACCTGGCTGTTGCCACGGCTCCATGGGATCAGGTCACGTACACTCATGACTATCATCCTTTCTTCGGTTTTTTTCTCCTGTCGTGCGATGACGTCCTTGGCGGTTCGGGAACAGCCGAGGAGTAAGCAGGTGCGCATCACGCTAGGCTTTGGCGCCCTCAATCTGCTTTGAAGCGGCTTTGGCAGTCTCGGCTTGGATGGCAATCCGACGCGACTTCATCTCCACAGGTGTTTCCTTCTTGAGATTGATGAGGAGTAGCCCGTTTTCGAGCTTTGCTCCTTCGACGATCACGTGATCAGCCAGCTCAAATCTGCGCACAAACGACCTTACGGGAAGGCCTTGATGCAGATACAGTGCTTCGTCGTCCTCGGACTTCGCGCCGTTCACCACGAGCATTTTTGCCTCGTGGGTGATCGTCAGTTCGCTTTCGGCAAAACCTGCCACCGCGATCGCGATGCGATACGTGTCTTCGCCGAGTTTTAGGATGTTGAAAGGCGGCCACTTGTCGGCGTTAACGCTGGCATTTTCGAGAAGATCGAATATGCGGTCGAAGCCGATGCTGGACCTATAGAAAGGGGTAAGATCGAGGTTTGTTCTCATAGCTACATCCTCCACGGAGCAACATAGATACGAGGAACGCCAAGAAGCTCGGCGCCCCTGACGTAGTCGACTCTTTTTGGCGTCGACGACAGATGAAATGGGTAGCTAGCGAGGTAGGGTCAAGAGGGCGCGCAAGACTTTTCGAGCGGGAGTGACTCAAACAATCACTATAAGTTCATACGGTTAGAAATCTAGACGTTCGAGAGCTTTGGAATCTCACCATCGTGTTAAAACCGCAAAAATCAAAACCGAGATAGGTTGGCGCGATGCCAAATGGATTACAGTTCGCGCGTCATTTTCATTCCGATGCCGCGCGTAGAAACTCATAAGAACCTCTTTGTCCATGCGCAGAAGGTCGTCACGTTCGATCTCTCGAACGATGGTAATCTGAAGTGAAATTCCTTTCGAACGCTCGGGAGAAGATGCCGTAGGGCGTCGAATCTCGCCAATATGGTCAAGGTTAAGCTCGGCCCCAAGGCGCAACGCGGTTATGATGCCCGCGTGTGGTAACACTCGGTCCACCCAAGGAGAACGGATGTCGCCACGGCGATAACTGCAGGTGTCTTGGCGCTTCGCCGTCAGAGGGCGCCCAGAGCAGCGATCATCTTCATAATGGCGTCCATTTGGACAGCACCCTTGATCGCATAGTTGCTGCCTGTAAAGCCCCACCAGTCCCAACAACCCCGGGGATTATACGGCCTCCGGAGTGACTTATTGACTTGCGGATACAGCACTATGATACCGTTGGTATCCGCCCAGTTATTCAGATAGAGCTTGGTATACCAATCGTCCCCAATCGATTGCTGCGATTGGCGGCAGCCATGGATGGAAACATGCAGTTTGCAGTTGGCCCTAGGCTTGCCGCAGCTGTCGGGGATAAAGACATGCCCCACATCCGCCATGCTCGACACCGGGTTGGCGGCCCCGTAGAGTTTCTGGTCGAACGCCCTCAACTTCCCAGTTGGTTTGGCGGCCGGCTGGTTAAGCTTGCCATAGATGAACTGCAAAATCGCGCCAGCCTGGTCGTAATTGTTGTCGTTGGCAGTATTTGGGGGATCGTTCACACATTCGTTGATGTACGGCGTTGCGTTGGTCGGGCACAAATTCCCGAAGACCTTCGAAACAAACGAGTGACCGGCAGGGTAATTGCTGACATAGGCGAGGTTTGAATCGGGAACTCGGGCCAATTTGAAAAACTGGACGCTAGCATCGACGGCACTTTGCTTGACGATCGTATCGGCCGTACCGCTGAAAATGTAAATCTTCTTTGATCCAAGGTTGGAAAGCGGGTCGATGGCGCCGATCCGCGAAGACGTTTCCGCCGCAGCGAACAACATCGCAGGATTTGGAGGAACGCGCGGCACTTGGCCCATGCAGATTCCCGTATAGGTGAGATTGCCCATAGCGCAAAAATAAGGTCCACCAGCGACAATGCCGGCTCCCATGAAACTTGATGAATACGCGACCTGCAACTGCGAGGCCATGAACGCTCCCGATGATAGGCCCGACACCGAGATCGCGTTGCGATCGATCTTCAGTTTTGGCAGCGCTTGGGTTTGTGCCACCCCGGTCAGCAGCAGCAGGCTGAAACTTGCGGTGACAATTCGTTTAACCAGGCTACAAAACCTGGTTTTCTTCCAATCCGGAAAAATCTTTGCGCTCATACCCTCATACCCCTTTGCGGGAATAGCTTTGGTCGCGCCCTTAAATTTGCGACCAGATTGTCAGAGGAGGCTTTTCGTGCCGCATGCGGTTCACTGCCCCTGCCGAAAGCCACAGATTCGATTGCAATTGTTGCCGCGCTGCTAAACATAGAAGATGCCCAACCTCGGATCGAATGTCGTGGTGCATTCCTCCACGACTGATTTCGTACAAATTTCATGCCACCAAAAACGGCATATCATCAAAATGTCGGGGCATGGCTCCTCGCCCGTGCGCCGCGTCGACGTATTCCGACAAAATCGTATGTCGCTCGCTTTTGGAGACGTGACGAATTGATTGGTTCGTTGACAGCCTGATCGGGGAGCCCTCAGCGATCATTGTGAGTGTGCTTTAACTGTGATGGAACTCCCGAGAATATGGTAAAGCTGGCATTTCTTTCGAAGTATGCCGGTCTGAACCGGAGAACCAAGGCGCCCAAAGGGCGTGGCTTGGTAGTGAATGGTGCTCGCCGCGGGTTTCTTTTATGAGCAAAAGGCGATGTTGAGCTGAAAATGCCGCCGCCGGGCTTGCATTTGTCGCATTTTGACGGTGTTTGTCGCTCCCATGATTCTGATCGGGTGTCAAAGCGGAGGCAAAATGGGCGTGCGGCAGCGGCTGGGGTTGAAGTTCAAGGATGAGATCGCGTTCCTGAAGGGCTGGAAGCGCGACCGCACAGCGGTAGGCGCCATAACGCCCACTTCCGTTGCGACGGCAAAGAAGATGGCAAGCGTTATCGATCCTTTCTCCAGCCTTCCTGTCCTTGAACTGGGTCCGGCAACCGGCGTAATCACAAAACAGATCCTGGCGCGCGGCGTTGGGCCCAAGGAGCTCTTGTCCATCGAGTATTCGCCCGAGTTCTGTCGGCATCTTCAGCAGGAGTTTCCCGAGGTCGACGTTCGATGTGGAGACGCCTTTGCGCTGGATCTCGTTCTGGGCGCTCAGCGAGGTGCAAAGTTCGACTGCGTCATCTCCGCTGTGCCCCTCCTTCATTTGCCGCCTTCAAAGCGATTGTCGCTGATCCTCGATCTTCTCGAACGGATTCCGACAGGGCGGCCCGTCGTCCAAATCACCTATGGATTGCTCTCTCCAGTCGTCGCGCTTCCCGCCGGATACGAGGTCCGTCATCTGGCTTTCATGATGCGCAACATTCCGCCGGCACAACTTTGGACCTACCGAAAGACGAGATGACCTCGGCCATCTCATAAACATTGATCGAAAAGTTTTGATCGCTGGGCTGATGACGAACGCGACCGATGTGGAAAGCGCTTGGGCGGCTTTCCAGACGCGCGCTGCCCTTCGTTCGACCAGCGCCCAGAGCGGGCCGAACGATCGAAGATCGAGGCCTCGCGGCGGCCAAGAAATGTCCGTCTCTATCTCATCGCGGACAATCGCTCCGGCAGTCACACCGCGCCGGCGGTTTGCTCAATGTCATCACGTTGATCGTGAAAATGGCGCTGACTGCCCAGCGCTTTCGGGAAAAAGGGCCGCCGTAAGAAGGGTGTTGCTCGCGCCGGGGATTGGATCCAGCGACTGCAACGGGCATTGCGCCAAAGCGCATTGCAAAGCCCGCCAAAGCGCCATCCAGATTGCAAAAGTCGATCTGTTGGGCACCAAAAGCGGCCTCATAGAAGTCGGCAACCTCTGTTCCCGGCCATCCTCTAAGCTAAGAACAAAGACATTCCGATGCTGATATCGTTGGCTATCTCAATCCTCTCTCATCAGGGGAATCACCGAGTTCAAATATGCCATAAGCCGGTCGATACGATGGCATCGCGCAGGCAGGCGGCCGATGAAATCCGCCCGGCATTTCGAGACCGCAGGCCGCAGATCGTGACCTGGTCGATGCAGTCGAGCGTCGTTGCGTGAGGCACCTCCCTAACCAGTCCAATCCCGCTCTCTGTTGATGGAGTCCTGGCCCGGTTCCGGATCTTCCACCCGCGAGCGGTCCGCTAGCCATGCTGCGGCCGCTTCCGCGTCGCGCAGCGGTGATCGCGCCCTCCCCGGGCGGGCCTTTTGTGGAGTGATCGAGCGGGAATTGGGCCGCTCCGAAGGAACCACTCACATGTCGCACGAATCTCTCACTCGCCCAGTCCCACGCTTTCCAGCTCTCCCGCAACCTGATGGTCCCGGTCACCCTCTTCTCCGTCGACGGCGGATAACGGCGTCCTGCCGTCCGACGCAATCGACGCCGATGAACGATCTTGAGATCGTCCATGAATACACGCCTTGGCATTGAGCCGGCGGCATGGCCTGCGGCGTGCCGCTAGCGAGCGGCAGGCCGCAAGGGAGGCTTCGCCGCGGTCGACCTTGCACGATTCACCAAATTGCCAGCCGCGCCCTTGCGTCCTTTGCTCTTCGCGGCCGCTGAAGTGGCCGATGAATAGAACTGACGAGCAGGAGGCGATCGCTTTCGCGATCGGAAGGAAAATGGAGAGAAGAGAAATAGAATCGCTTCGCGACAAGGTAAGCTGCGCCGCCGTGCTGGATAAGAACGGGTTTGCCATTGACGTCAAGGAAAGCACCCGGCGGGCGGTCAAGTACCGCCGCGGCAGTGAGATCATCATCGTGACGCATGGAGGGCGTGGATGGTTCGATCCGCTCAGCGATGCGAAAGGCGATATCTTTGGATTGGTCGAGCACCTTGACMGTGTTGGCTTTTCGGCATGCGTCGCAAAGGTCGCGGACCTCATAGGCTTCCATATTTCCAAGGCTGAGTGGCAGCCTGGCATTCCGGACGGCCAATCCGACCTTCCGCTTGGCGATCGCTGGCAGGCGCGCCGCCGCCCCTGGCGGGGTTCATCAACWTGGCGGTACCTGCAGGACGTGCGTTGCCTGCCGACGGTTCTTTTATGCTCGGCGATCAAACGCAACCTTCTTCGCGAAGGTCCGCAAGGCACCATGTGGGCCGCCCATACGAACGAGGCAGGCGGTGTCACAGGCTGGGAGGCGCGCGGTCCGCAATACCGCGGGTTCGCCTCGGGAGGAACGAAGGTTCTCTTTCGTCTGGGGTCGCGTGCAGCGGTGCGACTGGCCGTCACGGAAGCTGCGATCGACGCGATGAGCCTTGCGGCAATCGAGGGCCTGCGAGACGGCACACTCTACCTCAGCACCGGCGGCGGCTGGTCGCCGACCACGGCCGCKGCACTCCGCAGGCTTGCGTCGGGCCCCAACGTCCAGCTTGTCGCTGCCACCGACGCCAACCCACAAGGCGAGATGTTTGCCGAGCGACTACGCGCACTTGCCGAGGAGGCGGGATGCGACTGGATGCGACTTCGCCCGTCACAAGAAGACTGGAACGAAGTTCAGAAGCTACGCCCGAAGCGGGGCAGCGAGAAACAGAAATWGGAGGAAGAAGCGAAAGAGGAAGAGGCGTGCCGCAGGCGAGCCGGCCGCGTCAAGGGAGGCTTCTCCCGGCTAAAGCCAGCCCTGGATGCGGGAGGTCGCGATGCCGGCGGCAGGAAACGGATCACGAAGGACTGAAGAAGATGGCAGGGTCGAGAGGACTGAGCCGCGCTTGGTCCGCCCGCGCAAGGAGCCGCAAATGGCCTCTTCCCTCCGCAAGTGTTTCAGGGCGTCGCAAGCCGCCAGCAGATGTTTCCCACGTTCGACCGCCACGTCCAGCGACCCGATCGTCGGGACCGTGACGCAACTCCGCTCTATGCAGGCGAATGGTTCGAAATCCCCGAGGCCGAGCACGATTACATGTTCGAGATCCTGCCGCCGCTCTGGATCCGCGGCTCGCTGTTCGCGATGCGGGAATTCCTCACCGGCTCGGTGACATACGTGTTCTTCGCGCTGCGCATCGACGAGGCGATCCGTTACTTCCACGGTTACTGCGACCTCTCCGACAAGGTGTACGACGAAGTCGCCGCCAAGCTGCCGGTCCAACTGCGCCACCTCCCCGCGCCGATCGCATCTGTGCGCGACCTGGTTGCGCGCGGCAGCGCCGATGCCGCGACGTATGGCGGTTACCGCAATCGACGGCTATCACTACACAACCCTGCTGCAGCGCACCGGCGCAACCCAGGAGCTCGATCTTGCCGTCACCATGACGCCGCTCGGCGCGGTTTCACGGCTCGAGCATGCGCTCGACGGTGTCGATGAGGCGCAGGAGCGCTATCGGTATCGCTTGCACGAGGCCGAGCGGCGGTCTTGTCTCCTATCGCTCGCGCGACGGCGGCATGTTCGCGTTCGCKGACGACCTTTCCGACAAGCGCCAACAGGTTCGGGAGGTCGATGAGGTCCTGGCGACCGCGGCGCGCGGGGAAACGGCGGGGACGTCTGACGCCGCTTGACGATCAAGCCCGTCTCGATGGGTCGTCCGTGGCGGTGCAGCACGCGCATAGCTGCATTGCACAATAAATGTTTTCCTTCCGATCAAAAATTAATCATAGTGCACACAGCTGATGCACATGGCGGATTTCCTCCCAGTGCCGCCGCAGCAGCTGTTCCCCTCTGGAGGTTTATTGACCTTCACGCTTCATGGGCCGCGGTTTTCGCTGGCCCATTTTTTTTGTTCAGGTCATCCGACGATTTATCCGCGCACGATCCTGACGCGACTCCCCTTGCCAGCAAACTGCGCGTGGTCCGATAGCATCTGACACTTTCGGGCTTGTGAGGCATGGGCCCCTTGTCCATCTTGTGGTCTTCGGTCCATTAGGACAGATTGGAGCTATCGAATGCCTGAAACACGTTCACCGCGACTTGCTGTACTAATTGACGCTGACAATGCGTCGGCCAAGATCGTTGACGGCTTATTCGAGGAAATAGCCAAAATCGGCGAGGCGAGCGTCCGACGCATATACGGTGACTTCGCAAACGCTCGCTCGAAAGCCTGGATCGACGTCCTTGCCAGGCACGCGATCATTCCGCAGCAGCAATTTGCCTACACGACCGGTAAAAATGCCTCTGATATCACACTTGTGATCGACGCCATGGACCTCCTCCACAGCGGGCGCTTCGACGGCTTTTGCCTTGTTTCCTCCGACAGCGATTTTACACGCCTCGCCTCTCGGATCCGTGAGCAAGGCATCGATGTGTTCGGTTTTGGCGAGCAGAAAACGCCCGAAAGCTTCCGCCAGGCGTGCCGGAGGTTTATCTACACTGAAAACCTCCTCTCTTCAGCGCCTACAAATGGTGGCGATGCTACTCAGGCAACTCCTTCGCTCCAGCCGCCAAGTGCAGCGGCGCCGATCATCAGAAAGGTCATCGCGCAGATGGAGAGTGAGGATGGTTGGGTGCCGCTCGGCGCAGTCGGAACGCAGCTTGCGAACCTCTCTTCAGACTTCGATCCCCGAACATATGGATTCAGGAAGCTCAGCGACCTCGTGAAGAAGACAAATGCGTTCGAGATAGACCATTCGGACAGCAGACCTCTGCGCATCCGCGTCAAACAACCTTCTGCCAAGAAAAGCGCCAAGTGACGTTTAGTACGGGTCTCCATCAGCACGTTTTGGTTCGCCGCATCCTCCAAGCTTTGTGGTGAGAGAGCAAGGGATAGGCGAATGGAAATGGAAGAAAAGATGGAGGAAGACTACTCGCAGATCGAGTAGCCGGGCGTCGCTGACGCTCAACCGCGCCGCTCGCAATGGCGGCCACTGGTCCTCGCAGGGCTGTCAGCTCCGCTCGTCCTTCGCGGCAGCGATGCTCGGCCGCAGTTGCACCCGGCTGCCCGCTCCGCGCTTCGGGTCGTGTCTTCGGAAGGAATGAAGACGCGAAGGACAGGCAGAGGCCTGTCCAATCCTCGAAAAGG
>NZ_JARWKZ010000069.1:0-25802 GCF_050577975.1 Rhizobium sp. BR 315 | reverse complement strand
GCCCCGACGAGCCCGGCAAGGACGACCATAGCCAGCGAAAGAAGGATGCACTGGTTGAGGCCGACAAGCAGGGTGGGCATGGCGGACGGTATCTCGATCTTGAACAGGATCGAACGCGGTGGTGCGCCAGTGGCCTGACCGAGTTCCAGAAGATCCTTCGGCACCTGATTGAATGCCAGTGTCGTCAGGCGGAGCATCGGCGGCACGCCATAGACGATTGTGGCGATGATCGCTGGCACGCGGCCAAGACTGAAGATCATGACTGCCGGGATGAGATAGACCCACGGCGGTACCGTTTGCATAATGTCGAGCAGCGGCCTTATGGCGATCTCGAAGCCCTTGTGGCGTGACGCAAGGATGCCGAAGGGAAATGCGATCGTGACCGAAATGGCGACCGCCACCGTTACCAAGGCGAGTGTCTGCATGGACGCGGCCCAAAGTCCTGCCAGTAGGCAGAAGGCGAGGGCGATTGCCGTAACCACCGAGACCCTGATGTTGATCGCGAGAGCGGCCAGCAGGACGGCAGCGACAATGACCGCACAGGGCGGCGGGTAGAGCAGAGCGGATTCCAAGGCCCCGAGCACGGCTTCGATCACATTGGTGATGGCCTCGAAAAGGGGATGGAAGTTGGTGTTCAGCCAGTCGACGGCCGGAGCGAAATATATGCCGGGCGAGAACCGAAGGAGATCGAGATTCATCTTGCACCTACCTTGGCGCGGCGGGCCGCGCTCTGCGTCAATCGGTCGAGCACCATGGTCAGGATGACGATCGCGATCGCAGCGTTGATCGATGTCGCCATATCGAGCGTGCGTACCGCGCTGTAGATGGTTTGGCCGAGGCCGCCGGAACCAACGATACCGGCGATCACCACCATGCCGAATGCCATCATCAAGCTCTGGTTAATGCCGGCCATGACGCTTGGAATCGCAAATGGCAGCCTGATTTTCGTGAACATCTGCCATGGTGTCAGGCCGCTCGCCTGGCCCAATTCAATGAAGGCAGGCGGTGTCATGCGGATGCCGAGCGAAGTCAGGCGAATGGCGGGGGGCATTGCGACGATGAACGTCGCCACCAATGCGGTTGCAGGGCCAAAGCCAAGAAGCGCAATGGCGGGAAGAAGGTAGATATAGGGAGGCAGCGTCTGGATGAGATCGAGGATCGGCTCCAGGAACCTGTCGAACCATTGCAGAAATCCTGCGACAATCCCCATCGGGATTCCGATCATCAAGGCGAAGAGCGTGGCGGTGGTCACAAGTGCAAGGGTGCTGATGGTTTCGTTCCAAAGGCCCATGACCGCGCAGAAGAAAAGTGCCAAGCCGGCAAGAAGACCGGATGCGACGTTGATCAGCCGCCATGCAAACAGTGCCCCGATGATCGCGATGACGTAGAAAGGCGGGAGTTGAAGGAGCCAGAGAACGCCATTGTACGTTCCCTCCAGCACGGTCCGTAATGGGTCGAATATCCAGTTGCCGTTGTCGCTGATCCAGCCTAGCGCGTCGTCGGTCCAGGCATCGAATGCGTCTGCAATGACCGAGATGTCCATTTGCTTTCGTCCTCTCAGGCCGTCATATTCTGTTGCGCTGGGGATCCGGCGACGCCCCGAAGCAGCCCGCGTGTCGTGACCACGCCGACGATGGAACCATTGTCGACCACTGCCAGGGCATCGCGCTCCGACTTCATCGTCAGGTCGATGAGTTCGCCGATATCCGCCTCCGGATTGGTCGTTGGCAGTGCGTTCACGTCCTGCTGCGGTTGCAGGTTCCTGTATTCGGCGATCGATTGCATCACCGAATGCGCCTTGACGAGATGAACCCTGGATATGCCAGCCACGAAATCGGCGACGTAGTCGTCGGCGGGCTTCGTTACGATCTCTTCCGCGGTTCCCACCTGGACAATGACGCCGTCCTTCATGATGGCGATACGATCGCCGATACGAATGGCTTCTTCGAGATCATGCGTGATGAAGACCGCGGACTTTCCGAGCGACTTCGTCAACTGCCGGAACTCGTCCTGCAACTGGCGGCGGATGAGTGGATCAAGTGCGCTGAACGGCTCATCCATGAGAATGATCTCGGGGTCGGCCGCCAGGGCGCGGGCGAGGCCGACACGTTGCTGCATGCCGCCCGACAATTCCGAGGGATACCGGGCTGTCCAGTCGGAAAGGCCGACCTTGTCGAGCGCAGCCCGAGCCGTCGTGTTGCGCTGCTCTTTCGGCACACCGCGAACTTCCAACCCGAAGGCCGCATTTTCCAAGACCGTGCGATTTGGCAGCAACGCCACGCTCTGGAATACCATGCCGATGTTGCGTGCGCGCATGTCGCGCAGCTCGGCTGCATTCAACTTGGCAATTTCCCGGCCCTTGATCGCGATCCTGCCAAGGCTCGGTTCGATAAGGCGATTGAGCAGGCGGACCAAGGTGGATTTGCCGCTTCCGGAAAGCCCCATGATGCAGAAGATCTCGCCGCGGCGGACCTGAAGATGGGCATCGGAGACACCGACGACACAATTGAATTCCTGAAGCACCTGTTTCTTGGAGAGGCCGCGTTCGGAAACGGCCTTCACAGCGGCGGTCGCGCGCGCACCGAATATCTTCCAAACGTTCTGGCAATCGACCAGGACTTCATTGGCGTTATCCATGACAGTGTTCATCGTATTCCCCGCGGGGCCAGTCCATTGCCGGCCTGTTCGTCTTCGTTGAGGGATGCGGGCCGCCCTGATGGCGACCCGTGTTAGGCGTCAGTTGGTGTTGATGTTTTCCCAGCGCTTGATGAGATCGGCGTGGCTGCCGATCCATGCGGCGACTGCCTGATCCATCGTTTTCCCGTCATTCACGGCGCTGTTGATCGCGGTGATGTCGGCAAGCGGCACATAGACGCTGGCGATGACTTCACGCGCATGCGGATAATCGGCGGAGAATCCCTTCTTGCCGACCCAGTAATAGCTTTGCGGCGGTGGGAAGATGCCCTTGGGGTCCTTCAGGAATTTCACGTCGTATTTCTGCATCATCCAGGATGGCTCCCAGATGGTCACGGCGATCCATTCCTTCCGGTCGACGGCCGACTTCAGGGCCGCAGTCATGGCTGCGGTGCTGCCCTCGACGAGCTGCAGTTTCAGGTCATAGCCCTTGACGGCATTGGCAGTATCGCGCATCAGGCCCGAACCCGGCTCGATGCCGACGATCTTGCCGCCGAACTTGTCGGCATTGGCGTTCAACTGGTCCATGGAGTCGATCGGTACGTATTTCGGTACGGCAACGCCTTGGAACAGGCCGTGCGAGACCGGCGAAATCTTCTCGAGGCGTTTCTTGTTTTTATCCCAGTAATCCTGTGCCACATAGTCGGTCTGAGAGGCGAGGATCTGGATGTCGCCCTTGCCGAGCGCTGCATAGGCAATGCCCCATTCGGAGAATGGTACGACCTTCACGGTGTAGCCGGCATCCTCCAACACTTTTTTGGTGATCCCAGTGATCGGTGTCAGGTCCTCCCATGACATCGTTCCCACGGTGATGCTCTTCTCTTCCGCATGCGCGGAAAATACGGTCATTCCGACCATCGCGGCTGCGCAGAGCGCCTTCCACAAAGTCTTCATTTTTCTCACTCCTAGTTTTCGTTCCCATTTTATTGAAGACCTGCGATCGGCTCGGTCTTCACATTGCGCGGCGACGGATCATCCCTCGCGGCCTGCGCGCAATTCCTGCAAACGGATCACTGAATTGATGCCGAGCCATGCGAACGGTTCCGGTGGCAACCGGGACGGCGCGGCGTGATCCATGTATTGTTCGAGTTGCTGGGAGGCAGTGCCGGTTGCCAGTTCAGCGGCCATAATGCCTGCCAATGTGCTCTTGACGGTGCCGAGCCCATTCTCGCAGCATGCCGAGTAAAGCCCTTCGTCGAGCGCGCCGAATGCCGGCACATGATTCCGGCTCAAGCATAAACGCCCGGCCCAGCTGTATTCAAAAGGAATGCCTTTCAGCCCGGGAAAGCGTGCGTCGAGCGAATTTCTATGCTCTTCGGCCATCTTGGCCATTCGCCGGTCGGAAACGATGATCGTCGTCTCGTAGGTGTATTTCGTTCGAATGACGATACGAGACTGTCCGCCGGAGGTGATCTTTCGCACCGTCGCGCCCATGGCGTCGGCGGGAAGCAGTGCCCATCTATCCCGCCCTGAAACTTTTCGGCCGAGCTCTTCGGCTGGGAATGGAGCCGTCATCGAGGCGTAGGCGAAGATATGCATCAGACGGCCGCGGAAGTGGCCGAAGTCGTCGATGTGGCCGTTGACACCCAGGATAACGTTTGGGGCGGTGACCTTGCCGCGAGTGGAGATAGCCGTCCAGATTCCTTTATCCCGCGTCAGCGCGGTCACCGGCGATCCTTCGAAGATGTCGATTTTGCGCGACAGCCCTGCGGCAAGTTCGCGAACATAATCGGCCGGCTGGATCAGGACCGCGCCCGGCGTATAGAGGCCGCCAAGGTAATAATCGGAACCGGTCAGCTTGCGCATTTCGGACGCGTCGAGATAGGCGTGCTTTTCGCCGGCGCTCTTCAGGGACTGACCGAAGCTGATATTCAGTTTCATTCCGCGCGCGGTCGCCGCGGCATTGATCTTGCCCGCCGGGTCGACGGTTTCTGACGACATGCCGTATTCGTCCGCGGCGTCTCTCGCGAAAGCGATGGCAGCCCTGTTCTGAGCCATCTCCATGCGAGTGGCGTCCAAGCCGCCACTCGAATATTCACTCGATGACAGGTTATGCGGGACGTCGATCATGAAGCCGGAATTGCGGCCCGACGTGCCTTTGGCGACTTCGCTTGCGTCAAGCACCACGATTTTATCGTCGGGCCGAAGCTGCAGCAGACGGCGAGCCGCCGAGAGCCCGGCAAAGCCCGCGCCAATGACCAGCCAGTCCGCGGTCACGTTGCCTTCCAGGCTCCGGACCGGGAACGAACGTCGACTGATCGCCTCCCAGCCCGAGACGCCGTTTTCCGCCGGCAAACGTTTGACGGACCTCGTGGTCATCGGATCGTCTCATCCACTGAGCGATCGGAGACGTCGATCCAGATTGTCTTCAGTTCGCAATAGTTGTCGTGTGCGAAGATCGACTTGTCACGTCCGCCGAAGCCGGACTCCTTGTAGCCGCCGAACGGCGTCGTCGCGTCGCCTTCGCCGAAGCAGTTGACGGTAACGACGCCGGCCCGAATCTCTCGCGATAGCCGGATGGCCTTCTTGAGGCTTCCGGTATAGATCGACGCCGTGAGGCCGTAGTTGGTATCGTTGGCAAGAGTGATGGCCTCGGCAAGGGTCTCGAATGTCGTTACCGACAGGATCGGCCCGAAAATCTCCTCCTGAAACAGTCGGCTCGAAGGCGTGACCTTGTCGACGACCGTCGGCTCGATGTAGATGCCGCCGCGGGATTCTCCGCCATAAGCCACCGAAAGCCCTTCGGTCTTGACGTCATCAAGAAACGACGAAACCTTCTCGAAATGGTTCTTGCTGACGAGGGCACCGATGCGGTTTTCCGGGTCGAGCGGATCGCCCGTCTTCCACTCGCGCATATAGGCGCCGATGCGCTTGAGCAACTCGTCCTTGACGCTCGATTGCACGATCAGACGTGAGGTCGCAGAGCAATTCTCGCCCATGTTCCAGAAGGCACCGTTGACCACTTGCTCGGCGACGAGATCCAGATCCTCGGCATCTTCAAGCACCACGGCGGGGTTCTTGCCGCCGCACTCGAGAACGACTTTCTTGAGGTTGGAATCCGCCGCATAGCGCAGGAAGCGCCGTCCGGTCGGGGTGGATCCCGTAAAGGCCACCATGTCCACGTCCATGTGCAGGCCGATCGGCTCTCCAACGTCCTTGCCGCCGCCTGGGATGACATTGAAGACCCCGGCTGGGATGCCAGCCTCATGCGCAAGTTCGGCAACACGAAGCGTCGTCAGCGTCGTCTCCTGGGCAGGCTTGACGACGACCGAGCAGCCCGACGCCAGAGCGGGACCGATCTTCCAGGCGAGCATCAGAAGCGGGAAATTCCAGGGAAGCACGCAGCCGACGACGCCGATGGGCTCGCGCACGACCATGGTGAGCGCGTTGGCGCCGACAGGGGCGGTGTTGTCGTAAAGCTTGTCGATCAGTTCGGCATGCCAGCGGATGGTATGGATCGTGTCTGGGACATCGACGGTCTGGCACTCGCGGACCGGCTTGCCGCTGTCGAGGCTTTCCATGACGGCGAGTTCATGGCGGTTGTCTTCCAGCAGTTTCGCGAATTTGATGAGCGTGGCCTTGCGATCGCCGGGAGATTGAAGGCGCCAACGGCCATCCTCGAACGCGTCCCTTGCTTTCGAGACGGCGAGATCGACATCACTCGCATCGCAAGCGGCAATCTCGGCGAGCGTCTCACCCGTTGCGGGATTGGTCGTCTTGAATGTCTTGCCGGAATTGGATGGACGGAAAGCGCCATCGATAAAGGCATTTGTCGGGAATTGAATACTGCCGACAATCGCCTTGTATTCAGCTGCGGTCAAGGGTTCATGCATGATTGGCTCCCGACATGATCTGGGCGACCGTGCGCTTCAAGGTGGCGACGACAGTCTGGAGGGTTCTCTTTTCTTCGGAGGTCATTCCGCGCAGCGGCGCGCGAACCGGGCCTGCCTTAAGGCCGGCGATCTCGCAGCCGTGTTTGATGGATTGCACGAATTTTCCGGTTTCGAGAAAATCCATCAGCGGAAGCATCGCCTTCATGATGGCGCGGCCCTTGTCGAAATTCTTCTCGATTACACAGGCTTCGTAGAGGGCGACATGCTCGCGCGGCAAGAAGTTGGAGCCGGCACAGACCCAGCTTTTTGCACCCCAGGCGAAGAATTCGAGCGCCTGGTCATCCCAACCGCACGACAATGCGATATGTGGAAACTTCCTCGCCAGCAGATGGACATTTGCCATCTCCCCGGAGCTTTCCTTGATGGTCTTGACGTTCCTGGATCTGCCCACGCGCGAGAAATAATCGTCGCCCATCATCACGCCCATGCGGGCAGGATAGTTGTAGAGCATGATCGGCAGGTTGGCGGCGCGGTCGACCGTCAATGCGTGAATGGCGTTTTCCTTCTCCGTCGGCAGCGCATATGGCGGCGAGGTTACGAGGATTGCATCTGCGCCGATCTCCTTTGCCGCCGTGGCATAGGCAACGGAATCTTCCGTACGGGTCGCGCCTGTGCCTACAATCAGCGGCAGGCGGTTTGCGACGACCTGCTTGGCGTAGGCGGCAAGGTCGAACCTCTCTTGCATGGACTGGGCATAATATTCGCCGGTGGAACCGCCGATGATGATCCCATGGATCTTGGCCTCAATGAGCGATTCCAGGACGGCGGCGAACGCGGCTTTGTCGATCTGGCCGTCCGGTCCATGCGGCGTGATCGCCGGGGTGTAGATGCCTTCGAAATTCAAGACGATTTCTCCATCAATGTGACGGGCACTTCGACAAGCGCGTCCGCCTTCATTCCCTGCGGAGCGATAAACATCTCCATGTTCTCGCGCGACAGTTCCCAATGCTCGAACACCAGGTCTACGACGGTGTCCTCATCGTGTTGCGCGATCGCCTCGATGAAGCCGTCATGGTGCTCCACGGCGAGCTGAAGCCGTTCGCGCATGTCGTCATTCTTTGGTCGGAAGAAGGTATGGCCGATCCGCGCATGGTCGATCAGCAGGCGACCCAGGCTCGGTTGCAGATAGGCGTTGAACGACATTTCTCCGATGATTTCGTGGAAACGATTGTTCTCGAGCACCATGGCGAGAGCATCGCCGGAGCTGCTTGCGGATCGAAACCGATCCTGTGTTTCCTTCAGGTCGATGAGTTGCTTCGGTTTGAAGTTTTGAACCGCAAGCCTGCCGATTGCGGCATAGATCATCGGCGCCACCAGGAAGAAGTGCCTGAGGGTCTGATGGTTCATTGGGCTGACGCGCGCGCCGCGATTTGCCCGGATGTCGATATAGCCTTCGCCTTCCAGGCGCCGGAAGATTTCCCGGACGGGCGTGCGGGAGAGCCCGTATTGCTCGCTAAGACTGACTTCGTCCAGATCCTGATCGGGGTCGAGTTCCATGGTTAGAATTTGACGCTTCAGATCGTCGTAAAGACTGTTCTTCCCGCCCTTCATCGCGACCTCCTCCTTGAAATTTTGCAGGGAACTGAGCCCAGCGGTTCCTGCCGATGGGGGAAAGGTCTCACAGGTGCGCTGGCGAGTCAATAAAATTGTATACTATGAGTACACAATGGATGTTATGTAGAAATACAATCTTCGAAAACGGCCGGCACCGCTTGAGGCAATTGCGATGGGAGGTCGAGTTTGATCGGGCCGAATCGGCAGGTCGCGGTCGTCAGTGGTCGCGTTATTGAGGGTCTTCGGACGTCGCCAGGAGTTCCCCAGTAAAGCGTTATCTTCGCCGGTGATGTGATCGGGGTTCGGTTCAATCCCCAGTCAGGGGCTCCATTGCTGAGTTCAATGGAAAACCGGTTCGGCACAGTAATTTGACCTGTGCCTGTCCGAGCTTGGCATTGGCCAGGCACTCCGTTGGAATGCTGCAACCCGGGTGGTGAAATTGAAGGCAATGAAGGCGTTCGGTGCGGATAAGAAGCTGTCTGGTTCATTCTGAGGCGCAGCGGATATTGTGCGCTCGCTTTGTAAGCGATTGATCCTGCAGCTCGTCGCTTAACTTCGTCTATGACGGAAGACGAGCGGCCGACGTCACCGATAAGACGAGTTCCGCGTATGACCGTGCATCCACAGCCTTTGAATAAAAGTATCCTTGCGCCAGTATGCATCCCATTTCCCGGAGGAGACTGGCATGGGAGACGGTTTCGACCCCCTCGGCGATAACTTCGATGTCCATGCGGCGCGCGATCTCGACCATCCCCTCCACGATCGCAGCGGCGCCACTATCGCTCTCCATGAGCTTCGTGAACGAGCGGTCGATTTTGATGATGTCGACCTTGACCTTTAGAAGATGAGAAAGTGCTGCGTAGCCCGTTCCGAAATCGTCTAGAGCGATCTTGAAGTCCGCGGCTCTCAGATCCGAGATGGTGTCGCGGATAGCGTTGGCGCGCTGCTCCAGGTAAACGGTCTCGGTCACCTCAACGATTACGTTCCGCGGAGCAATACCAACTCGATCGACGAAGCGTGACAGGCGCTCCTTGAGACCGCCGGTCTGAAAATCGGCCGCGGTGACGTTGATTGCGATGTGGCCGATTTCAATGCCTTGCCGGCGCCAGCCCGTGACATCGGATGTCATTTTGTCGAGCATGCGCCCTGTGATCTCTGAAGCGATATGGGCGTCGTGCATGGCCTCGAAGAACTCGGCGGCCGACGCATAGCTTCCATCTTGTCGCCTTATGCGGCAAAGTGCCTCCACACCGACGAATTTGCCGGTCCGCAGATCGACAACTGGTTGGTAGAACGGCACAATTCTGTTTTCGGCAAGAGCGAGCGTCACATCACGAATGGCATTGAGGCGTGACGTAATTGCTGTTGCGACGGTCGCATCGAATGCCTGGAATAGGCCCTTGGCCGTATCCTTGGCGTGATAGAGCGCGAGATCGGCTTGATGCCGCGTGACTTCCATCGTAACGCCCGGTTTGCACAAGGCGCCGCCCGCCGTTGCGAGCGGTAGCACAGTGTGCCCACCACAACAGGCCGGCGCCTTAAGAAGGCTCAGGCAGGACGCCGCCAAATCTCTAAGTTCGTCAATATCGCGAGCTTCACATATAATTGCGAACTCGTCACCGCCCAAACGGAAAAGATGCTCCGTCACGCTGTGCAATCTCGCGGCAACTTCCTTGATCAGTTCGTCGCCAACTCGATGTCCAAACGTATCATTCGTGAACTTGAGATTATCGAGGTCTAACAATATGAGACCAAGGCCGTCGCGAGCTATCTGGTTGGCATGGCGATCGAAGGCTGCCCTGTTTGGCAAACCAGTCAGCGCGTCGTGATATGCAAGCCGATGACGCTCCATCGCGCGATGGTGACGCTCTATTGCGATTGTGCAGAGATGAATCGAGGCAGCGACGAGTTTTCTCTCGATCCTCGAGGGGCCACGCGGCTCCTCATAGTAAAAGGCAAATGTACCGACGACCGATCCGTCTGCCTTCTTGATCGGGCTCGACCAGCAAGCGCGATATCCCAGCGGTTTGATCAAGTGTCGATAGGGTGCCCACTTTGCATCTGTCAGGATGTCTTGGACGGCAACCGGCTGCGCAAGATATGCGGCTGCCCCGCAGGAGCCGACGTCCGGGCCGATCGCTATGCCGTCAAGAGCTCTTGCGTAGTATTCTGGAAGCTTTGGACCGGCCAGCGGGCGCAAGAGGCCGTCCTGCACCAGCAGGACGGAACATGCGATACGGGGAACTCGTTCCTCGATAAGACGGCAGAGATGATCGAGTGTCGCCTCAAGGCGCTCGCCGGAGGCAATCAGCTCGAGGATTTCATTCTGCAATCTCAGGAGCATATAGGTTGTTCCTCCGGAACAACGGCTTAGCATTAAAGCCTTAAGCCGTAGTGACCGGAAAGCCATTAATTGTACCGGGCTTAATATTCTCGCGCAAACTGCCAAGTCATGCAGTTTCCGAGAGTGTCATCAAATCCTTCAAGCAGGAGAGTATAGGCCAAAAGGTCTATCGTTCACACAATGAAGTAGGCCAAGACCTGCCGCATGTCTGGTAGCACTGAAGGCTCCTAGTCGATCGTCAGACCGAACTGATCCCGGCGTGAGCGCTTCGTACCGACCGGTTGGCTCGATGTCGCATCGCCGCCGCCCCGAACATTCCCCATTTGTACAACCAAAGAGATTAAAAACGGCTAGAGCAAGCCAGTTGATACGAGAAGTGTACCTGCACAATTGTACCACATTCCCGGAGCGAACCACATCTGCGCAGTTTTACTGACGAGCAAAGCGCTGATCCTTACGCCGCCAGGCATTATTTAGCTTTTTGGAATATATCTCGCGCAGTTCAGTAGTTAACCTCCCGTGAGTCATCGATCAGATCGCCATGAGAGGCCATTTGCAATTGTGCAACACCCTCGTCGAGGCTGTGAAAAGTCCAAAAATAGTCAACAGATTGTTATAGGTAAGGCTTGCGGGCTGCGATATTAACTGCTTCAGAAAATAATTGGGAATCTACTTTGCAAGAAGACGTGAGTTCGTTTAGCCTAATAGATGAATAAGCTTTAGAAAGCATGTTGGCAAAGTATTGTTGTTGGGGAAAGGTGCCATTTTGGTTTATGGAAAGCGATTGATTGTGGCAATCGGGATTTCGGTAGCCGTCAGTTCTTTGTTGAGTGGTGCTGCTTACGCGATGACATTGCAGCAGGCAATTGATAAGACAATGAAAACTAACCCGCAGATCATGCAGGCTGCGCAGAATCGGGAGGCAACCGAGTTCCAGCTGCGTCAGGCAAGGGGGCTTTACTTGCCTTCTGTCGATCTGGAATCGGGCTATGGTCGCCGTAGACTTTCGGACGCCACATCCGGAGCTTTGACACGTAGCAGGGATTACCTGAGTCCAGCCGACGTAAGCTTGACTATTACGCAGACGCTGTTTGATGGCGGTGATCGCAAGGCACAAAAGGACAAGCAGGCAGCCCGTGTTGACGGCGCATCTTTTCGCGTCCAGCAGCGCTCGGAAGCCTTGGCGCTTGAAGTAACCCAGAATTATCTCGAATACTTGCTGCAGACGGAAATCGTCGCGGCGGCGGAAAAGAACGTCGCCTTCCACAAGCAGATGGTCGGCAACATCGAGGATAGCATCAAGGGCGGCGCCCTCACCGATGCCGATCGCTATCAGGGCCGTGAGCGCCTGCAAGCGGCCAATGCCCGCCTTCAGGAAGCCAAGCGGGAACTGGATGCGACCAAGATCCGCTTCCTTCAGGTCGTCGGCGAGCCGATCACCAAAGCGAATCGTCCGGCCTCCGTGGGGCGTTACCTGCCGAAGACGCTGGATGACGCTGTCTTCATCGCTCAAAAGAACAATCCGCAGATTTTCTCGGCCAAAGCTGACGTCAATGCCGCCGACGCCGATGTCCGTGGGTCCAAATCTGCCTTCTTGCCGAGGCTGGACCTTGTCGGCAGCGCCCGTATCGGTGACGATGTGGACGGTAATAAGGGCAACACCAGCGACGTCCAGGTTGGTGTCGTCGCCAAGTGGAACCTCTATCACGGCGGCATCGATACCGCCCATCAGCAGGAACTGGTCCGTCGTGCCGCCGAACAGCGTTTTGCGCTGAGCCAGACTTATCGCGAGGTGGACGAGTCTGTCCGTTCCGCTTGGAGCGAGCGCACCAACCAGGCCCAGCTTGCCGGTATCTTGAGCGGGCAGGAAAAGACAAACGCCCAGCTCGTCTCGTCCTATCGTGAGCAATTCAAGGTCGGCCAGCGCTCGCTGCTCGATCTGTTGGATGCCCAGAACACCCGCTTCAACACCGAGATTTTGGCTAAGACGGCGGAAGTCGCCTCGCTCTTTGCCGAATACAAGATCCTCGCAGCGTCAGGCAGTTTGTTGTCGACGATGAAGCTGAAGCCGGTCGATCAGGCGACGCCCTATGCCCGTGATCAGTTCGCCGTTTCGTCGAACACGGCTGATCCCGGCTACACTAAATACGACTCGCACCAGAAGCCCGGCTTGCCGATCGATCTGCTCGAGCCGATTCGTTAATCGTTACGATCCGAATTGGGTAGTACTTCATGTTGAACGTAGCACCTGACGTGTCTGCGAGCGTACCGCTGCAGACATTCAAGTCGGCATTTAAATCGGTTGCTGCATTTTACGGTCGCCCGAACTCGGATACTGTGCTGTTTTCGGGAATTCCGGACGAAATTCTCGAAGCCATGGAGCTGGATGACGTCGAGCGACTATCGGAACGCGTCGGTCTGCAAGTCCTGAAGCACAAGGAACGAGATTGCCGGCTCGGTAATTTCGACTGTCCCGCCATCGTCACCTTTGCTGACGGCGGCGTGCTTCCATTGCTCGAAGTGGCCGAAAACGGCTCTTATGTCACTGATGTCGTGCCGGTCGCCGGGATGCCGGCCCGCTTGACGCGGGATGAGCTTGCCGCGCTCAATCCGCAGGCCGCGTTCGCCTTCACGCTTTTCTATCAAAATGCATCGGAAGAAGCGCGTGTTGGCCATGCGATGGAGATCGAAAAGCGTCACTGGCTCGCGACGACGCTGGCGCCCTACTGGCGCACCTATGCTCGCGTCATGCTGGCGGCGCTGTTTATCAACATCATCGCGCTCGCCTCGCCGCTCTTCACTATGAACGTTTACGACCGGGTGCTGCCGAACAAAGCGTTTCCAACGCTTTGGATGCTGACCACCGGGATATCGCTGGCCTATCTTTTCGATTTCCTGCTGAAGACGGCCCGGGCGTCGCTGATCGACTATGCCGGTCGCAAGGCGGATTTGCGTTTGTCGCAGCTGATCTTCGACAAGATCCTGAATTCGACGCTGGCTTCGCGACCGATGTCGACGGGCGAATATGCCAACCGCGTATCACAATATGAATTCGTGCGCGAATTCTTCACTTCGAACACCATCGGCGTGCTGATCGACAGCCTCTTCGTCGTCATCTTCCTGATCGTCATCTATTTGATCGCCGACTGGCTGGTGGTTATTCCGGCCGTCGCCTTCGTTCTGTCCGTCGTGATCGGTCTCGTGGCCCAGGCGCAGATTGGCAAACGCATGGCGACTGCGACGAATGAAGCATCGCGCCGCCAGTCGCTACTCGTTGAGACCATTTCGACGATCGAGACGTTGAAGAGTCTGCGCGCCGAGGCGACCATGCTGCGCCGCTGGCAGGAGCTGACGAAATATTCGAGCCGCACCAGCGAGGACATCAAGCACATCTCGTCGAACGCCATCAACATGACGATGTTGTTGCAGCAGATGGTCAGCGTGCTCATCGTCGTTGCAGGTACCTATGAATTCGCCGACGGAAAAATCGCTATGGGCGCAATCGTCGCCACCGTGATGCTGGCGAGCCGCGCTGGTGCGCCCTTCGGGCAGATCGCCATGACCCTGGCGCGCTTCCGCCAGGCCACCATGTCGCTGCGCATTCTCGACAAGATCATGGAGCAGCCTGATGATCGCCCGTCGACCGTCGGTTTCGTCAACCGACAGATCCGCAGCGGTGGATTCAGCTTCCAGAACGTTTCTTTCCAATATCCGGGTTCCGACCAGGCGGTCATCAATCAGCTGTCCTTCACGGTCGCCCCCGGTGAGAAGATCGGGATTATCGGCCGGATCGGTTCGGGCAAGACGACGCTTGGCCGGTTGCTCGACGGGCTTTTCCAGCCGACCAATGGCCGCGTTCTGATCGATGGTGTCGATATCCGCCAGTATCACATGGCCGAGGTGCGCGCCGCTGTCGCCGTCGCCGGCCAATCGTCGGACCTGTTCTCCGGCACGGTGAAAGAAAATCTGCTGCTCGGTCGGGCCGATGCCAGCGACGAGGAGTTGCTGGCCGTCTCGCGCATGACCGGCGTCGAGGAGTTCGTTGCCGTTCACCCGCGCGGTTTCGATATGCCGGTCGGTGAGCGCGGCGCGAACCTGTCGAATGGGCAGAAGCAGGCGTTGACCATCGCCCGCCTGCTCCTGACCCGGCCGAAGATTGTCTTCCTCGACGAGCCGTCGGGGGCCATGGATCTCGCGAGCGAACGCCATCTGATCAGCAAGCTGACCAATGCCTTCGGTCCGGAAACGACGATGCTGGTGGCGACCCATCGCCATAGCATGCTGGAGCTGGTCGACCGTCTGATCGTCATCGACAAGGGCCGTATCATTGCCGATGGCCCGAAGAACGCCGTCATCGAGGCCATGCAGCGCAAGGCGGTGCAATAATGCGTGCCTCTCATCACAATATCCACGACAATCCGCCATTTTTCGCACGGCTGATCCTTGGCCTCTGCGCCTTGATGATCGCCGCCTTCATTGCCTGGGCGGCCTTGGCCGACATCGACGAGATCGCGCGCGGTGAGGGGAAGGTGATCCCGGTATCGAAGACGCAGATCGTGCAGTCGTCCGAGCCCGGCATCGTCCAGCAGATCAATGTCAATCTCGGCCAGGTCGTCCACAAGGGCGATCTCCTGGTCCAGCTCGACAATACCACGACGCAATCGACGCTCGGCGAATCGGTGGCCAAGGCTCGGTCTCTTGGCGCCAGGGTTGTGCGTCTCGCCTTGGAAGAGGCGGGCACCTACGACGTACAATTCGTCTGCCCGGCTGATATTCTGGCCGCTGCCAAGGACGTCTGCAACAACGAACAAAAGCTTTTCGAGGCAGATCGTGCCAGCTATCAAAACAAGCTTAATGTTCTCGATCAGCGTCTGAAGCAGCACCAGAACGAGCTGGATGAGGCCCATGCCAACATAGACCGCTTGACGCAAAATATCGTCGGAGCGCAGAAGCACTATGATCTGCTGAAGCCGCTCGGCGAGAAGAAGCTCGTCGCCGAAACGGAAGTGCTGAAGGTCCATCGGGACCTGGTTGACTTGCAAGGTCAGCTGAAAGTCTATGTTGAAAGTCTGGATCGGCTGCAGGCTGCGGTAAAGGAGGCGACCCTGCAGGTCGGCGACCTCGGGCTGCAGTTGCGCCAGCAGGCATTGACCGACAAGGGGCAGGCGCTGGCGGAACTCTCCGTCGTCGATGAGACGATCCGCGGGGTATCGGACCGAGTGAAGCATACCGATATCCGCTCCCCGGTCGACGGCATCGTCAATACGCTGGAGGTCAATACGATCGGCGCTTATGTTGAAGCAGGCAAGGTCATTGCCGGTGTCGTGCCAACAGCCGACAGTCTGTTGATCGAGGCGAAGATTTCGCCCCGCGACGTTGCCTTCGTACGCGCCGATCAGCCGGCGGTCATCAAGATCTCGGCTTATGATTTCTCGATCTTCGGTGCGCTGGACGGCAAGGTCGTCAACATCTCCGCAGATAGCCTTGTCGATAAGGACAAGAACGAGACCTATTATCTCGTGCGCATCAAGACCGACAAGTCGGCGCTGGAACGCGACGGCAAGCGCTATCCGATCATCCCCGGCATGGTGGCTTCGGCCGAGATCATAACCGGCCGCAAGGCGATCCTCACTTATCTGATGAAGCCGATCAACAAGGCGCGCTCGGAAGCGCTGACGGAACGGTGAGGTAGGTCATGCGCAAGGGAGCCGGGAAAGACGAAGCCGCGATGATAGTCCGCGAAGAAGCTTTGCCATCGGTCGATGGTGACGAGATGGAGCCGCGTTTCCGCGCCGTGACCGGCGGCGGCGAGCGTCGCGGAATTCGTCTGGAGCGGATCTATTGGGATGGCCTCGGGCGGATGTCGGAAGCACGCGGCATCAGCATCGGTGACTTGGTTTATCACATGGCGGCCGAAATGCCGGAAACCGGCAATCTCACCTCTTTATTGCGTGTGCTGAGCTTCAAATGGGCGCTGAGCCGCCTTGATGCCGTCGAAGACGTCGCATCGCTGACCAATCTCAACGCAGTCCTTCAGGCGTCGCCGACGCCGGCGGTGGTGCTGACGCAAGAACGCGGAATCAAGCTCTTTAACGATGCCTTCCTGAAGATGCTGCGCCATCGCCTGCCGCTGATCGACGATGTCCAGCAGACGGCGCGCACGCTACGCTTGTCGATCGACACCCAGATCGAAGAGGTGCTCTCCGTCCTATCGGCCAATCGTGGAAAGACACTGAACACCGGCTTCAAGATCGGCCTCGGTTCGCAATCGCTGACGGGCCAGATCAGTCTGGCGCTGGCGCCGACATACGAGGCGCCAATGCTGATCGGTTATATTTCCTTGTAATGAGAATGTTGTCACGTTCGCTGAGTGCGGCGCTCGTTCCGTACTAGCGAAAAGGCGAGTCCTATCAGTGGATCTCGCCTTCGCCAGGGGCCACCTTGGCGAGCGGCATTGCCGCAGCAACCGCTTGCGCACGAGGATCGCGGGAGCCATGTAGATAGCCGCGGCCGGCGACAATCGAATAGAGCGGCAGGTATTCTGCAATGCGCTTGTCTGACAAAACCTCATCGCGCATGTTGTCGAGGATGAGATTGTTGCCGTTGACGGAGACCGACAGGACGGCGTGGTAGAAATGCCGCTGCTGGTCGAAGAGTACGACCAGCGTCATGTGGTCGAGATCAACGCCTGCATTGTAGAGGGCAGCCATCTTCAATATGGCATAGTCCTCGCAGTCGCCCTGCTGGTGGGCCAGGGCCTCGCTCGGCTTCGCCCAGTAGTCCGTCACATGATAGGTTTCCATGTCGCTGGCGTAGCGAATGGCATGGTTGACGGTGAAATTGATTGTGTTGATCTTGTCGCGGATCGAGGCGCCGGCAACCTTTGTCTCGGCGGCTGCGACGGCGGCGGCCGCCGCGTCGCATCCACCCGCGCCGCAATCGAGCGCTTTGCCGGACCGGATCTCGGCGAGTGGGCCGGCGAACTTGTCGAGCGCCGCAAGATGCTTGAAGGGAATGGCGACGGTTCCGAACACCGAGTCGCCCATCTGGGTGTTGGATGGCTTTGCGGGATGTGCCGGCTGGAACGGGGCCGTATCGTTATGCGAGAGGCCGGCCGGCTCGACAGCGAGGCTCTGGTTTAGCGCAGCAAGGTTGATGCCCCCAATCGCCTTCGCCGCGTTTCCGACGGTTGGCGCAAAGAGATCGATGGCTGTGTCGAACAGCGGATCCTGAAGCAGGTTGATGACCGGGCGGACAGTATCGCCGGTCGCCGCCAGACAGGTGATCGGTGACGACAGACCAAAGGCAAAGGAAGCTGCAGCAAATGCTGCAAGTATATTTTTATCGCTCTTGCGTTCCATTGGCGCTTAATTCTCCCTGGATGAGAGAATAATGCGCGATATATCTGAATACGGCGTTCGGAAACGTCCATAATCTAAGTATAAATTGAGCGATCAAATAAGTATAAAATTCTAGAGGGTTTGGTGGGAAATCGTTAAGGACGATGTTACCGTCCGTGCCGAAGTGATCCGGCATGGCGCGGGAGCCTGCCGACGAGGCAGTGTAACAGCAGCGGCGACAGCGCGCTCTGGCGCGCACTACGCTCGATGCGATTGTCTGTGTCAGAACGACTGTGAGGGCTGTACGGCGACCTTCAGCTTGCCGCCGTCGATCGTATTGATCACCATTTTGCGCTCCACCATGCCGGCGGCACTGAAGCGGAAGAGCCCCGTCGTGCCGCGGAAGCCGACCTTGTTCATTAGGTTGGCCGCGGTGATGGCTTGAGGTCCCTGGGAACGAATGAGGCCGGAAACGATCGCCATGGCGTCGTAGCCATAGGCGCCATAGGTTGTCAGCGGGTGGTTGAAGTGGCGCTGGTAGCGCTCGGCAATGAGCCCGCTGCCTTGCGTATCGTCCGTCGCGACAAATGCGCCTGCCGCTGCCGGCGTCGTATAGACCGCTTGCGGCCACTTGTTGGTGCCCACCAGGGCCTGAGCGGGAATGGCGGCACTGCGCACGGCGCTCGCAACCATGCCGACTTCCGGCGTGCTGCCGAGAATGACCACGATTTCGGCCGACTGGATGAGCGGTCGGTTCTTGGCAAGGATATCCGCGGCCTGATCGCTTGCGCCATAACGGCCAAGGCCCATGAAAGTGTTGCCACTATTCCAGAGGGCGTTGCTCAACCTCGTGCTGTCGGATTGAGAAAAATCCGCAAGCACCAGCGCCGATATCTTTTTATGACCTCCGGGAGCGGCCGCCTTGACGCCCTCGGCCGCGCTATCGATTTCGTCCGAGGCCAGGTTGAAGACATCGCCATTGGTCGCGGCCATAGCACTCGCAAGATTAAGCAATGGCGGGCGTTGGGTGGGGGGAATGGCGGCGATGGCAGCTGTCTCGGCCGGCGGCAGATAGCTGACGATCAGCGCGGCATTTCGGCCCTTGGCTGCTGAGACCAGCGCGGGAATGTTGGTAAGACCTTGGCCGACATCTTTTACGCGCAGCCGAACCTGATTGTTGCCGAGCTCGCCGACGCCAAGAATCGCCCCGTCGCGGGCGTCGCGGGCCGGACCTTCGTAGAGACCTGCGGCGCCCTTGCGCAGCAGCAGCGTGATTTCCGTACCGCTATCGCCCCCATAAGTTTCCTCGATGGCGGTGGACGGCATTTTCACGTTGTCGGTCTTGCTGTTGCTAGCCAGGCCGATACCGTCCATCTGGCAGCCGGCGAGCCCGGCGCAGAGGATAAGAGCAGCACCGCCTACTCTTTGCTGATGTCGTCTGCGCGGTAGCCATTCAGTAAAAAGGCTCAACGGAAGGCTGATCGCAAACGGCACTACTCACTCCCCATTCTCAAAAACAGGCTGCGACAGCCTATAATGGCGCCATTTGCACACGGCGACTGGCGGAAAGTCAAGCGGTATACTTAAGGAGTGGTTCTTCGGTTGAGTTAACCATGGGTAAATATTTCTGCGATCTTGCATAACCGGCTATATCTGTGAGGTTAACGAAGTATTGCAATCACCCCGCTCCCGTAATTGATTGGCGCCACATTACGAGACACCGGGAGCCATACCTATGGAAGATTCACGCATTTCGACCGTAGACCACGAAGCGGTTACGCACGATTTCGCATCGAGC
The DNA here is from genome assembly GCF_050577975.1 of Rhizobium sp. BR 315. Classification (NCBI taxonomy): domain Bacteria; kingdom Pseudomonadati; phylum Pseudomonadota; class Alphaproteobacteria; order Hyphomicrobiales; family Rhizobiaceae; genus Rhizobium; species Rhizobium sp. BR 315. The sequence continues at coordinate 6,179 of NZ_JARWKZ010000069.1, read as the reverse complement.
GACCGGAGCGAGGGTCTCGCAGCCGAGATCAATGCGTATCGGCCGCTGCCGTTGTCGCAGAATGCTGATGTCGCCGCGTTCGAGCTGGCACAGGCCGCAGAGCAGCAGGCGAACGGCAAGACTGCACGCCCCAACGCTAACGAGCCGCAAAACGCCGACGCCCGCCAGCCGATCCAAATCGTGCCGGACAATGGCAACGTCGTCCATCTGCCGCCGAATACCTCGATCGATGATATCCACGTCGAAGGGCGCAACCTTGTTCTCGTCCAGGCCGACGGCACGCGCATCGTCATCATCAACGGCGCGCTGAACGTCCCGACCTTCCTGATCGGCGAAGTCACGCTGCCGCAGCAGGCAGTCGTCGCTGCCCTGCAGCAGCAGGGCGTCAACGTCGCTGAAGGGCCTGATGGTTCGGTTCACGCCGGCAACGGCACGAGTTCCGGCCACCAGTTCACTGATAGCCAGGCCGGAAACGCCCGTACGCCGCTGAACCTGCTTGGCCTCCTCGGCCCCGGCGGCGTGATCGGCAATGGTAACGGCGGCACCAACACCCAGGGTAACCAGGCTGGCAATCGGGGCAATGGCCAGGTCAGTCAAACCCAACAGACCGTCGCGCCCTTGGATGCCACGGCAGATACCGGTTCGGTGAAATCCGGTGCGACGATCTCGTCGGATGCGGCGCATGGTGTGCTTGCCAATGATGTGACGACCGTCGGCGGTCTTCAGGTGGTCGGCGTTGCCGCAGGCAGCACGACCGCGGCGCAGTCCGGCCATGTCGGAAGCGCGATCGCTACCTCGTTCGGGACGCTGACGCTGAGCGCGGATGGCTCGTACAGCTATCATGCCAACCCGAATGAGAGCGGTACGGATACCTTCACCTATACGGTCAGGGATGCCAATGGTACCCAGTCGACGACGACGCTGACCTTCACGGTGACGGACGGTCGCACGACGCAGCCGGCGACGGCTGACGGGACGGCGCTGTCGGAGGCCAATCTTCCACGCGGTACAGCGCCGTCGGAATCAGCTGTAACGGCCCATGGCAGCATTGCGCTCGCCGATCCGGATGCTCCGCATGTCACCAGCGTTCTGGATGCCAAGGGGACTTCGGTTACGGTCGGTGCGAATGGCACGACGACGATCCAGGGTTCCTACGGCACGCTGTCGATCGATGCGGACGGCAAGTACAGCTACACGCTGACGACGGCGGGCGTGCATGCCGGCGGCGAGCAGGAGACCTTCACCTATACGGTGACGGACGCACACGGCAACATCACCACCTCGACGCTGAGCTTCACGATTGCCGACGATGCGCCGATCGCCACGGCGGACAGCGGTTCGCTGCAGTCGGGCGTGACGGTCGCCGCCGATGCGGTGCATGGCGTGCTTGCCAATGACGTGACGGGTGCCGACGGCAATCTTCAGGTGGTCGGCGTAACGGCCGGCGGCACGGAGACGGCGCAGTCTGACCATGTCGGCAGTGCGATCGTCACGACGCTCGGAACGCTGACGCTGAACGCCGACGGCTCCTACAGCTATCAGGCCAACCCGAAYGAGAGCGGCACGGACACCTTCACCTATACGGTCAAGGATGCCGACGGCAGCCTGTCGACGACGACGCTGACCTTCACGGTGACGGACGGTCGGACGAGCCAGCCTGAGACGGCAGAYCCGACGAAGCTGTCGGAAGCCAATCTTGAGAACGGCACGTCTCCGTCGGAAGAGGCCCTGACGGCCCAGGGCAGCATCACGCTGGCCGATCCGGACAATCCGCATATCACCGGCGTCACCAACAGCCACGGCGATGCGGCCACGGCCGATCCGAAGAGCGGCGTCTGGCAGATCCAGGGTTCCTACGGCACGCTGACGATCGATCCGGATGGCAAGTACAGCTACACGCTGACGACGGCCGGTGTTCATGCCGGTGGCGAGCAGGAGACCTTCACCTATACGGTGACGGACGCACACGGCAACGTCACCACCTCGACGCTGAGCTTCACCATTGCCGACGATGCGCCGGTGGTCGGAGATGTGGATCTCGTCTCGATCAGCGAGCACGCCTTGGTGTCCGCCAACAGCGCGACGGTATCCGGTTCTCTCGGGATCACCACCTTTGGCGCCGACGGTGCGGCAGCCAGCAACAGTGTTGCCTTCAGCGGCGCCACGCCTGTGGATGCCGGCGGCAATCCCGTTACCTTGACCTCGCATGGCGAGGCGGTTCACTTCGTCGTGGTTGGTGCGACGCTCTATGGCTATACAGGCAATGCTCCGGCCTCGGGCGCTGCCCCGGCCACGAACCAGCTGGTTTTCACGGTCGCCCTGGCGGCGCCTGATGGTGCGCACGCGACCGGCGCCTACGACTTCACGCTCTATAAGCCATTGGACGATGGCAACAGCGCGAACAACCTGTCCGACATCAAGCTCACCTTCGGCTATACGGCGACGGATGGCGACGGCTCGCAGAATACAGGAAGCTTCGCGGTCGATGTGATCGACGATGTGCCGACGCTGGCTGATCATGCCGCGGTTTCCGCGACCGTCTCGGAAACGGCCATCAATGCTCCTGTGGTGACGACGGCATCTTACACGATCGATTTCAACTCGGTGACACCCGAGAATGCCAAACTGACAGTAACCGAGGGCAGTGTCAGCGGCGGCCAGGTCGGCTCGTCGTCCAAGGGTGGCGATATCGTGCTCACGGCCAACGCGGGAACGACTTTTGTCATCACCCAAATGGATATTGGTGTGTTTGACAAGAAGGGAGTGTCGTCCAAGACTGTCACAATCACCGGCACCGATGCTCATGGCAATACGTATTCGGTAACGACTGTCGGCTCGACCTTCTTTGCGGCCGATACTCCACTCGAAGGCAAACAGCTGACGTCGATCAGGATCGATCCGCACGACAACTCGCTGACGATCACAGCCGACAACATCCATGTCACCGACACGACGACGACAATACCCACCAATGCCCCTGCCGAGACGACGTTTGACCTGACCTCGCTCGTCCATGCCAGCGCCGACAGCCCGTTGGCCTGGTCGACGAACGCCATCGCTGCCGGAACGTCTTCCGCCAGCCTGACCGGCGGCACCGGCTTGACCTACAATGGCGCAGCCATCACGCTCGCCAGCACGGATGGGCATACGATCACCGGCTCAGCCGGAGGCGTCACGGTCTTCACCTTGACCGTCGATCCTGCCAGCGGTCATGCCACCTTCGACCTTTATCATCCGATCGACGGCGGCAAGACGCTGCCGCTCGACTTCTCGAAATATGTGACGGCGACGGATTTCGACGGCGATTCCGTAACCTTGGGTGGCGGCTCCGTCACCATGGTCGTTCAGTCGGCCACGGACAGCCTTCCGGCAATCTCTTCGACGGGTCTGGTGTCAAGCGTCAGCGAAAGCGGCCTGCCGGGCGGTACGGGGGCGGCCGGCGTTGCCAACGTCCATTCGGGCAGTATCGCAATCACTGCGGGCGATGCGCCCTCGACCGTGACAATCGATGGTCATACTTTCAACGTCGGCACCGCCATCGCCAATGGCGATACCAACGCCACGATCCACGGCGCCTACGGAACGCTGCAGATCCTCAGCGTTACCGCGACGGCCATCAACTACACCTATACGCTGACCGGCACCACGAGCGGGACGGGCAACCATGACGCCTTCTCAATTACCGTCAGCGACGCGCCGATTGACGGTGAAAGTCAGGCCGCAACCCTGACCTTCAACATCACCGACGACAAGCCGATTGCAAGCACCGTTTCGCTCGGATCGATGCATGAAAACGACAGCAGCGCGACCTTTACGCTCGCTCCCGGCGCCATCGCTTTCGGCGCCGACGGAGCGGCCCAGAGTGGCGCGATCCATGTCGACAGCGTCAGCGCCAACGGAGATCTCGCCGGTTCGGCGCTGAGCACGTCCATCGTCGCGATCGACGCCGGGCATGTGACCGTCGCGCCGGGCAGCGCGCTCGATGCCCTGGCGCTTGGTCACTCCTCGACACTGTCGGTCGGCTATACCGTCACCGACGGCGACGGCAGCAAATCCAGTGGCACCTTCAGCATCACAGTCAACGGCGTCAATCATGCGCCGACCGCGGCGGATGGCAGCATCTCCACCGGTGAACATACGGACTATTATTTCAAGCCTGCCGACTTCGCCTTCAGCGATAGCATCGACGGCAACGCACTGAAATCCGTCACCATTACCAGCCTGCCGACCGACGGGATGCTTTATCTCGGCACGACAGCTGTCACGGTCGGTCAGCACATCGCTGCAAGCGCCCTTACAACGCTCCACTTCACGCCTGCGCCGGGGTTCGCCGGTGCTACCGATACCACGAGCTTCGGCTTTACCGTGCAGGATAACGGCGGCACGGCCAATGGCGGCGCGGATACGTCGACTGCCCATACGATGGCGGTCAACGTCACGGCCGTTGACGACGGCAAGGCTACGGTCTCGATCGCCGATCAGACGGTGCATACAGGCAAAGCGATCGTCGCAGGCGACACGCTGAATGCGGCGATCACTACGGACGACCCTGATCACGGGCAGTCGGGTCTGACCTATGCGTGGAGCCGGGCGGACGACCAGTCACATACGGTTCTCGGAACTGCATCGTCCTATACCGTGACGAGTGCTGATGTCGGGCATTCGTTGATCTTGACGGTGAGCTATACGGATGGTCAGGGGTTCAGCGATGTCGCGACGCAGACGACATCCGCCGTCATCGCGCCGACCGTCTTCGCTCCGACCATCGATACAACGCCGCTGTCGGAGGCCTATCTTTCGACCGGTTCCGATCCGCAGTCTTCTAAACTGGCGGCCACGGGCAGCATCGCGCTCGGCACCTTCGACAATCCGCATATCACCAGCGTCACAGGTGCCGACAACACAGCAGTCACAGTCGATCAAGCCGCCCCAGGCAGCCAGACGACGACGATCCACGGTTCCTACGGTGATCTCGTAATCGACGCGAACGGCGCATATACCTACACGCTGACTCATGCAGGCTCGAACCCATCGGGAGATACGGATCAGTTCACCTATACGGTGACCGACATGAACGGCAAAACGGATCAGGCGACCCTGACGTTCAATATCGCCGACGACACGCCGACGCTGACCGGTACCGGGATTTCCGCAACCCTCTCTGACGATGGTGTGGTGACGGCCGCCGATCATTCCGCGACGACGACTGCGGAACTGACTTCGCTGGTAAACTCTGGTGCCGACAGCCCGTTGACCTGGTCGGCGAATACGGTCGCAGCCGGTACCTCTTCCGGTACCCTGACAGGTGGCACGGGGTTGACCTACAATGGCGTGGCCATCACGCTCGCCAGCACGGATGGGCATACAATCACTGGCTCCGCGGGCGGCGATACGGTCTTCACGCTGACCGTCGACGGCAGCGGCCATGCTGCGTTCGTGCTTGACAAGGTATTCGACGGCGCCAACGATCAGACGCTCGACTTCTCGCAATACGTAAGGGCGACGGACTCTGATGGCGACTCTGTGACGTTGGGCACAGGCGCCTTCACTATTGCCGTGGACCACGTTAATCACGTGGCTGTGATTGCCGGGACCGATACGGGCGACGTCATAGAAGACCAAAGCGTTGTCGGAGGTTATCTGCAGGCAAGTGGCACGTTGGCGATCAACGATGCCGATAGGGGCGAAAGCAAATTCCAGGCAACGACCATAAACCCCGACAGCACGCATCTCGGCACGCTGACGATCGGCGAGGATGGCAGCTGGAGCTATAAGGTCGATGACAGCCTTGCGGCTGTGCAGAGCCTTGGTGTGAACCAGAGCAAGACCGACACGTTTACTGTCTCCTCGGTTGACGGAACGACTCATGACATCATCGTAACGATCAACGGCACGAACGACGCGCCGACGATCTCGATTGCCAATGGCGACAGCGCGAGCGGTATCGTGACCGAAGCCGGCGTTGGCGTTGCCAACGACACTGCTCACAATACGGCTTCCGGCCATTTGACCGGCGCCGATATCGACAGCCCGTCCTTGACCTGGTCGGTGGTTACGACCGGCGGTCAGACGGGCAATCCGGACGGATCGGTGACCGGCGCTTACGGCACGCTGAGCGTCAATGCGAACGGCACCTGGAGCTATGTGCTGGATCAGTCGAAGGCCGATCCGCTCAATGT
>NZ_JARWKZ010000068.1:0-26725 GCF_050577975.1 Rhizobium sp. BR 315 | reverse complement strand
CCATCCGCGAGGAACTTCTGCTGCATGGCACTCGTCCGATCATTCCGCCGCGATCAACCCGGAAGAACCCGCCACCTTGCGACTACCGCGCTTACAAGGATCGCAATCGCATCGAACGCATGTTCAACCGAATGAAGCAGTTCCGTCGCATTGCCACGCGCTACGACAAAACCAAAACATCATACGCTGCTTTCCTCGCTATCGCCGCCGCTAAGATCTGGTTGCCATACTTTGTCAACATCGCCTAAGCGGTTGATGATGGCGGGAAATACCGGAGCCTGCGGCCCTCCTTCCGCAGGCTCCGGATTTATCACTTATCGGTGACTTGATGTTGGCCAATATTCTCTGCCGTATAGGTCAGGAACGGCACCGGGTCCTCGCTGACAGGCACGTCGATGATCCCCATTCGCGATAGGATGGTATCCAACGCGCGCCTTGCCTGGGTTTCCGGCGCCTGATCGAGAACGAGCGTCATCAGCCCCGATGATATGAAGCGGCGAGTCTCGTCGTTGAGTTCATGCCCTATCCAGACGAACTCGCTTCCTCGCTGTTCCCGAAGACGCTGAAGCACTGAGCCGACGCCGAGATTGGCGCCGCCGGCATTGTAGACGCCGACAATATCCGGACAGCGACGCAGCGCCTGCGTCATCATCTCGGCGGATTTCACATCGTCATCCAGGCCGAAGACCACCTCTGAAAACTGCAGTGCGGAGCTGCCATCGGACCCGAGATAATCGGAGAAGCCGCGAATGCGCTCCTTGTGAATCTGATAAGCCCAGCTATGACAGATAGCGACGATGCTTCCCTTCGCATGCCGAAGCATGCGCGACATGTAGAATCCGGCGGTTCGGCCCGCGGCATAATTGTCGATCCCCACGAACACGTCATCCCTACCGGTGAGGTAGGAGACGATCTGGACGACTTCGATGCCGGCGGCGCGCGCCTTTCGCAAGCTCTCTCTGATTTTCGGATGATCGATGGCCACGACGATCAAGCCATGCCGTCGAATGCCGCTATTGGCGATATGTGCGGCAAATCTTTCGATGTCGCTCTCTTCGATAAAGGTCCGGTGGACTGTAATCGAGCTATCCAACGAGGCGGCGACCCGCTCAAAAGCACGATTGAGCCTGCTGAAGAACGGTGATTCCGGCCGCACCAAGACAACCTCGATGCGGATCGTGCCGCGATAAAGGCTTGGTATCAGCCCCTTATAACCCAGCCGCTTGGCTGCCAGTACCACCTTTTCCGCTGTCTGCGGCCTGACGCTGCCGCGTTCATTCAGAACGCGCTCCACGGTCGCAATGCCGACACCTGCAGCCGCGGCGATATCCACAAGACGTGCCTTCTTCATTCCGCTCCTCCTTGATGAAAAATGATCATAATCGGCGTGGAAAGTGAAGGCCTATCTCGCGCATGCTCTAAACCAGCCGGGAGCAGAAAACCAAGCGCGATCAAAGCGCAATGTCGACTTGCTCCCAGCATCAGATGATGGCTTTCGCGCTTTGTGACAGCTGCAATGAGGAGGAAGAAATGACGACCTGGGTTGATGCCTGCGCTGCCGATGAAATCGATCAGGAGGATGTTGTCCGTTTCGATCACGCCGGAAAAACCTTTGCGATCTATCGCAGCCCTGACGACGAGTATTTTGCGACGGATGGGCTTTGCACCCATGAAAAGATCCATCTGGCCGATGGGCTCGTCATGGACGACACCATCGAGTGTCCGAAGCACAATGGCCGCTTCAGCTACAAGACCGGCGAGGCACGCGGCGCGCCGGTCTGCATCAATCTGAGAACCTACCCGGTCAGAGTGGAAGGCGATCGCGTCATGATCGGTGTCGGAGTATGAGCGGCGATACGGGCATCATCATCGTCGGCGCCGGCGAATGCGGCGCCCGCGCCGCGCTGAGCCTCAGAGGAAACGGCTACGAGCACTCCATCACCCTCATCGGCGACGAGGTGCATCTTCCCTACGAGCGGCCGCCGCTTTCCAAGCAGGTTTTGTTCGATGAGGCAGAGCCTAGAGCGTCCGCCGTTCTCGACGATGCAGTGCTGATCGCGCAGGCAATCGAGCATACCGGCGGCGCATCGGCGAGCGCCATCGACACATCCGGACAACAGCTGATCCTATCGGATGGCCGGGCGCTGCCTTACGACAAATTGCTGCTGACGACGGGGGCAACACCCAGGCAATTGCCGAACGCGCCTTCCAGCGGCCGGATCCTCTATCTGAGGACGATCGACGACGCGCTGGCGCTTCGCTCTTGGATCCGTGCCGATATGCATGTTGGTGTGCTTGGGGGCGGCTTCATCGGCCTTGAGGTCGCCGCCTCGGCGCGCAGGCGCGGAGCGAGAGTCACGGTCATCGAGTCGCAGGAGCGTATTCTCAAGCGCGGCGTGCCAGAATCTATCGCTGAAACGATCGCGGCCCTGCATCAGCGCAACGGCGTGGCCTTGAAATGCGGTGTGGCGGTTCTGGCGATCGAAGCAGACGAGCAGCGGGTCGGTATCTCCCTTTCCGATGGAGATGTGATCACGGCGGATGTGCTGGTCGTCGGGATCGGCGCGCAGCCGCGCACCGAGCTTGCCGCTCAGGCCGGGATTGCAATCGATAACGGCATTGCGGTCAACGAGCGCCTGGAAACGTCGGTGACGGATATCTATGCCGCCGGCGACTGCTGTTCCTTTCCGCATCTCCTCTACGGCGGACGTCGGCTGCGCCTCGAAGCCTGGCGCAATGCGCAGGATCAGGGCATTCTTGCAGCAGTTAATCTGATGGGCGCTGCACGCAGCTTTCAGGCCGTCCCCTATTTCTGGTCCGACCAGTTCGATCACACACTGCAGATCGCAGGTCTTGTCGATGAGGGACGGACGACCGTTCGGAGAGATCTGGGCGACGGCGCCTTCATCCTGTTTCATCTCGACGCAGACCAGCGGCTGGTCGCTGCAAGCGGCGTCGGGCCTGGCAATAAAGTCGCCAAGGACATCAAGCTAAGCGAGATGCTGATTGCTAAGCGCGTCACTCCGCCGATCGAGGCGCTGGCGGCCGACGCAAACCTGAAATCCCTTCTGCCACGAGCCGCGTAACAAACCATGGCACGAACGCGGCCACTGCTTGTTTTGGCCTTCAGGTCCGCGCCGGTGAATGCCAGAGCACATGAATGACGATGCGGAGCAAGGCAACGGAGGCGATTGAATGCGCTTGTTTCAGAACAATGTCGACAAGCTCCAAGATTCAAGAGATCCTTGAAGCGTCGACTTGTGCTGCGCGCCATTTTGGTTCGCACCAAGCGGGAAACGCCAAGGGGGAAGAATGACGGACAGGCTCAAGAACAAGATTGCGATCATTTCGGGGGGAGCGACCGGGATGGGTGGGGCCGCCTCGCGCCTGTTTGCGGACGAAGGTGCAAAGGTCGCGATTATCGACCGAAATGGCGCCGCGGCGGCTGAGACGGTGCAGGCGATCCGCAATGCCGGTGGCACCGCCGACTATTGGGTTGCCGACGTTTCGGACGAAGCAGCCGTCAATGCTGCGGTCAAAGGCATCGAGGACCGTTTCGGTGCCGCGACCGTGCTCTTCAATCATGCCGGCACGATCGTCATCAAACCGTTTCTCGAAACTACACTGGAAGATTGGGAATGGTTGCACGCCGTCAACGTGCGCTCAATGTTCCTGATGACCAAAGCCGTTCTTCCTGGGATGATTGCAACCGGCGGCGGCTCGATCGTCTGCACATCATCGATCTCTGCCGTTGCGGCAACGCCGATGGAGGTACTCTACGATACGACGAAGGGTGCCGTTCACATGTTCGCGCGCGCCATTGCCGTCGAATTCCGTGATCGAAACATTCGGTGCAACGCCGTTTGCCCGGGCTTTATCCGCACGCCGCATGGCTTGCGCGAGGTCGCCGAGTTGCAGGCGCTTGGCGTCGACGTTTCGGATGAAGCAATCGCCGCACAGCAGGGCCGGATTGGAGAACCGGAAGATGTGGCGCGAGCCGCTCTCTATCTCGCCTCGGATGACTCCAGCTTTGTCAACGGCATTCACCTGTTCGTCGACAACGGCTTTACCGCAATCTGACCAGCGAACCGTTCGGCAGCCGGCAGGCTTGTAGCGCCCGCCCTTTCCGGAGCAGGTCCGAAAGCCTTGCTGAACGGCCGATTTGGATCAAAACCGATCAGAAGTCTTCCCATACCGGACTTGCCGCCTGCGAGGTTTTGCCGAAGGCAGATCTCAGTTTCTGGCCCAATGCTCTCTGACCTGAGAGTTCGGCGCCTGCGCCGGAAGCTCTGCCTGCCGGAGCGGCATGAGAGACCGTATCATTTTTTCTCTGCCTGGAAGCGCCCAGCGAAACCACCCTCCCCGCAGCAGTGCTTAACTTGAACTGGGCGAGGCGGGCAGAGAGCGATGAAACCTCGCTGGCCAGCGTGTGTGTCGCCGCATTGGATTCCTCCACCATCGCGGCGTTCTTCTGTGTTGCATGGTCCATCTGATTGACGGCGGTATTGATTTCCTGGAGGCCCGTCGATTGCTCACGGGCCGATTGCACGATCGCCTGCACGTTGGTGTCGATCAGCTGGACCTCCTGAACGATCGCGCGCAATGCTTCGCCTGTCTGGTCGACCAGGCTGACGCCCTTTTTGACCTGATCGCCAGACGAATGGATCAACGCCTTGATCTCCTTTGCCGCAGTGGCTGAGCGCTGCGCCAGCTCCCTGACCTCCTGCGCTACCACGGCGAAACCCTTGCCGGCTTCGCCGGCGCGAGCAGCTTCGACACCGGCGTTGAGGGCCAGCAGGTTCGTCTGGAAGGCGATATCGTCGATTACGCCGATGATGTTGGAGATCGACTGGGAGGATTGTTCGATGCCGGTCATGGCTTCGACAGCGCTATGGACGATCTGGCCGGATCGCTCGGCATTGCCTTTGGTGCGGCCGACGAGAGCTGCCGCCTCCTCCGCACGCGTTGTGGAATCCTTGATCGAGGTGGTGATCTGCTCAAGCGCTGCAGCAGTCTCCTCCACAGAGGCCGCCTGCTGCTCCGTCCGCTTCGCAAGATCGTCCGCGCCTGTGCGGATTTCCTCCGAGCCGCTCTGGATCACCGACGCGTTTTCGGAGAAGGAGACCATAGCTGCCTGCAGTTTCTCGACCGAAGCATTGAAATTGCCGCGGATTGCATCAAGCGCCGAGGTGAAGGGCTGGTCGAGCCGGACCGTCATATTGCCGTCCGAAAGCTGTATGAGACCGGCGGCAAGCTCACCGACGGCGAATTTTACCTCCGCTTCCTGGGCGTCGTTGATACGGGCACGCTCGGCCCGTTCGGCCTCCTGTGTTGCGCGGCTGACTTCCGCCTCGGCTTCCAGCCGGACCTTCTCGCGGTTGCTTTCCAGCAAGATGTGCAGCGAGCGCGAGAGATCTCCGATTTCATCGCGAGCCTCACGATCCTTCAACGCGACATTAAGGTCACCGTTCGCGATCCGATCGGTTTCGCCGATGACGTTCTCGATGCGGCGGATAAATTTCCGCGCAATCAGCCAGCCGGCAAGTCCGAGCAGAATGGCAGCGATCGAGGTGACCACGACAGCGTTTCTGACGACACTGTTGACCTGGGCGAAGACCGTGGCCTTCGGCACCACGACAACTGCATACCAGGATATGGTGTCGGTCAATTTCACCGGCTCGGCGATGGCGAAATAAATCCCACCATCAGGACCGGTCATTTCATGTTCCGTACCGGGATTGGCAATCAGCCGATCCCAGCCTGCTGTCTCGGCGCCGCCATCCTTTATGTTCTTTCCGATGAGCGCGGCGTCCGGATGGCTGATCATTCCTCCGCCGTTGGTAACGAGGCTCATGAAGCCCGTCCCCATGGGATGGATGGCGGAGATGGCCTTCTGAGCATCGTCGAGAGCCATATCCAGGCCGGCGACACCCACAGGCATTCCATCGACCATGATCGGCTTGGCGATGGAAGTCATCAGCACCTGTTTGCCGTCGATCGCGTAGGAATAAGGCTCTATGACAACGGTCTTTCGTTGGTTGAAGGGGAGCTGGTAGTAGTCCCCTGCGCCTGACACCGTATAATCAGCGAGAGGGACGTGGGTGATCTGACCGCCGCTGCGAACCCAATATGGAATATAGCGGCCGGTTGCGTCGTGGCCTTCCTTGCCGGCGAAGTCTTTGTCCTTCCCATCGAAGGCATCCGGCTCCCAACCCGTCCAGACGCCGAGCGCCGTCGGATTGCCGTCAAGCATATTCTTCAGGATTTTGTCGGCTGTCGTCCGGTTTGCGTCGCCGGCGTCCTTCATAGTGGACAGGACCGTTTCCAGCGAATTGACGACGGTGATCGCCTCTCCAAGCGTCTTTTCCGACCCGGCCGCCGTGGTGCGGGCGATTTGCTGCATCTCATTGAGGCTCGACTGGCGAATATTCGTGTATGCGGAGTCAATAAGGATGGCGGAAGCTGCCACCGTCGCGACTACGCCGCATGCGGCGACCGAAAGAATATTGCGGCTAGTTGCAGATTTCAAAATCATATCACCACCTTATCGGGTGGCGTTGCGATCACTCGGCGCGCCCCCACGTGCCTCTGAAAGAAACAATATTCCGCGAGCGGCCAACAACAATTTGAACCGGTTGCATCTTTAAAAATCTAGATGTTCTTGATTAAGAAACAGTATATCCAGATATCGCCTTGGCGATCCGCATTAATATTACTTTTGGTCATGAAGAAAAACGCGGTAACTTCCGAAAAACTGACTATTTTAACCTGCCATGCGTCATATATTGATGCCGCAGCGCACAATTAGACGCATCTACTGGACTTCATCCGTCGTGATGCGACCGCCCCTGGACCGGAGGCGCGGGGGACCGGCCAGCAAATAGCATAGGTGGTTTCGGCCGCACCTGACTGAGTTGCCTCGCGCCTTAACCTAGATGGCCCGCGTATGGCTGAAATGTTTCGGAGCAAACTGGCCATATAGAGAGCGCCGAACAGAATAAAACTATCAAATAGTTAGATAGACTATTTGAACTATCTTCCCAGCGTTGCTTTGCGCCTATGCAACGCTGGGCCATTACAGCCTGTTCAGGATACACCCCTCCAAAGCGGCGGCCGCACGACAGTCTTCAACTCAATCGCCAAGAGGAGAATTCGTCACCCTCTCGGTCAGGGTTGCAATGGCATTCCAGGACATAAGCGCGATTTCATCGCGTTCCTTGTCCGACAGCGGGGCCGGATTGAAGCGACGCCATTTCAATGTGTTGCGGATGCCGCCGCCGATATAGCCGGACATCGTTGAGGACGGAAGATCCTGCAGCAGTCCGGCGGCTTTGGCCGCGCTCATCAGGCCAACGGAATACTGTGTCACCTCATCGAAGATCGCATTCAGTTCCTCGCCCGAAATCAGCGGCACGTTGGAGAGATATTCGAACAGGAGTGCGCGCTGACGATCCTGCCAGATAAAGTCGATATAGTCGTATATGTAGCGGATGATACGCTCGCGCGGCCCACTTGGATCCGAAGGCGAAGGAATGAGATGCGCCGCGACGGTTGAAGCCAGCCGTGCATAGACCCCGCGAATGAGATCGTCCTTCGATTTGAAGTAATTGTAGATCGAGCCGGTCGCGACACCGGCGGCATCCGCGATCGCTGCCATGGAACATTGCAGACCGTTTGCAACGATCAGTTTGGCGGCGGCATCGAGGATGCGTTCGCGTCGAGCGGGATCTAATTCCATTCTGAATGAACCTTCATTCACCTGTCATGTCGCCTGTGTATCGATATGGCGTCTAACAGGCAAGCGTCTTTCAAGACAACCACCGGAAAGCGCACGACGCATAGGAACCGACATCATGACGGCACACACGACCTTTGTTCACCTCACCGATCTGCATGTCTCCGACCCGACGGTAAAGGACGATCACCTTTACTCGGAAACATCGAAGACGCTGGTCGCCATCCTCTCCGACGTCAAACGGCTGACACCACGCCCAGGCTTCATCATCGCAAGCGGCGACCTGACCAATCGTGGCGATGCCGGCTCCTATGAGGAATTGAAGCGCATCATGGGTGAAGCCGACCTCGGTATTCCCGTGCTTTACGCACTCGGTAACCACGACAAGCGCGATGGCTTCTACGCGGCGATGACCGACCGCGCCGAGGACCTCGGCGCGCCCTACGACCATGCCGCTGTGATCGACGGCGTCCACATCGTTGTCATGGATTCCAGCCATCCGTTCAAGGTCGGCGGCAGCTTCGAGGCCTCGCAATTTGCCTGGCTCGAAGCCGAGCTTGCCAACCATCCCGAACTGCCGAAGCTGCTTGTCATGCATCACGCTCCGGCGCTCGACGCCAATCCGGATCTCGAGTGGGAATCGCTTGCTATCGCCGACTCCGAAAAGCTGCGCGCTCTTCTCGAAGGTCGCAACATCATCGGCATTCTCTCCGGTCACATCCATTTCGACCGCGTCAGCAACTGGTACGGCATCCCGGTGATCGTCGGCATAGGTCAGCATGCGGCCACCGACGTGCTCTATCTGCATGAGGGCCTGCGCATGCTATCCGGTGCATCCTTCGCAATCGGCACCGTGCGCCCATCCGGCCTGACGGTTTCCTTCGTGCCTCAGCCCTCCGAACGGCGCGAACTGCACAGCTTCACCTTCGCCGACATGACCGAAATCCTCAGAAAGTATGAAGAGCAGGCGGCACTTGCCGCTGCCGAATGATCGGGGAGATTGCCAAGATGAAACGCAGAATGTTCCTTTGCGCGGGCTTCGCCTTTGCGACGCTCGCATCGGCAGCGCTTGCAGGCCAGATCCCGGCCAAGGTGGAGACATCGGTCACCATCAACTACTACAACTACAACCTTGCCTCGACCGGCAATGGCGCCGCAGCCACCAAGCGCCTGATTGCCGAATTCGAAGCGGCCAATTCGAATATCAAGGTCAACGGCGTTGGTGTTCCATCGTCCGATATCAGTACCCGCATCCAGGCCGACGTTGCCGCCGGCCATGGACCTGACATCGCCCAGATGGTGTTCTCCGACCTCGATTTCTTCGTGAACAATCTCGGTGCTATCGCACTTGAGGACGCCGTCCCCTCCCCGGAACTTACGGCCCATTTCGAGGGCATATCGCCGAAAGGCCTGAAGCTTGGGGTCTATAACGGCAAGACCTATGGTCTCGCCTATACTTTCTCCACGCCGGTCCTGTTCTACAATGCCGACCTGTTTCGCAAGGCGGGTCTCAATCCAGACCAGCCGCCACAGACCTGGGCCGAGATAAAGGTCGCAGCCAAGGCTATCGTCGACAAGACCGGCCAGGATGGCCTTGCCACCGGCATCTTCGGACCATCGGCGGGCGACTGGCTGTTTCAGGGGCTGATCCGCTCCAACAACGGCGACGTGCTCTCTGCTAATCGCAAAAAATTGACCTTTGCCGCACCGGCGGCCGTGGAAGCGGTCTCGATGCTGCACGATCTCTACACCGCAGGCGTCTATTCCAACCTCGACATCAATGCCGCAATGGACGGGATGGCTGCAGGCACGGTCGGCATGTATCTGCAGACCTCGGCCATCCAGGCCTATCTCGTCAAGGGTGCCACGGGCAATTTCGACTTGCGCGCCACGACCATGCCCCGCTTCGGCGACAAGCCGGTGCGGCCGAACAATTCCGGTAGCGCATTGGTCATCATGAGCCCTGATCCGCTCAAGCAGCGCGCCGCCTGGGAACTCATGAAATTCATGACGTCCAAGCATGCTTACACGGTCATCACCTCCGAGATCGGCTATCTGCCGCTACGCACCGATATCGTCAACGATCCGCAATATCTCGGCAACTGGGTCAAGGAGCATCCGCTCGTCCAGCCGAACCTGAAGCAGCTGGACGTGCTGGAACCCTGGGAATCCTTCCCCGGCCCCAACTACCGCCAGATTGCCAAGGCGATGATGGATGGCGCGGAGCAGGCCGTATTCGGTGGCGGCGATCCCGCTCAGGCAATGAAGACGGCCCAGGACACTGCCCAGGCACTGATGCCGAAGAACTCCAACTGAGCCGATAGTGGCCTCCTCCCGCCCGTCGGCGGGAGGAGGCCACTCCAGCTCAAGCAATATCTTCGACCCGCACCGAGAGACTAGCAGCGATGGGGCAGACAACCACGCCATGACCACCATAACCGCCTCCACCCCATCGTCGGTCGCAACGAGCAGGCCCCATCGGCAGGCTCGCCGGCGCGGCTATCTGCCGTGGCTCTATCTGTCGCCTGCGATCGCGACCTTTGTCCTCTGGATCTACTGGCCGCTGATCGACGCCTTCCGGCTGAGCTTCTACGAATGGAACATGCTGGCGACTTCGCCGGTGACCTTTGTCGGCTGGACCAACTATATCAATATCTTCTCTCTGCCGAAGTTCTGGCAGGCCCTGCGCAATACCGGAATCTACGTCGTCGGCCTGCTTCCCATTGCGGTTCTGCTGCCGCTTGCGATCGCCATCTTCACCGCCGATCTGCCGACGCGCTCGCGCACCATCTACCGGGCAATGATCTTCGTGCCGATGATCGTTGCCCCTGTCGTCGCGGCGGTGTTGTGGCGCTGGTTGCTCGACCCTGGTCACGGCATGGTGTCCATGACCCTTAAGGCCATGGGAATTTTCGCACCACGTTTCCTTCAAGACCCGAAGATCGCCATCTGGACGATCATTGTGCTAACTGGCTGGAAGTTGATCGGCTTTTCGACGCTGATCCTTTCTGCAGCAAACGCCAACATCAATCCCTCCTTGATTGAGGCGGCCCGCGTAGATGGCGCCAGTCGATGGGATATTATCCGCGACATCCGGTTGCCGCTCCTCAGTTCGACCGTCCTGTTTCTGGTGATGATGACCATCCTGCTCGGCGCGCAGTGGAGCTTTTCCTACATCAATGTGCTCACCGGCGGCGGGCCGCTCGGGGCGACGACCAACATCTATTATCTTCTCTGGGATTTTGGCTTCTCCAGCCTTTCGGTCGGCTGGAGTTCGGCGGCCGCCGTCGTCCTCTTCATCGGCTTCAGCATCCTGGCATATCTACTGTTCCGACTGATCGACAGGTTTTCCTTCTATGACAACTGATGTCCTCACCCGGCCGAGCATGCGCAAGCGCCGCAGTCTCATCCTTGGAGCCGAGAAGACCGCCGGCCACGCGATCATGATCGTCCTGTCGTTCTTTTGCCTGTTCCCCGTTTATTGGATGATCATAACATCGCTGCGGCCGGCCAATCGCGTCTTCGAACAAAGCCTTTGGCCGACCGCGGCTTCGCTGGACAATTATGTCTATGCGCTCGGCGCGATCCCCATCGGGCGGATGCTGATAAACACATTGATCGTGTCTGCGGTCGTTACGGTCGTACAGCTTCTCACCGGGTTGCTGGCGGCCTATGCCTTCGCACGCTGGCGCTTTCGTGGCGACAGGATCGTCCATATCCTCATCGCGCTTACCTGGCTGGTGCCGCTGCAGGTGGTGATGATCCCGAACTACCTGATTGTCGCCAATCTCGGCCTGCTCGACAGCGTGACCGCTTTGATCCTGCCGCATTTCGCCTCGGCGCTCGCCGTACTTCTCCTCCTGCAGGCGATACGCAGCTTTCCGAACGAGGTGCTGGAGGCGGCACGGATGGACGGCGCCGGCAGCTGGCGCATTCTTTGGGAGGTGATCACACCCAATCTGCGCGGCACGATCGCTTCGCTTGCCATCCTGATCTTCATTTCGACATGGAATGAATATTTCTGGCCGCTTCTCCTCTCCCGCACACCGGAAAACAGTGTGATTCAGATCGGCATTCAGATGTTCATGAGCTCGGAAGGCACGCAATGGGGACCGCTCATGGCCGCTTCCACGATGGCTAGCCTGCCGGTTTTCATCCTCTATATTGTACTGCAGCGGCAGGTCGTTTCTTCCTTCATGAAATCGGGAATACGCTGATGGACCTCCATGCTATGCGCCATCTGCCCATCAAGGGCACCTACAACCTTCGCGATCTCGGGGGTTACTCCGCCGGCGCGACGACCACGCTTTGGCGACGGATCCTTCGCTCCGACGGGCTGCACCGGCTGGATGAGGAAGGAATGGCAGCCCTGATCGGGGAAGGCGTGAAGGTCGTGATCGACCTGCGCAATGCGACGGAGCTGACGCATCAGCCCAATCCATTCAGTCGCAACGAGGCAGTGCGCTATCACAATATCTCGCTGTTCGATACGCTGGCGCCGACCTACAGACCCGACACGGACACGCTGCTCGATCTCTATGTCCAAGCGCTGCGGGAACGCCAAGAAGCCATCTGCACCGTACTGACGCTGATCGCCGAGGCAGGCGACAATGTCGTGCTCTTCCATTGCACGGCAGGCAAGGACCGCACCGGCATCATCGCCGCCCTGCTGCTCGCAAACGCCGGCGTCGATACGGCAAGCATTCTCGAAGATTATTCGCTCACCGGCCGTCTGATCGAGCCGTTGATCGACGACATACTTGCCAGCGCCCTCGCGCGGGGTGCCGACATCGAGAAATTCCGCCCACTGCTTGCCTGCGATCCCGCGACCATGGCCGCGACGATCGCCTTCATAGAAAAGGACTACCATTCTGCGGCGGATTATCTCGCCGCGGCAGGCCTCCGGCCTGACGTCATTCGACGCCTAAGAGAACGGCTTTTGGGACGCCCGTAGGCCCAGCTTTGTCGCCCGCTGGGCTGATTTCAGCCGCATTGCGGTTGAACTACAGCCGACGCGCACCTCAGACAGGCCGGCCATCCCGTCGATGAAAGCCGCCTCCGACCCTTGATAATCACGGCTCGTCAAGCCAGGAGAGTGGCATCATGGAGAGTTGCTGGAGATGACGAGATTGCAGGATGCGCAGGGCCTGGAGATTTTGCACGAGGGGCATCGCACTCGCTTGAAATGGCACCGCCTACGCAAGCGGTTTTCCGATCCACTGTTTTCTGCCGAGGTGATGGCGGAGGGTTTTACCGTCGGCGCCTCGATGGAGCTCGATATGCGTGTGCGCGGCGATGGCGGCTTCGTCGTGCTGCATGATAAGCAGCTCGAAGGTGAGACAACAGGACACGGACCGATCGCCGGGAAGAGCATTGCCGACCTAAGCGATATTAGGATGCAGGACGGAGGGCGGCCGCTGATCCTCAGCGAGGATCTCGCTGCCATGATGCAATCGACGCATCCGGCCGCATTGCTGCAATTCGATATGAAGGACGACTTTGAAGCGATCGGCGCGCGCGGCATACGGCATCTTGCCGAGAATTTCCGAGATATCGCTGCCGCGGTGATCATGAGCGGTGGCAGCCTCGACCTCATCGTCGCGGTCAAGGAGAAGCTTCCCGAGGTGCTGCGCGGCATCGATCCGTCCGATAAGCTTTACGACATTAGGAAAGTCGGCGGTTGGAAGGCTGTCGAGATGGAATTACGCGCCGACCTGCGCGGCCCAACCGAACCTGACACAATCTATCTCCACTGGTCGCTGATCCTCAATGCCGCCAAGGAAGGCCTGGATATGATCGGTCTCTGCCGTGACGAGGGCAAACGCGTCGATGCCTGGACCTTCACCCTGAGAGATCCGGAGGCTGGTTTCAGCGAAGAGGAGTGGACGAATTTCTCGGCGCTGATGGCGCTGAAACCAGACCAGATCACCACCGATGAGGCACTGGCGACCGAGCGCGCCTGGCGCCAGCGGATGACGGGTTAACCGAAACCGGGCGGTCTCCCGTCCGACCTCGAGGGCAACAGTGATCGCGACCTCCGCCCGCGCGCGGATGGCGGCGGCGTCGAATGCGGAATTCATCAAGCAGTCCTTCTTTTTATCAGCGTCACCGGCGTGAGTTCGACCCGTGCCGTCAGGTCCGGTTCGGCCATCCGGCTCATCAACAGATCGACGGTCTGTTCGGCCTGGAAGTCGCAGGGCTGGCGGATGGTCGTGAGGTCGTAGGCGGACCAACTCGCCTGCGGAATGTCGTCATGGCCGATAACGCGCAGCGGTGGAGCATCGTTGCGGCCGCGGCCATGCATGAGGCGGTCGATCACGCCGCAGGCCATGTAATCGTTGGCGCAAAACAGCCCGTCGATGCCGGATGCGGCAAGTTCACCCGCCGCATCATAGCCGCTCTGGTAGTCGTTGACCTTGATTTGCAGAAGTTGCGCCTCGGCACCGAGCTGCTTGCAGCACGCGATGAACGCCTCGCTGCGCCGCCGCGCCGTATAGGATATCGCGGGTGCGGCCATCACGGCGGGTTTTCGCACGCCACTGTCGATCAGATGGGTGGCGGCCAGATGACCGGCCATACGGTCATCCGAGATGATACGGTCGACAAAGGGGATGTCGTTGCCCTTGTTGATCAGCACGATCGGCACGCCTTCGGCCGCGCACTGCTCGCAGATCTCGGTCGGCGGCGCGTCCGAGGTGACGATGACACCCGATACGGCGTAATGCAGCAGCTGGCCGATAACAGTCGAAGTATCCGCCTCCTGAGAGGTCGGCAGCAGGATGGGGCGGAAATTACGGGCGAGCAACGCCTTTGCCAGATGCTCGATCTGCAGCGTACGGAACGGATTGTCGAGGCCGGCGGCGACGAGGCCGACGAGATCGGAGCGTTTGTTGGTCAGGCTCCGTGCAAGATAGTTCACGCGATAGCCGAGTTCCTTGGCAGCCTGATAGACCTTCTCTCGCGTCTTCGGCGAGACGCTGGCATCCGGCGTGAAAGCGCGTGAAACGGCGGCACGCGAGACGCCGGCCACACGCGCCACGTCGAAGGACGTTACCTTGCGCGGCCCCTTATCCTTGTCTGCCAACTGCTTTTTCCCTCATCGCCGGAGGCCGCATCAGATCGGGCAGATCCGTGCAGATGCCAAGGACCGGCAGCTTCATGATGTCATCGAGAATGGCTGGCCGCTCCTCGTGCCAAAGCACGATCTCGCGGCCCGCGTCGAAGGCGCGGCGCATCAGCGCGTCGGTCACCAGGTCCTGCGGACGCTCGCCAGCCCCCTCCCAGCAAAGATGCAGGATATCCGCGCCGGCCTCGTCGCCGAGACTATGCGGATCATGGCCGACACGGACCAGCACGGAAAGCGGAAAATCACAGCCCGCGTCGCTGAGTTCGCGCACCTGTGCGATATCGAAGGAGCCGAGACAGGCGAAGCGCTGGTTGATCCCGGCAAGATGCTGCCAACAGAGCATGCCGGTTCCAGGCGCCTTGAGTTCGACATAGAGACCAGTTCCGGTCTCGCGAGCGAGAGCGGCGACTTCCAAAAAGCTCGGCACGTCGACGCCTTCGAGGGCGGCGAGTTCGGCAGCCGTCATTTCGGAAATGCGGCGGTCAATGCCGAAGACGCGGTCGAGGTGGTCGTCATGCGAAACCACGACCACGCCGTCTTTGGTCAATTGCGTATCGAGTTCCCACATTTCCGCGCCGAGTTCAGCAGCCCGGCGGAAGGCGGCGATCGTATTCTCGCGCTCGTGGCCGCTAGCGCCGCGATGGCCGATGCAGAAGGGAATCCGCCCCTTGCCAGAGGGCCAGCTGTAACGCGCAAAGAACGCCGAGAAATCGCGGGCCATCAGAGCCGCCTGCCATTTTCGTCGAAGACAAGGATGCAGCGGCTGTCGATCGCCCAGCGGACATCGTCGCCGACGTGAATGTCGTTGCGCACCGGCTGGATCGAGCGCAGTAGCGGCCCGCCAGCGAGAAGCACGTCATACAGGTTCTCACGGCCTTGAGTTTCGGCAAAGGTGATCTTGCCAGATACGGCGACGTCGCCCGTCGGGGTGAAATGCTCCGGCCGCACGCCGAGCATCAGCTTCGTGCCTTCGGAAGCGTCGACGGCAGCAGGCAGGGGCACGCGAATCTCGCTTTCGGGGACGACAAAGGCGCCCTTGTCCATGACGCCGCGCAGGAAGGTGATCGGCGGATTGCCGAGGAACCCGGCAACGAAAGCTGTCTTCGGATCATTGTACATCTCCGCCGGCGTGGCGATCTGGACGATCTCGCCTTCCTTCATGATGGCGATGCGGTCGCACATGCTCATCGCCTCCACCTGGTCATGGGTGACGAGGATGGCGGTGATGCCGGTCTCGCGCTGCAGGCGGCGGATTTCCGAGCGCATTTCGAGGCGCAGCTTGGCATCGAGATTGGCGAGCGGTTCGTCAAGCAGCAGCACGTCTGGCTTGCGGATCAGCGCACGCGCGAGCGCCACGCGCTGCTGCTGGCCGCCGGAAAGCTCGGCCGGTCGCCGGCCCATCAGGTTGCCGATCTGGACGAGCGCTGCGATGCGGTCGACCTCCTTGCGGATTTCGGCAGCCGGCACCCCCTTCACCTTCAAGGGAAAGCCGATATTTTCGGCAACCGTCATGTGTGGATAAAGGGCATAGGACTGGAAGACGACGCCGACATTGCGGACCTGGCTTGGCAGATCGGTGACGTCGCGGTCGCCGAAAAGGATGCGCCCGCCGGTTGGGCGGTGAATGCCGCAGATAGCGAAAAGCGTCGTTGACTTGCCGCAGCCGGAGGGGCCGAGCAGCGCCAGCATCTCGCCGCTACCGACTTCGAGCCGCATGTTCTCGATGATTTTGGTGGAGCCGAAGCTCTTCGAAAAATTGTCGAGGAGGATGCGCATCAGCCTTTGCTCCCGCTGCCATAGATGTTCATGAGGTATTTGTTGAAGAGTGCGTAAACGAGCAGCACCGGCACGAGGTAGAAGACGCCGACTGCCTTGAACATGTAGAAATCATAATTGTTGTCGTCGGCGAGGAAGTCCGCGAGATAAACCGAAAGCACCTGCACCTGGTTGCCTGGCGCCAGCACCTGCGGCAGGATGAATTCGCCCCAGCCGGAGAGGAAGGAAAACAGGCCGAGCGCCATGATACCGGGCTGGACCTGCGGGAGCACGAGACTGCGCCACACCCTAAAGCGCGAAGCGCCGTCGACGACGCCAGCCATTTCGATCTCCCAGGGCACGGTGTCGTAGAAGCCTTTCATCAGCCAGATGCCGAGCGGCAGATCGATCGCCGCCTTTACCAGGATGACGCCGATCAGCGAATTATAGAGCCCGATCACCTGCAACACGATGAAGATGGCGATGATCAGCGTCACCGACGGAAAGGCATGCAGCACCATGACGCCTGCAAGGAAAAAGCCACGTGCCGGCACATTCAGCCGCGACAGCACGTAGCCCGCCATCGACGAGACGATGAGGACGAGACTGGTGGTGCAGGCCGAAAAGAGCAGCGTATTCGCCGTCACCTGCCAGATGTTCGCCTTGCCCTCCGTCGTCTGCCATAGGAAGCGCCAATGCTGGAGTGTGAAACCGGAGGGCAGCAGCGCGTCCGCCTGCTTCACCGTCACGGTGTCGAGGAAAAGATAGACATACATCAAGAGCAGCGGCAGGCTCGCGATGGTGAGCACCGATATGACGGGCCAGCTGCGGTAATTTACCGGGGGCTGCGATCGTTCGACCATGGTCAATCCTCGATCAGGGGCTTGGCGACAAGCGTGCCGTAGTTGAAGACGCGCAGATAGAGAAGCGACAAAGTCACGCCGATGACGACGAGCACCAGTGCCATGGCGGCACCCAGCCCGTATTCGAGGTTGCCGGCATAGTTCTTGAGCGCGGTGTGATAGGCGGCGAGCGCCCAGATTTCGGTCGCGTTTCCCGGTCCGCCATTGGTGGCGAGCAGGGTTTCATTGAAGGAGGCAAGCAGCGAAAGCGTCTGGTAGCAGGTGACGAAGAGGATCGGCCAGCGCATCTGCGGCAGGATGATGTAGCGGATCTGCTGCCAGCGCGACGCGCCGTCGACTTCGCTCGCATAAAACTGGCTCTTCGGAATGGCCTTCATCGCCGAGGAGAAGACCAGCATGCCCATCGAGGCGCCGATGAAGCCGTTGATCAGCACAACGAAAAACCAGGCATTGTAGCCGCTGTCGAGCAGGTAGTTCTTCGGGGGATAGCCGAACTTGCCCATCAGGATCGAGATGAAGCCGGTATCCCAGGCGAGCCATTTCCACAGCATCACATAGATGACGACCGGGGTGATGCGCGGCAGGAGCCAGATGCCGCGGAAGATCGAGGCCGGCCTCGCCGGCATGTAATGTGTCCAGATCGCGAGCAGCAGCGCATAACCGACGTTGAAGAGCATTAGCACCAGCGCGACATAGAGCGCGGTATTCAGCAATACGCGCGCCATATCGGGCGAGTTGGCCATGCGCGAAAAGTTGTCGGTCGTCCAGGTCCAGCCGGTATAGGTGGCCTTGGCGACGGTTTCCTTCAGTTCCGGCGCCAGCTCAAGCCCTAGACTATCCAGGGCTGAAAAGAGCTGCTCCTTGCTGTCGAAGCGCGTGTTGAGGACAGAGCGGTTGAACTGTTCGGAAATTTGCTTGACATCACGTGTCGAAGGCCGTTCGGCAAGATCCTTGATCATGCGCTCAGCGTCGCGGCGCTTGGGGAAGACCTCGCCGGTGTGTTTGGCTCGCAATTCCGCAGCAATGCCAGGCGCAAGGCCCAGCCGTTCCACGGCCTTGAGGCCCACCTCGTCTATCGTATAGCGCGGCTCGGCCATTTCGGCGGCGATGTTGGGCATCGCCGATTTCAGCGTGATCAGCGAATTGGGCGCGATCTGGTAGACGCCGCCGGAAATGCCCGTCGCGGTCGTCATGTTGGTCATCGAGAAGACCGCCGTCAGAACGACCGGCAGCAGGAAGAAGAGAACGATCATGATCGCCGCGGGCGCGATCATTACCAGTCCGAGTGTTCTGGACGATTTCATGGAAGCCTCCTCGCCGACCGACCGGGCAGCGGGTCGCCGCCGCCCGGAAGAGTGCTTCGATCCTAGCGGATGACGATCTTGCCACCGAGCGTGCTCTTCAGCTCGCTCTCGGCATCGCCGATAGCCGCGTCGACGGTCTTGTCACCGGTCCAGGATGCCTGAAGATTCTTCCACATGATGTTCCAATAGGTGCCGAAATCGGAATTGTTCGGCATTGCACTGGCATGCGGCAGCAGGCGCTCGGTAGCTTCACGGGTCCAGCGGTCGGCCGAGTAGAAATCGACCTGGGATTCAGCCTGAGAAATGCCGAGGTGAGCGGATTTGACCGCATGCAGCGCATTGATGCGCGGCTCGGACGCAATCGTGATCAGCTGAGCGGCGATATCGGTGTCCTCCTTGTCGTGACCGGCGGTCAGGAGGTAGACGAGTGGATGGGTCAGTGTGTTGGCCTTGCCGCCCTCGCCTGCCGGGATCAGCGTGAAGATCACGTTGCCGAAGAAGTCCTTGAGACCTTCCTGGTTGACGAGGCGGGCATAGTGCCAGGTGCCGCCGTCCCATATACCGGCCTTGCCCGTGGCGACCTCCTTCCACCATTGGTCACTCGGCATGCCGATATGGTTCTTCTTGGTGACGCCCGCCTTCACGGCATCGGCGAAGAACTGATAGGTGCGGGTCATGGCAGCTTTGTCGAAGACGAGTTTGCCGTCTTGTTCCATCGTGCCACCGAAGCTGGTGTAGAACTGCCAGTAATCCGGGCCGTTGCTGTTGCGTGGATAGAAGCCGTAGCCTGGCTGGACAAGGCCCTTGTCCTGCATCTTCTTGGCGTCTTCGAGCAGGTTCTTCATGGTGTACTTGCCGTCCTTGACGCTCTGCGGCAGTGCGTCCAGATCGGCATCGCTATAGCCGATCGCCTTCATATACGGCTTCCAGAAGAACATCGGGCGGGATTCGGCGTCCTGCGGGATGCCGTAGACGGTGCCGTTGTAGGAGGCAATCTGCAGCAGGTTCTCGTAGATGCCGTTGAGCGGCCAAGCGTCGAGGTCGACGTAATTCTCGATCGGAACGATGAGGCCGGCCTGGGACCAGGGCGCAATGTCCTCATGGCCGCTGACGACGATGTTCGGGGCGGTCTTAGCTTCGGCGGCAAGGGTCAGCGCCTGCTTGAAGTCATCCCAGCCGGAATAGGCCTTCTTCTCGACGGTGATCTTCAGGTCTTGCCCCCTGAGAGCGGCCTGGCGCTGCAGCTGCTGGGCTGCGATCTCGATGGCGTCGAGGCGATAGACATCGTTCGGACCGGTGCCGCCGGCCCATACGCTGATGGAAACGTCCTTGGAGAATGCGAATACGGAAGTCGAGGCCAGAATAGCGGCCGCGACAGTGATGGATTTCAGAGTCCGCAAAATGGTCATTTTCTTCATCTCTCCGGAAGAGCGGTGTGTGGCCTCTTTGACGCGTCATCACTGATATTGATGGCCGCGTTGAAAACCCGCGAAAACGTAACCAGTCCGCTCTAGGGGGCAAACATAACCGCGGCATGACAAAATTGAGCACGTGTGCAAAATTACTGCAGCGATGTCGGAAGAAGGCGAATTGTTCGGGCATCCGGAAGTGACGTAATTCTCCCGAAGGACGTATTTTGCTCAACGCACGACGGTATTGCCGATTTCTTGCGAGTTTCTCGCGACGGGCGACGTCAGTTTGAGATACCCCCTTTTGGCGCTCCTGCAACGCTTGAAGGCAGCCATCACAGCTCATACAGAGCCGGGACATATGGCCAAACACCGGGGAATCATGATCATCTAAGGCATATTTATCCGCCGTCTGAGCCAAGTCTTGGTGAGACTGTGACACGGAAAGCGTTGCGCACCGGCAACATCTGTGACATTGCCCGGGTGACGATATTGGTAAATGCGGGAGATCGGGATGAAGCCTCTGCAGAATGGCAACGCTATCGACGCATTCGAAGAGGAAGCATCCATTAGCGGTAACCAGGTATCCTCCGATTTTGGATGGGTGCCCTGGGCTCTGGCTGCATACTTCGTAGTCCAGGCCGCCATTCGCATCTTTATCTCCGGCTCGCTACGGATCGATGAAGCCCAGCAGTTTTTTGTAGGACAATGGCTTGCCTGGGGATACGACGCCCAGCCGCCTCTCTACAATTGGCTTCAATACGGCGTCTTCCATGTCTTCGGCATGAGCGTCGCATCCTTCGTCATTTTGAAGAACCTCCTGCTCTTTCTCGTCTATGCCAGCTACCATAAATTGCTGCGCCTACTCGTGGTTGATAAAAAGCTGGCGGCGGTCGGAACGCTGTCTCTCCTGACGATGCCGCAGATATTCTGGCAGGCACAAAGGGACCTCACCCATACGGTGCTGACGCTGCTTGCGGTTGTCATGCTCATCTATTTCGTGGTGACAACCATTCGTCGACCTACCCTCATCTCCTATGCGATGATCGGTCTGTGGGCCGGGCTTGGAATGCTGACGAAGTACAACTTCGCTCTCGTCGTGATGAGCGTCTTTGTCGCAGCCCTCTGTCACCCCGAGGGACGCAAGCGGATTCTTAATATCCGTGTCCTGGTGACGCTGGCCATTTCCGTTCTGGTTGTACTGCCACACGCAGTGTGGATGGTATCCAATATGGATCTGGTCCTGACCACCACGGTCAATACCATGTCGGAACAAGGGGCTGGCGGGAAGCTATCCGATATCGCCCACGGAATTGCCGATTTGGTCAAAACGACCGTGGAGATCGCCATCCCCACGACCTTGATCTTCCTCCTGGTTTTTCGCCAAGCTTTCCTGCGATCGCTGCGCGCCAGAAGCGAATGGAGCGATTTCATCGGAAGGATACTCGCAAGCACCGCGATTATCTTGGTGGCGTTGATCTTCATTGTGACGCTCACCGAATTTCGTGATCGCTGGCTTCTCCCATTTCTGTTTCTGCTGCCGCTCTATTTCTGTCTGAAGCTCGACGCCGCGGGGAGCCAAAGCGAGGCCGAGTTGAAGAAATTTCTCTTTATACCCCTCACTTTGATGGTGGCTCTGCCCATCATAATTGCGGCAGACATCCTTCTTGCACGGTTCTTTCATTCCTATGGGCATTTGAACACGCCCTATGCGACCTTCCTGAACGAAGTTATTGGGGCAGAAGGAAAACAGCCCTTGGCCGTTGTGACGACGACATGGCACAAGGCAGGTAATATCCGTGTCAACATGCCAAACACACCCGTGATCTCCACAGAATATTCTGCATCAGACCTTAGTCGTCAGGCTATGGGGGGAAGCCCCATCCTGCTGGTCTGGAACGAGCGAAATGGACAGCAATCGTCCATGCCGGATGAGCTGAAACAATGGTTTGAAGCAAAATTCGGAAAGGCAATTCAATTGCCGGCGCAACAGGATATTGGCCTTCCCTATTATTACGGGAGAGATCCGGATCGCTACCATTTTGGTTATGCGTGGTATTATCCAACGGCTGAGTAGCGGCTGAAAACGGGCTGCTATTGCATCTCCGCAAGGCCAACGAAAAAGCCGTAACGTGCCGGATGCGGCCTCTGTCCTTAGGCGGAAACCGCCAATTCAATGGCCATCTCGTGCGACGGCATCCTTGGGGATGCTGTCGGTGAGGTTTTTCCGGTGGAAGATGAATAGGCCGGCAAGCACGATGATGATGGATCCGACGAGGATCTGAGCATCCGGAATATCACCGAAGAACAGAAAGCCGAGCGCGATCGCCCAGATCAGCAGCGTATATTGCAGCGGGGCAAGCAAGGACGCAGGCGCAAGCTTCAGTGAACGCGTGATCAGCATATGGGCGGTCCCCGCGACAACGCCGAGCGCCAGCATGGCGCCTAGATCCAGCGCAGATGCGGAGCGCCAATTACCGATGCTCAGCACCAAGCCCGCGAGAAGAGCACCAACGGTTTGCCACGCCACGAGCGTCGCATCGTTGGTCTGCCGCAGTCGCCGGGCAAGGACCAGTGTCAGCGAAAAAGCGAGGCTGCCTGTCAGGCCGAAAATCGATGGCCATGAGAGCATTGCCGCCGAAGGTCTGAGCGCGATCATCACGCCGATAAAGCCGACGAAAACCGCCAACCAACGCCGCCAACCGATCCTCTCACCGAGGAAAAAATGGGAGATCGCTGCAACGTAAATGGGACCGGCCATGTAGAAGGTCATCACATCGGCAAGGGGCAGATAGGCGACCGCGGCATAAAACAGGCCGACATCGGCCGTCGTCAACACCACCCGCAGGATCTGCAATGGCGGTCGCTCGATCCGAAAGAGCGCATCGCGTCCTTGCCGCGCGATCATAGGCGTGAGGATGATGAAGGAGCCAAGCGAGCGGATCACAAGAATCTGTCCGACGGAGAAGCTCACAACCAGCCATTTGGCCATCGCATCGTTCAGCGCGAACATGAAATCGCCAAGAAACATCAGAGCCACGCCGACGAGCACGAGATTGCCATCCGTGCCGGCTTTGTGAAGATTCATGATATTTCCTCTGCTGAATGCCTGTTTTTCTCCACCGGGCTTTAACCGGTTTTACCTCTGCGCCGCAAGGCGCAGTTGCGTAAGGGAAGACTTGTCGCCAGTGGTGATCGATACGGCCAGACTTGAACCCCGTCTCGATCGGATCTTCTCCGTTTCCTGACAATCAAAATCCACAACACAGCCATTCCAGCCTGCGGGAGAAATGGCATGTGGAAACTTGCATCGCAGTCTTCGAATTGCGCCTCTGGCGCAGCGGCGCCGCTCCCGGACGGGATAGATCAACCCGCGGAGCAGATCTAGGATCGGGACATCAGACAGAGGCGCAAAGCCGCAGCTTATTCACCGTGCCCATCGACACGGGATTCCGAATTGTTGCAACGCGGCTTTAACCCTTTGTTTATGATGGCCAAATTGGAGCATGTCTTTTCACTGTTGCATAACCGGTTTCCGCTATTGTCCGCTGGCCAAGTGAGAGAATACTGATGACGCAGCAACCGGGTGAATCGCCGCAATCGATGATCGTAGATCCAAACGGTGATGACGTGCGTTTCCGTGAAAAGTTCGAATTGCTTCGGGCTCAATATCTGTCGCTGGCCGAGCGATACGAATGGCTCGAGGCGATGATCAATTACGTTCCGGATTTCATCTATGCCAAAGATAGAGACGGCCGTTTCCTCTTTGCCAATCGCGCTATCGTCGTCAACAATGGTTTCACGCATGTCGAGGAGCTGATCGGCCTCACGGATGCGGAAATTCATCCGGTGGCCGACGCCAAGAAAATTGACGAAGTCGAGCAGCACGTCATGGAGACAGGCGAGCCGGATCTCGGTGTCGAAGAAAGGCGCCTGAGAGGCGAGGGATGGCTGATGATGTCCCGCGTACCCTTGCGGGACCGAAGCGGTAATATCATCGGCGTGGTGGGTGCGTCGCGCGATATCTCGGTCCGCAAGCGTGCGGAAGAGCTGATGAGCGCACAGACCAAGCTCCTCCAGGATGTTGCCAGAGGGGTCGAGCTTTGGTCGTTTCTAAAGGATGCCCGCTTGCTCCTCGAACGGTTGCTTGAAGGAAAACGCATTCACTTCCTTGTGCATGGCGCTCAAGCAGAGACTTTCGCCGGCGAAGCCATTGAATTCCCCATTTTCTCACGGGACGGCGGCAGGCACGGGGCGCTGTTAATCGAAAAAACTGATGGCGATGAAACCGGCCTCATGGAATTCCTCGCAGGCGTGGCGCAAACGGTAGGAATCGCCATCGATCGACACCATGACATTGCCCATATCGCCTTTCTTGCCGAACACGATGCTCTCACCGGCCTGCCCAATCGTACGCTGCTCGACCGTAAGCTCGTGGATCTCCTGGAAAGCGCCTCGCAGGAACAAAAGTTCGTGGCAGTCGCCTTCGTCGATCTGGATAATTTCAAACTGGTCAACGACAGTCTCGGACATGCCGCCGGCGATGAATTGCTAAAGGTGGTCGCACAGCGAATATCGACGTGCATCGGAAGCGGCGGCTTCGTATCGAGGATCGGCGGCGATGAATTCATCATCGTCCTGGAGGAGAACCTCGACCCGGTCTGCGACAGATTGCAAGCTGTTCGAGAAGCCATCTCCGAACCTTTGACCATCGACGGCGTCGAAATTCGGGTTACTTGCAGCATCGGCTTTGCTTGCTCCGCCGAACATGGCGACACGGCTTCAGAGCTGTTCGCCAATGCCGATATGGCGCTCTATCGCGCCAAGGAGTCCGGCCGCAACGACATTCAGTTATTTACCCCTGCCATGGGAGAGGAAGCCCGCAACAAGCTGATCCGCATCGAGGAATTGCGGCGTGCAGTGGAACGAGACGAGTTCGTGCTCCATTATCAGCCGCAAAAGGACATCCGCAGCGGCAACGTGATCAGTGTCGAAGCGCTGGTGCGATGGCAACATCCTGTCGAAGGCTTGCTGCTCCCGGGGGCATTCATTCCCCTGGCCGAGGAAACGGGGCTAATTGTTCCGATCGGCGATATCGTTCTGCGCAAAGCCTGTCGGCAAGCCCGCGCCTGGCAGGACCGGGGCCTTCCTGCACTACGCATGGCCGTGAATGTATCGGCTCGACAGTTTACTGAGAACTCTTTGACGAACCAGGTCGCCTCCGCTTTGCAATCTGCCGGCCTCGAACCCCGATGGCTCGAACTCGAACTAACGGAAAGCCTGATCATGCGTGACGTCGAAGGCGCCATTGAACGCATGCACGAGTTAACGCAACTCGGCGTCAGCCTGGCGATCGATGATTTCGGCACGGGATATTCAAGCCTGAGCACGCTTCGCCGCTTCCCACTTTCCCGACTGAAGATCGACAGATCGTTCATTGCCGATATCCCCAGTAAAGCGGGTGACATGGCTATCACTTCCGCCATCGTATCGCTTGGACGAACTCTCGAGCTGGAGGTCGTTGCCGAAGGAGTGGAGACGGAGGAACAGATGCACTTCCTTACTGGTGCCGGATGCGAGATGTTTCAGGGCTACCTCTTTGCCAGACCCCTTCCCCCTCGCGAGGTTGAAGATCTTATTGTCAGGACGGCTGAACAAGCGGGCAATGCCCTGCAATCATCTTAGGCCGTCGACTCATAAACTCTGACACCAGATCCTTGCTGCGACGAGTTTGACGGCAGCGAGATAATTTTCGGGGCATTTGTCATAGCGTGTGGCAATGCCTCGAAACTGTTTGATCTTGTTGAAGAACCGTTCCACGAGGTTGCGCTGCCGATAGACCCAGCGCGAGAAGACAAACGATCCCTTCCGGTTGGTTTTCGGTGGGATGTTGGCCCAGGCCTTGCGCTCGGCCGCCTTGGYTCGGATGGCATTGCTGTCATACCCTTTATCGGCAAGCAGTATGTCACCTTCTCCCAGCCCGTCTGTCAGCGCATCGGCTTCAGTGCAATCGGCAACTTGGCCCCCGGTCAGGCGGAGAACGACTGGCCGACCGTCCGCATCGACGAGGGCGTGGATTTTGCTCGTAAGCCCGCCGCGGGAACGTCCCATGCCACCATCGTCTCGATCCCCCTTTTTCCCGTGGCCGCGTGCTGGTGAACGCGAACACAAGTCGAGTCGATCATGACGATGTCGCCGTCATAAGCTTCTGAAACAGCTTTAAGAAGCCGATCCCAAACACCGGCCTTCCGCCAACGGACAAAGCGGTTGTAGCAGGTGGTTGGCGGACCATAACGTTCCGGCACTTCCGCCCACGGCGAGCCTGTTCGGAAACGCCAAAGGATGCCGTTCAGGACCCGTCGGTCTTCGACACGAGGAACGCCCCGAGGCTTGTTCGGCAGACGTGGCAAAATGATCGACCATTCATGGTCCGTAAGTTCGTAGCGACGGCGTGTCATCATAGCTCCTCATTCGGAAGCCTTGAATCACGCGAGCCGTAAAACGCAAAGCGAATTTATGAGTTTACGTCCTAG
>NZ_JARWKZ010000067.1:0-27053 GCF_050577975.1 Rhizobium sp. BR 315 | reverse complement strand
CATGCATATCGCGCCACGGACAACCGACCCGCAGCACGTGAAGCATCCCGTTCAAAAAGCACCGATTATCATGCAACGGGCGCGACTTGCGCCCGCGTTCCCTCGGTAAAAGTGGCTCGATGATCCGCCACTCTGCATCGCTCAAATCGCCACGTGCCAAAACTGCCTCCTAAAAGGTAGTCTTGAATCAGACCAAAGCTGATTTGTGAACCCACTTTGTCAACATCGCCTAGTGGAAATCAACATTCAAGGTTTGGAAAGACGTACGCCCGCGCCGCCGGTCGGAGCCGGACCCTCTTTGAAAAAGATGATTCCACGCTCTTCATAAACGCGTTTGATCGCTGCGATCGTCACCGGTTGTGGACCACGGGGACCCAGGTCATCCTGTTCTACACGACTAACAGTGTTCGCAGTGACGTTTGCCAGTTCGGCAACCTCCCGAACTCCGAGCTTTAAAATCGCACGTGCGGCGCGTGCTTGGAGAGGATTCAAAGGTACCTCGTATTAATTTAGATACAGGGTATTTACAAATGATCTGTGTTGATATAAATACACCGTATTCATGGTGCCATCAATGTACCCAAGCTGTTTGCGGGGCGTTTTTACGTCCGGCACGTGTTGTTGTGTGCATTCTCTGAGGTCGCGCTAGCTTGGAATTGTCTGATCATGGAACATATCGGCTCCGCTATTTTGTGGCGATTATCGAGGAGCAGCCTGTCGGTGATGACCAACGCGGGGAAATCAAGCCATGCATGATCGAGCCACGATAGCGATGATCGGACATCCGCAACGGCAATCCTTAGCGGGTAGGGGAGTGGATACCACCTCGATCCACCCGATCGACCGGCATGTCGGCCAGCAGCTTCGGATCATCCGGATACATTCGAACCTGTCGCAGACCGAGCTCGGGAAATTGGTCAATCTGAGCTACCAGCAGATACAGAAATACGAGAGCGGCAAGAACCGTATGAGTGCCTCGGTGCTCTACGAGATCGCCAACTGTCTGAACGTTCCGGTCTCGCGCTTCTACGACGGTCTGCCGCAGATGGGATCAGAGCCGGTGAACAGCGGCTTGCCTGAGATAGACGAGCGCATCGCTTACCTGGCAACAAGCGAAGGCCGACGCTTCGTCGAAGAGATCCTGCGGCTTCCACCGCGGCTTAGGACCCGAGCCTTTGCCCTGATCCAGGTCTTGACTGTCGACGCTGCGTGAATTTCCGTCAGAAGCGGGCTCTTCCGCAATTTCGGTGCAATTCAGTTTCCGATGATGCGTGAGCGCAGGAGGTCCATCCCAGCTCTTCCGTGCATAGAGCGCTTGATGAGCTTTAGCTTATTAATCTTCCCCTCGACCTGGCCGCTACTCCAAGGCAAGGTCAATGCAGCATGAACTGCCTCGACGTCCCGACAGATCCGGCGCGCAAACGAAGACATCGGTCCGGTCATTGCGTCATTTAACCATGGCTTCAGATTTGGTTTAAGCGGCGCGAAGGCGCACGATCCGATGCCATATTTCCATAGCTGGATCGCCGTTCCGTTAACCTGATGTGGTGGATGGCGCCCTCCGACGACATCGAGCCAGCCCAACAATAGTCGTTTGTGTCAAAATAATCTCCGTAGGTTGAACGACGGAGCCACATAGCGTCGGCTGATAAAACATTGATGAGATCTGCGGGCGGAAGGACTGCCAACAACCTTTCAGAGAGTGATGGTCGCCGCCTCCACTGGGGACAAGTTCGTAACGTCAAGCTGCAGCAAGTTGGCCTCGTTGAGGTGATCATCCAGACTATGATGATCCTAAAGGCGGTCCAGACTGGGTTCCAAACCCGAACGGCTCCGGTTACGGATGGAAGGATAAAGATGGGAATGTACGGATTCCAACGGGCAAAGGCGGGCTCTTGAGTGTCCAGGCACGCGATCTTGTGGAGTCGACGCCCCGACGCCCCTATGTTATCAGATTGCTGGATGCGGACGAGGTGGTGGTCTTTGAACGAAAGTTTTAAGACACTGTTACGCAGGTCCGCTTGCATGAGAGCACCCGGAAGCTCGATATCTGGTTCGGTGCTGCTACTTTGCTCAATACGATGTAGATGAAATGCGATCTGGCCCGACAGAAGGCCCATCCGAAACAGTCGGTGGGCTAAAGGGTTTGAGCGACATCGAAAGGAGATTCTCCATGTCCTTCCCACCGCCTCGGTCAGAAGAAGCAACCCAGCGCTTGCAGGAATCAAGGCTGGCCGCCCGAATGGCTTTAGAAGCGGTTGTCGCAGCCGCCAACGAAGCCGGCTGGAATACTTGGGAGATTACTGACGCGCTGGTCGACGCTGCACTGCATCTAAAGCACGCTGAAAGCGCCGATCCTGGCCTCGCAGATGATCTGCCAATTGTCGACGCCGTTCGCGAACAGATCGGCCACGGTGAACAATTTGATTAGAAAATCGCTTCACGGCACGAGGAGCCTGCACGACTGGCGGCCGCCTCATGTTGTCAAGTCTCCCTCGTGAGGGTGTTGATCCGAATGGCGTCACTGAAGATTATTATCATGAATGACGCTCTCGGGACGCAATCGTGCAACTTTCGTGGCCAGCATTTCATTGGTGCGGTCTTCGTTCCGCGCTTCTAATGCAGCAATTAGGAGGGCATTGATGAAGATGCGGATCGTCTCGTCGAGATCGGCGCCAGGTTGCGACGAGTCCGGCCCGCAATCAACCGTCTCTCCAGCAAGCTCTTCGACGTGGAAGAGACCGCAGGTTTCGTCGGCTTCGTCGTCGGCCGTGAGCTCGAGGATACATGAGAAAGTGCCCGGTGCCTCAGCGGATCCTTGATCAACTCGACCTGAGGGCAACGTTGGTGGGCCGTACCCTCCTGAATCTCCCGCCGGCCGCGGTCTATCGGATTACCACTCGCTGAGGCGAAGAGCTTTGCATTGGCGGATTGTGCAACACGATTGACGTGTTCTGTCACTGTAGGATTGCCTGCCTGCCGTTAGCCTTCTTTCCGTCCGCAGATAGCAATCACACCGGACGTGTCGCCAGACCCATGCAAGTTGGTCTGCAATGCAGTTGCGCGAGACTGAGGGCACGGACCGTTCCAGCCCGTGGCCCTTCCTTTGCGGATTGCATCAATATTAGTTTATTCGAGAGGTTTCCTTTATGGACGTGTCAAAGGTCTCAAGGCGATCTGCCGTATTCCTGGCATTGGCATTGGCATTGGCATTGGCAACAGTCGGACTGGCCGCCGTGCCGGCAGCCTATGCGCAACAAGCCTCGCCAGCCGACGCCATCGTCGGTGTGTGGCAGGCGGACGATGGCAGCGTGAAGCTCGATATGTTCAAGGCGGGAACGGAGTTCCGTGCACGGCTACTCTACGGCAATCAGTTGGTGGAAGCCGACAACGTCACCTTCAAGAAGGACGCGAAAAATCCCGATCCCTCCTTGCGTTCCCGGTCGATGAAGAACGTCGTGTTTATCACCGGCTTGCGCTGGGATGCGGGGAGTTGGACAGGTGGCTCACTCTACGACGGCTCGTCGGGCCGCACGTATAACTGCCAAGTCACGATGCAGGGTAGTAAAATGAACCTGAGAGGCTATATCGGCATTTCCGCACTCGGCCAGACCAGGGCTTTCCATCGCGTGGGCGCGTAGCCCGCAATCATTGATTACCTGGACAAGCCACCATCTTTTGCCAACCGAGGCGCCCCCAACAAATCGGTCGTGGTCAGGTGGCTTGGCGTCGAGCGGGTGCAGCATGAGGCTGTGCTCGCCCGATTTGCCTCTTGCAGCGACCACGGAGACCGTTGGCCATGAACAGCCTGCCTTTGAACTGGTTGCTTGATTTCGGGCTGGTCGCCTATACACGCCACCGCTCGGCCGGCAAGCAGCTTTTCTGAAGACGACGGCATCGCACTTTGGCGTAATGTGCAACAGCGATGGCATCTTCCGTCAATGATCGGACGCGGCCGAGCTTCTATTTGTGATCTTGCGAACAGAGAGACAGATATGAGCAACACACGCAAGAAAACAGCACTCGTGACCGGCGCGTCCTCCGGCATGGGCAAGGAAATCGCAAAGCGTCTCATCAGTGATGGCTTCAGGGTTTATGTAGCGGCTCGTAGCGTCGATAAGATGCGTGATCTGGAGAAGATCGGCGCGCGTGCCCTACAAATGGATATTTCCGACGACGACGAGATCAACGCGGCCGTTAGCACCATTCTGGCAGAAAGCGGCGGCGTCGATGTCCTTGTCAACAATGCAGGCTTCGGACTGTATGGACCTGTTGAAGATATCGCGATGGATGAGGCGAGATATCAGTTCGAGGTCAATGTTTTCGGCCCGGCTCGCCTGACTCAGCTTCTCTTGCCGGCGATGCGGCAGAGAGGCTCGGGCACCATCGTTAACATTACCTCGATGGGCGGCAAGATCTATACATTGCTCGGTGCCTGGTATCATGCCACCAAGCACGCGCTTGAAGGTTGGTCGGACAGCCTGCGACTGGAGCTGGCTCCGTTCGGCATCAATGTCGTAGTCGTCGAACCAGGCCTGATCGAGACGGGATTTGGCGACGTGGTCGCCGACGGTCTCGTGAAGCGCTCTGGTGGAGGCGCCTATGCCAAGGTCTCGCAAGCCGTCGCCAAGACCACAAGAGCCACCTATGGCCATGGGCGCGGTACGGATCCGAAGGTGATCGCTGATGTCGTCTCGGCCGCAGTGCACGCGAGAAGGCCGCGGACGCGCTACGTCGCCGGCAAATATGCCAAGCCGATGATTGCGATCCGCAAATGGTTCGGCGATCAGATGTTCGATCGTATCATCATGAGTCAGATGCGCTAACATTCCCGAACGCGGATGAAGCGTACTCCTGCGAGATCAGGCTTGAAGGGTCGACGGAGATGAGTGTGATGCCGGCAGACAAATGCAAGGTGCCGCAAGCCTTCTGGCGTGCGGTCGAGCGGATCGGCCTGCCGCCGTCGGCGGTTCTGCGTCAGGCCCGTTTGCCTGCCACGCTGCACCTTGGCGAGAATGGCATGGTGACGACGGCGCAGTATTTTGCGATCTTCAGGGCGCTTGAGGAACTGGTGCCGGATCCTGCACTCGGACTTCGGCTCGTTCATGAGGCGGACACGGCGGTTCATCCACCATCGACCTTGGCCGCCTTTCACGCCAGGGATTTTCGCGACGCACTTTACCGGGTCGCGCGCTTCAAGCGGCTCTGTACGCCTGAGCAGTTGAGTTTCCATGAGGAGAAAGGCGAAGTCTCGATCACGAGCAACTGGGTTTACGCGATCGAGGCTGAGCCCGGCATTGCCACGGACGTCGCCTTCGCCTTCCTGGTCGAGCTTGGTCGCCGCGGAACGGGCCAGTCCCTGACACCGGTTCGGGTCGAGTTCATGCGTGTTGGACCAAAGAGCGACCTGTACCAGCTCTTCTTCGGGTGTCCTATCAAGTACGGTGCTCCGCAGAACAAGCTCGTCCTGAAATCCGCCGATCTTGACCGTCCGTTTCCGGGGCACAATCCCGAGCTCCTGGAAATCCTAACCCCTGCGCTTGCCGCCGCCATGGGTGAACTGCAAGCGCGCAGTTCCATTGGCGACCAAGTGAAAGTCGTCCTGAAACGGTCGCTTGCAAGCGGGCGGCCGGAGTTGTCGCAGATAGCGCAGGACCTCAACATGAGCGAACGAACGCTGCAAAGGCGCATCACCGATGAAGGCAAAACCTTCCGCGAGCTTCTGTCGGAAGCGCGCCAGGAACTCGGACGACAACTCCTGTCCAATCCGTCCACCGACATCGACGAGGTCGCGTGTCTTCTGGGTTATCAGGATCGCAGTTCCTTCTATCGCGCCTTTCGTGACTGGGAGGGGCTGACGCCCCTGCAGTGGCGCTCGCTAAATGGGCGAGACGCGTCACAATTCCATTTTCTGCATTGATGCAGATCGGACCTCGCATGCTCTCGCCGCWGCGGCGAGCGGCAGAGGCTATTTCCAGCTACCGAAGACAAATCCTTTGGCGGGCGCTGCAACAGGATTGGCATCGTCCGCCACTGCGTCGGCATGCCGCTGCTGATAGTTCACGATGCCGGGAAATTCAAAGCAGCTATCAGTTCAAGGAGATTAAGATGTCTGGTAAAGTATGGTTCATCACCGGCGCATCCCGCGGTTTCGGTCGCATTTGGGCGGAGGCGGCCCTGAAGCGCGGCGACAAGGTCGTGGCTACGGCGCGTTCTCTCGAAAGTGTTGCCGATCTCGGCGTACAATATGGCGATGCAGTTCTGCCGCTTGCGCTTGACGTCACGGATACCGACCAGGTTCGTAGCGTGATCGAGCGCGGTCATAACCATTTTGGCAGGCTGGACGTCGTCTTAAACAATGCCGGTTACGCGCTTGTGGGCGCCGTCGAGGAAACCGCCGAAGCCGACATCAAGGCGGAGTTCGAAACCAACTTCTTCGGGACACTGCGGGTGATCCAGGCGGCCCTGCCATTGCTGCGCAAGCAGGGCAGCGGCCATATCATCGGCGTCTCCAGCGTCGCGGGCCTCGTCGCGAGCCCGATCATCGGATTTTATCACGCCTCGAAATGGGCATTCGAGGCGTTGCATGAAAGTCTGGCGCAGGAAGTTGCCCGCCTCGGCATCAAGGTTACGATGCTGGAACCCGGCGCCTACGCGACCGGCTTCGCCAGCCAGACCTCTCTCAACATCTCGGCTGGTCTCGAGGCCTACTCGGATCTCAGGGCCGGAATCTTTGCGCGCGCCGCCAGCATTGCTTTTGGTGATCCTGAGGCGACGGTGGAGGCTGTTTTGACAATCGTCGATATGGATACCCCGCCGCTGCGGTTGTTCCTCGGCACCGAGGGACTTCCGGTCGTACGCGCGGCCTATGCGGCACGTCTAGCAACCTGGGAGGCCTGGGAAAGTGTCTCGAACGCGGCTCAGGGCGAGGCGAAGGTTCGGGAAATCGCTTCGCCGTGAATGCCATGTCTCCGGACATTTTGTCCCGTATTACATACGCCCCGGGCGGCGGCCCGAAATAGGTCGCCGTCGGGACGTTCTTAAACTTTGCGGGCGGGCCAGTGATAAAGCGCGGCACCACCTCGCAATCCCGGTCCTTCCCGCGAGGCTTCGACCTGTCGGTCGCGAAACCAGAATGTCAGCGAAACGACCGCCGTGCCGTCCTTCAGCATATGGTCGAGGAAGCTGCTGACCTTCCGCATCGGCTTGATCATCAGATAGCACGTCACGGCGTCGGCATCACCTATATCTTGGTTGAAGAAATTCCCCCAGCGGATGGTCACGTTCTCGAAGCGCCGCATCCGCAGCTTGGAGAACAAGTAGGGCACCGGCGAGATTTCGACCCCGCGGATTTCCGCATCCGGAAACGCGCGAGCAAGTGCGATGGCCATGGAGCCCCAGCCACTTCCGAGCTCGTAGATAATCGCACGCTTCGGCAAATTCGCATTCCGCAGCAACTCGATGACATCGGCGATTTCGGCTGCGCTGGATGGCACTGGTGGAACGCCCGTCAGACCGTGGAACAGGAGGATCGACAGACAGAGCGATAGCGCCATGATGATCGGAACGAGTGAAGGAAGATCGAGCATCGTTTATGCGATAACCTCGTTCCATTTTCTTATCAGCGGTCAATGACCCGATACGGCTGGTCGTAGGGAAGATGATGGTAATTGCACAAAATTGGGCTCTCGGCAGTGGCCTCAGCTGCCAAGATGATGATTGGCGGCGCCAAAATGTTTCGTGCGGGCCGGGATCGTAATTTCCCAGCTGAG
Organism: Rhizobium sp. BR 315; assembly: GCF_050577975.1. Taxonomy (NCBI): domain Bacteria; kingdom Pseudomonadati; phylum Pseudomonadota; class Alphaproteobacteria; order Hyphomicrobiales; family Rhizobiaceae; genus Rhizobium; species Rhizobium sp. BR 315. The sequence continues at coordinate 19,281 of NZ_JARWKZ010000067.1, read as the reverse complement.
GATTTTATTGAAATGCCAAGCTGAAAATCAGACAGCATCTCCGCCCTTGGGAACGGATCGTCATCCAATGCCGCAATTACTATGGCAATCGCAAACTGAAATTGAAATCCTTAGCAGAAAATCGAGCCGACTTTGACGTTTAAACCCACTGCTTCGAGATATTTCGCCGTTTGAAATCCGGAATTAGAAGCGACAACAGGTTGCACTCTCGGTCTATGTCGGATTGTGCTGAGGATTTAGTTGTGTTGTCCGATCAATCTGGCGATGCAGCGGCAATCCATCGAGGCTCCTGCTCGCTGTTACCTAGAGAAGCGTTCCACGCTCAAGAATAGCAAATCAGCCCAGAAATGAACCGCGAAAATATCCGGTGCTTTCTGTTTAAGGATGGAGTGCAACAATATCGCCGGGGTTATAAGTGGAAGTAACAATCCATGCGACAGCCGCTGAGGGTTTTGGCGAGGCTTCCGCTTCGTTGAACGTAGATTCTCCGTCCCGTCCAAACCGGAGTCGCAGGTTTTTTGTAACCAAGCGCTTAATCGCTTTCCCCGCTCATGAAGGAAATGCCGTGAACAGACTTCACCTGACAACCATGACCCTCGCCACCATGCTCCTGACCACTGCGTCCGTCGATGCTGCCGATTTCTCCGTCACGCCGGTGAAAGACGGCGACACCTTCATCGGTTGCCTCGCTCAGAACCCCGCGACAGGCGTCGGTCTTCTCGCCGTTGGCGACAAGGTCGTCCTGTTTGCCAATTCTTCGAAGTTCACTTTCGCCAAGGGCGATCAGGTGACCGGCTCCTGGTCGATCGATGGTGGCACGGCCACAAATTTCTCGTCGACTGCTGACACGGCAGCAACGGCAACGATCGACGTCCCGAACACGACCGAGGCCGTCATGGCGCTGACCAGCGGCAAGTCGCTGAGCCTGACCGCCAACAGCACGACTGCCGATTTCAGCCTTGCGGGCGGCGAGAAGGCTTTCATGGGCCTGTCCGAATGCATGACCACCCAGGCGGCGCAGACTGCTAACTAGGCCGCACCCATTTGCGAATGATATGGGGGTAGGCGAGACGCACTTTACAAACGTGTGTGGCGACCGTCCACCTTCACTTGGGACCCAAAAACATGACATCTTTGAAATTGACTGCAGCAACCACTGCGCTGGCAATCACTCTTAGCACGGGCATTGCTTCCGCGGCCCAATTTGGGGCGATTGCCTATTCGAGAGACACAGGCTCCTACGGCTCTTCTCATAATTATTCTTCGCGAGCTGGTGCTGAGGAGGAAGCGTTGTCGGGGTGTTCTTCCTATGCTGATGATTGCAGGGTGGTCGTCTATTTCCGCAACGCGTGCGGCGCACTCGCTGTCGGCAGTGAACGGGGCTACGGCTGGGGTTGGAGCGCAAGACGCAACCAAGCACGAAACATCGCGATCGCGAACTGTGAAGAAAATGATAGCGGCTGCCACGTCGTGAGCTGGACTTGCTCGAAATAGGGCTCGACGCACTTTTTAAATCGGGGCGTTTCTACGGTATGCCACTCGACGAAGACACGAGATGTGCTGTTATCTTCGTTACTGAATTCCGCGGAGACCCGATGTATGTCGGCTTGATCGAACATCCGCATCACATCTATCCTATCCATCTTGCGGCGCGGCTGCGCTGGCGATGTGTCGTCGCGCCGGAAGGAAAAACCCTGCAATCGCGCCGGCCAACGACAGCGTTGCGGCAAGCCCCATCGCGGCAGCAAATCCGCTCTCGAAATGCGCGGCCGAATCGACCGAACCGCTGGCCGAGAAGCTTGCCACCAGCGCGGCGATACCAAACATGCCGCCGAGGAAGCGGCCCATGTTGAACACGCCGGACGCCTTGCCCATTTCGGTCACCGCGACCGAGCTCAAGATGGCGTTCTGCGCCGCTGGCATCGCCATTGATACGCCAACGCCAGCCAACACCAGCGGCGCGACCAGAGCGGAGTAGGCAACCGCGGGACTCACGACATTCGCGATCCAGCCAAGCCCGATCGCCTGCATCAGCAATCCCGTCACCACGAGCGGCCGCTCGCCGAATTTGTTGACCACCGCGCCGGCGACCGGGGCGGTGACGAACAACGTCGCTGTCCAGGGCAGCAGGCGAAGTCCGGCGCCGAAGGCATCGAAGCCGAGCGTAGTCTGAAGGAACTGCGGCAGCAGGAACAATACGCCATACATCGCGGCGTAGAACAGGACGCTTGCGGACATGCCGGAGGCGAGGGCGCGCGATGCAAACAGCCGTATCGGCACCATCGGCGCGGCCGCGCGCAATTCCCAGAACACGAAGCAGGTTGCCAACGCCAGACCTGATATTAGCATGCCCATGACCTCGGCGCTCGCCCACCCCACAGCGTTGCCACGCAACAGGCTCCAGACCAGGGCTAGCGCTGCGAGGGCGACCAGCGACAGTCCGGGGAGGTCCATTGCGGCGGCCGGTCCGAAGCTTTCGCGCAAACGTGCCAGTACCAGCCCGAGCGCTATCATGCCGATCGGGAGGTTAATCCAGAAGACCCAGCGCCAGCCGAGGTGTTCGGTGATGAAGCCGCCGATGGCAGGGCCTACGATGAGCGCGCATCCGGTGATGCCGCTGAAAATACCGAGCGCACGGGCGCGCTCCTTCGGCCCGAACGTGCTGCTCAGGATCGCCATCGCAAGTGGCATCACCAGCGCAGCGCCGGCGCCCTGCAGCGCGCGGGCGGCGATCAGCGCGGTGGCATTGCCGGCCAGGGCGCAGGCCGTCGATGCAAAGACGAACAGCGCGATCCCAGCTGCGAACATGCGGCGGCGCCCGAAGCGGTCGCCCAGGGCGGCACCGGTCAGCAGCAGCACAGCAAAGGTCAGGTTGAAGGCGTTAACGGTCCACTGCAGGGTCTGGACCGGGCTGCCGAATTCGGCGCGTATGGCCGCGAACGCTGTCGTAATGATCATGGCATCCAGCGCCATCATGAAGGATGCCAGCGCGGTGACGCCAAGCACCCACTTCTGCTCGGCACGATCGGTCGGGGTCTGCATCGCCCATTCTCCCTGTGTCGCGCCACCCTGTCGCAGCGCGTTCTGCGGGCTAGACGAGGAGGGAGGGGCAAAGGATGCACCCCAAAATAATTTTTTGCTGGCCGCATCCTTCGGCGGCCGGCAAACGTCCTAGGTTTCGACAACAGCAAGGAGCGCGCGATGAGAAGGACATTGATCAGATACAAGACCAAGCCGGAGTTGGCCGACAAGAACGCCGAGCTGGTTGCGGCGGTGTTTGCGGAATTAAAGGGGGCCGGGCCCGACAGCGTGCGCTATCTGACGCTGCGGCTGGAGGATGACACCTTTATCCATATCGTCGAAACCTCAGCCGAGGACGGCTCGAGCCCAATCCCGAAACTTAAGGCGTTTCAGGCATTCCAGGAGGGCATCCGCGACCGCTGCGCCGAACCGCCGCTGGTTCGTGATATGAGGGTTGTCGGTAACTACTGTATGCTGGACGAATCCTGAACGGGCGAGGGGGAGTAACAATGGCGCCAGACCCGCTGGCCATCATCGATATTAGGGCCTTGCTGGTGGGGATGCGACCGAAGCTGCATCGCTACTGCGCACGCATGGTCGGCTCTGTCGTCGACGGTGAGGACGTGCTGCAGGATGCGTTGATCAAGGCCATGGAAGCGCTGCAATCGGTCACGCCCGTCAACAATCCGGAGGGCTGGTTGTTCCGCATCGCCCACAACACCGCATTGGATTTCCTGCGCCGCCGCAACCGGCAGGAGGCGCTGCGTTCGGCTGAGGAGGTTGAGGTGATTGCCGACCGGCTCAATGACGTGGAAAGTCGCCAGATCGCTGCGACCAGCCTGCGCACATTCATGCGGCTGCCGGTGGCGCAGCGGTCCAGCGTGATCCTGATGGACGTGCTCGGCTGCTCGCTTGCCGAGATCTGCGACATCATGGATTTCAGCCTGCCGGCAGTGAAGGCCGCGCTGCATCGTGGGCGCACGCAGCTGCGCGAGTTCGCCGAGGAGCCGGACGACGCGCCGCAATCTGGCTTGTCGGAGGCCGATCGCACCAGGCTCAACGCCTATGTGGGCCAATTCAATGCCCGCAACTTCGACGCCATCCGCGCCATGATCGCGGACGACATCAGGCTCGATTTGGTCAACCGGAAGAAGTTGAACGGTAAGGCCGAGGTCTCGAAATACTTTGGCAATTACTCGAAGGTCAGTGACTGGCACCTGGTGACCGGGCAGGTGGAGGGACGTCCGGCGATCCTAGTGTTCGATCCGAATGAGCCGAATGGACGGCCGAAATACTTTATGCTTCTGAACTGGTCTGCCGATAAGCTCGCCGCGATCAGGGACTTTCGTTACGCGGAGTATGTTATCGATGGTGCAGATTGCGTGGCTGATAGAGGGTGAGTGAGCGGACTTAGCCGCCGATTATATTGGCACGCATTCCCAGATGGGTTCGTTTGGCGCTAGTTGCTGCTGATGAGACCCGTGGCGTTTTCAGCCCCGCCGCACAGCGCCTGACGATCGCGTACATCGATCGTCTCGGACTGAAACTCGTTGCATGAGGCCGATTTGGAAACGAGAATGTCAGTCAATCCCCGTTGATCAGGACGAGCTTGCCGCAGACGTGGCCGGCTTCCATTTCTCGGTGAGCTTCGTTGGATCGGACTGCGAAGGAGTTCTGCCTCATATAACTGGATCAGCATTCACAACTGGGTTTGAGACCGCTGGGTGTTGATGCGTCTGGCGCCCAGCTTGTCCGGCACCCCCGCTTCGGAAAAGGCAGTCGAATGGCTGAACGCCAGCGCTGCGGACCACTACCTTGACCTCTTCCCGCCTGGGGACGCCGACGTCCAGATCGATGATTTTCAGAACGTCAGGCGGCCCGTAGGCATCAAATACGATCGCGCGGCTCATGGTGTTGCTCCTACTCGTGCAAAAGAACTACAGTGTGGTGGGAGCCATGCCTGTGGCGCCTGCGACTAGGATCATCTTGCAGAGGATCTCGTGTCTTAATCTAATGCTGGCAGCCATGGCTCTCTCACGACTGCGTAACCGCCGTCGTTGCGGCGCAGCCTGAGATAGCCGGGCGATCCGGTGTGAATGCCACCGATTAAGGGATCCTCCGTAGCAAGCATGTCGAAGGTCCGCTTGCGCGTTTGGGCCGACATACTCGCGTCAACGTCGAAGGCAATCGTGACGTCCGGTCGAGCGACCTCAATATCGAGAAAGTGCACGATGTCACCCCAAATAAAGAGCTTATCGCGCCCCGATTGGACGGCAAAGCCTGTATGTCCCGGTGTATGCCCTGGCAGCGCAATGGCCTCAACGCCGGGGGCCGCCTCCTTTCGGAATCCAACATCCGCAGGCGATCATCGTAGGCGTCGAACACCTTGCGGGCCGCTAGAAAGAATGGGCGAAACCCTTCCGGGGCCGCATTTATAATTGCGTCGTCTGTCCAGAAAGCCAGCTCCGCCTTGCTCAGTGCCAGCTCAGCATTGGGAAAGACCGGTTCTCCGTTTTCCGTTGCGAGGCCGCCGAGATGGTCCGGGTGACCATGCGTGAGCAACACCAAATCAATGTCCGACTTGGCGACACCAACGGATGCCAGCGAGTTTTGAAGTTCTCCGCCCCAACCGTTCATGCCGCCGGCACCTCCATCAATCAATACGGTCTTTGTACTGCTTTGGATCAGATAGCTTTGAATCGTCGCCCGCGCGCGCTTCGGCACGGCGGCTGCTTCGAGGATTTGGTCGATTTCCTCTGGCGCGATATTGGAAAGCAAGTCAAACGATACGTCCAAATATCCATCTGATAGTGTCGTAAGGACGAGATCGCCGATCTTTCGACGATAAGCGCCCAGCGTCTGATGAGTTGGCAGGTTTTTCATCCTTACCCTCCATAGTGGCGGGAAGAGCTGTCCAATCGGATGCGTGGTAGTCCGAGCTCATGCAAAAAGCTCAGCCCCAGCGAAAGGATTCAATCCGGGAGGATATTTTTATCTGCATCCTTTGCTCTCTCGACTTTGAAACCGAGTGCTGCTGTTTGGCGAACGGTGGCCAGATTCAGTCGGCTCGCCCATCTGCTGTCGCTTTCGCGTGTTTTGAGGGGCCGCACCGCGGCGCTCGCCTGATTTCGCGCATCCTGGCTTGCCCTGGAAAACCGAGGCCGGTTGCCGCACCGATGATTGCGGGAACATCCGCCAGAGTGATCGCCGCGACCACCCGTCAGCTATCGCTTCCTTCGACATAAGATCGCTAGCATTTGCGAAAGCCGCCACGGCTATTTGCCTCATTCTGCCAGACAACGGACTTTCGGCAAACAGGCCTAAATCGGTCGCTCCAGCCAGGCCAGGTTCTTGGCTCGCCTAACGAATTTGTCGCAGAGGGACTTTGCGATAAGAGGAGCGTCGATCCTAATCCCTTCACATCAGGATTTTTGTCAATTGTTCATTCGAGTGGCATCGAATTTCTCCTTGGTCAGCGGATCCACGGTCTGAGCCCATAGCAATTACCGGCCTGTCCTCGAGCCTGTACAACCTCACATGCGGTCGCCGCTCGTGGCGGCTGCACCATTATCCCGCGTTCGACGGGCATGGGCTCAGGAGAACGGGGCCAAACTCAAGATCGGCGTTTAAAGCCAAAAGGATCACCGGGCCGTTCACCTGGATCCGTCAGGACTGATCAGGCCCTGAGGATAGGTATTCTGATTAGACGAGTTCGATCTATGCTTCAGGCGGCTTTCATGATCGCACCTTCGATTACAATGCCGGCGCTCACGTACTTCCAGAGTGCGACCAGTAATTTACGGGCCAACGCCACGATCATCGGCGTTTTAAGGCGGCCGGCGTTACGTGCAATGCGCTCCTTGAACCATAAGGTTAACGCCGATTTCGGTTGGTGCCGCAACCATAGCCAGGCGAGTTCGACCATTGTCGCTCGCAGTCGCGGATTCCCCGCCTTTGAGACGCCTTGCTCGCGATTGACGTTGCCGCTTTGCCACGGGGAGGGCGCTAGGCCCGCGTACGAGGCAACTTGCCGTCGATTGTCGAAGTGTCTGAACAAACCTTCCGTGTAGAGTATCGTCGCGAACTCGGGACCAATTCCTCTGATGCCCAAAAGCGCAGTCGCTTGTGCCGGCGTTTCCGGTGCCTCACGTACAATGCAAGTATCGCGCTCTGCTTCCACGGCCTTGATTTGTGTGAGCAACAATTCGAGGCGATCGAGTTCTCTGCAAATTTCGGCTTTGAGGTGCTTGGACAGCACTCTGCCATCTCCAGTTCGAAGCTCGTCCAGACGCTGGCGGCGATCTCGATTTACAGGCTCGTAATCTCGCACACCTTGGGCGAAGAGTAGCCCCTTGATGCGATTGACGTGGAAGACACGTTCAGCAATCAGGGTTTTCCGCTCTCGCCCGAGCCGACGGATGTCTTCCTCATCAGGTGTGAGAAGTTTGACCATCGAGCAGGCCCGCGGCTCGCCACGTTTCCATGCCATCAGAGCGCGGATCAGGGTTTCGCCGTCGATGCGATCCGTCTTTGCCCGGCGATGGCGGCGAGGCATGGCAATGGATGCAGCCTCAACAATATGGCTTTCGATCCAGGCTTCCTTGCTGAGCACCCGCCCCAACCAGAAGCCGTCAAGCCCGACCTCCTGAATGACCACCAGCGGATAAAGTCTGTTCTTGCGCCGCTGACCTTTCTGTCGGAGGGCGGCAAAACACGAAAATAAGCCAGCGATGTCACCTCTGGGAACCGTATGGCGTGACATCTTTTCGCTTCCGGGCGACAACGCCGTCACCAGCCACGCCGATTTACTGAGTTCCAACGAGATGAAAATTGCTCCAAGATCAATGGGAGTAGCGGTCTGTGCTTGAGTTCGATCTGCAGTCATCGGCATGATTGGCCTCCAGAGAGTTTTCTAGCGACCTCAATCTGCCACGGTGCAGGCCGCTACTCACCCCTGATGGGATCTCAAAACCGGTCATTAGAAATTTCCCGCCGAAGTGTTAAGCTCAAATTTATCGAGTCCTGACGTCTATTTTCCGATTCGTGTCGCCTTCGACTAACGAATGCGGAGCATATTTAGTTGGATTCGAACCGCTCTGCCGGAGCAGATCTCCCGTAGAGCGGTTTCAGTTCTGGCGCGCGGCGGCCCGGCGCATTTGCACCGGCAGAGTTCCCCACGCTCGGATCAGTTCGCCGATGGAGGCGGCCTCCATCTTGTGCATGACATTGCTGCGATGCAGCTTGACTGTCACTTCACTAATGCCGAAATCGAAAGCGATCTGCTTGTTAAGACGTCCATGCGCCACTTCATACAGAACTTCGCGCTCGCGCTGCGTCAGTGTCTCAAGGCGTTCGATATTGCGCTTGGCGATCACGGCTTCCGCCCGTCGTTCGGCATCCATCGCGATGCCCGTCGTCACAGCGTCAAGCAGCGTCTGGTCCCGCACCGGCTTGGTCAGAAAATCCACAGCGCCCGCTTTCATCGCCTGGACGGTCATCGGGATATCACCGTGCCCGGTCAGAAAGATGATCGGCTTGGGGTTTCCGCTTTCCGCCAGATGCCGCTGCAAATGGAGACCACTTGCGCCGGGCATGCGCACATCGAGTATCAAGCAGCCGGGGCTGTCCAATATATCGGCGTCAAGTAATTCGCGGGGCGAGGCAAAGCTGACCGGCTGGAAGCCCGCTGACAGGATCAATTCCGCCAACGCCTCTCGAACAGATGCATCATCATCGACAATAACAACGAGCGGCTGGCCCTCTTCATCTGCGCTTTGTTGTGATAACGGCGCCGAATTGCGCAGCAACGGTTGGTCAACTCTCATGTCACCCTCCATCTTTCGATTGGTGTAACTCATTGGCGATGGCAGCCAATAGCGCCTGGGCGTCGAAGGGCTTGCGGAAAAAACCGCTGATGCCTCGAGCACGGCTCTGATCCGCTATTTCGTGGCGGCCGGTGACCAGGAATACCGGCAGTTCGGGACGTGCCTTCTTCACTATGTCACGAAGCTCAAACCCGTCTATTCCCGGCATCCCTATGTCGGTGATGAGTACATCGAGGTCCGACATTCCGTTGACGAGCAATGATGCTGCCGACGGAAAACTGCGAGCCACATAGCCAGCAGATTCGAGGAGGTTGCCCACCGACTCAAGCATTCTCGGATCGTCATCAACAATTCCCACGACATGTCTTGTCTTGTTCATGTTCAATTCCCTCCCACTCTTCGCGAGTGGGTAATCGGTGTTTCCAGTCTCTCCGCCATGCGAACGAGATCGGCGAACGATGCTGCCGCCATTTTCTGCATCACGTTCCTTCTGTGGATTTGCAGCGTGACTTCACTGATCCCCAGCTCTGCCGCTGCCTGTTTATTGAGAAGACCGCTCACGACGAGCGGCAAGACCTCGCGCTCTCGCGGTGTCAGCTCGAGATAGCGCTGTCTCAGCATGCCCAGTTCGGCACGTTCCAATCTCTTTTCCCTATCTTGCGCTATCGCTGCGTGGACCGCTGCCATGAGATCTGCATCGCTAAAGGGTTTGGTCAGGAAATCGACGGCCCCGTGTTTGATCGCGCGGACCGAAGATGGGATGTCACCGTGTCCTGTAATGAAGACTATCGGTGGATGTCCTCCGTCAGCGATCTGTTTCTGGAGGTCGAGACCATTGATATCAGGCAATTCGATATCGAGGATGAGGCAGGCGGGGACATCTGGCTTGTCTGCATTGACGTAGTTGCCTGCGGATCCAAATACGGCTACGCGCATGCCATGCGAATCAAAGAGCTCGCTCAGTGCCTCTCGAATTCGTTCGTCGTCATCCACGATAAAGACAATATGATCGTCGGTTGTCATGGTACTGCCTTCATTTCAACCGGCAAGGTGAAGATGAATGTCGCCCCACGCGGTTCGTTGTTCTCCGCCCATAATCGTCCACCGTGTGACTCGACGATAGAACGACAGATAGCCAGCCCCATGCCCATCCCATCCTCTTTTGTCGTAAAGAATGGCTCGAATATTCTCTCGGGAAATTCAATGCCCTGGCCGAGATCACTAATGTCAGTTTGGATGACATCCCCCATATTGCGCATGCGTATCCCCAGCACTCGGTCGCCGGCAATAGAGTCCATGGCCTCCATGCCGTTGCGAATGAGATTGATCAGAACCTGCTGGATCTGAACGCGATCGATGGTAATGAGCGGAAAGTCGCCATCGATCTTCACATCTATCCGCACGCTACGTCGCGATGTTTCAACAGCCATCAAGCTCCGCGCTTCGTTGACAACGCTGGCGAGTGCCGTATAGACCCTCGCGTCCACGGATTGCTTGAACAAGGCGCGAATGCGGCTGACAACATCGGCCGCCGCGTTGGCATCCCGAATGATGCGCTCTACCGTTTTCTCGGCTCGCTCGATATTTGGCGGCTCGGCCATGAGCCAGCGTTGACAGGCGTGCGAGTTCGCAACGACGGCCGCGAGGGGCTGGTTTACCTCGTGCGCGATAGAAGCTGAAAGCTCGGAGAGGCTCGCCGCCTGGCTTGCTCGCGCAAGACTCTCTTGCGCCAGGCGCAACTTTTCCTCCGCCCGAACTTCGCCGTCGATATCCAGGCAGATGACATTCCACTGAACGATCGCGCCTGCGGCGTTGCGCATTGGTGCGGCGCGCGTCTCGACCCAGCGATATTCGCCATCGAACTGCCGCAGGCGGTGCCTACGCGCGTATGGCTCGCCCGTAGCCAACGAATAGGCATAGTTCTTCTTGACGCCATCGACCTCATCGGGATGAACGCCGGCATCGAGGGTGCCGGCCAATCGGGACTTTCCCGTTCCGTCCAGGTCTTCGAGCTTATATCCGAGGAAATCGCGGAGTTGAGGGTTGCGATAGATCGGCTCCCCATTCGGCGCGGCGCAATCGATCATGACTGGGAGCGTCTCGACGAGCTGCCAGAGCGAACGTTCCCTCTCGCGCACCTCCTTCTCGGTGCGCAGTTGATCGTCGATATCATGCGAGAGGCCATACCACTGCACGATCCGCCCGCCCTCATCCCGCAGAGGCTCCGCACGCCCCGACATCCAGCGATAGACCCCATCGGCACGACGCAGCCGATAGTTCAGTGAAAAGGTCTCGCCGGTGGTGAAGGAATGGTCGAGCGCTTCGGCCAGTCGGGTCGCATCATGGGGATGGACGAGAGTCGCTATGGCAGCAGCCAACCCGCTCAATTCCGGTCCATCGTAGTCGCCTACGTCCAAACCGAGGAACTCGATCATGCGCTTGCTGAAGAAGACCGGCTCACCCGCCGGATTTAGCCGCCAGAGGAGGCTCGGAACCATGTCGACGAGCTGCGAGAATTCTCGCTCCCGGTTGCGTAATGCCACCTCCGCCCTCTTGCGCTCGGTGATATCGATGAAACCGACAAGACTCTTGTCGGCAACCGCGCCGGGCCGGGCGGTTGTGAAAAGCACATCGATGACGCTGCCGTCCATGCGCGCTACCGTGGTCTCCTCCTGAAAAACTTCTTCGTCACGATACCGCGCCTCGATGGAGCGTCGTATGGTGGCCATGCTCGGTTGCCAGTAGCGGGTAATCGACCCGAGCATCTCCCCGGCATCCTTTGCCCCGAACATCGTGATGATATGCTGGTTGACTTCTTCAACCTCCAGAGCTTCCACCGCACGCGGCAGGAATTCTGGATGTTCGTCAATATAGGTTTTGAGTTCCGTCACACCCTGTTCCCGCAACTCCTTGAACAAGGGAATGAGCTTGCTTGCATCCACCTGGGCGAGCCCGATGGGCATGTAGTGGAATAGGTCGCGGTAGCGCCGTTCGCCTTGCTGCAAGGCCTCCTGCGCGGTCACGAGATCGTGGATATCCACGCTGACCCCGTACCAGTGGATAATGGCACCGGTATCGTCGCGTAACGGCTCTGCCCGGGTCTCAGTCCAACGAAAACTGCCGTCGGTGCGCAACTGACGATACCTCTGAACGTAGGGGGCACCTGTTTTGAACGAATGGTTGATGTCTTGCCGCGCCGTGTCTCTGTCGTCCGGATGGATCACGCTCAGGGACGGCGAACCATCAGGGGCGGTGATATCCTCCAGCGTGGCGCCCGTTACATCCCTGAACCGCCTGTTGATGTAGATCGGCGTTCCCTGAGGCGTTGTGGCCCAAATCAGAGCCGGCACGGCGTCGATCAATTGCTGGAGCTCCCGCTCCCGATCGCGCAAAGCCTGCTGCGCGCGCACCTCATCGTCGATATCGAGGGCGGCTGCGTACCATTGCACGATCACACCCATTTCATCCCGCAACGGCTCGGCGCGGCCCTCCATCCAGCGATAGATGCCGTCCGCACGGCGTCGGCGATATCTTATGGTATAAGGCTCACCGCTGGCGAGGGCGTGGTCGAGCACCTCCCGCATTCGCGGGCCATCTTCGGGATGGACTGTCGCCCCTATGAGGGCCGCCAGGCGGCTCATATCAGGTTTGTCCCAAGCCGCGACGTGGTCGAGGCCGATGGATTGCAGGGTACGCTTGCTGAAGAAGGTCGGCTCGCCGTCGGGCGACATGCGGCCGATGTGTACCGGAACCATGTCGACAAGCAATGACAACTCCCGCTCCCGCTCTCGCAACGCCTGCTGGGCGCGCATCTCGTCGTCGACGTCGACCGAAATTACGTACCATTGCACAATCGATCCGTCCTGAGCACGCAGCGGTTCCCCTCGGCCGTCAACCCAGCGATACGCTCCATCAGCCCGACGCATACGGTATTTCATCGCGAAAGGCTCACCGGTGGTGAAGGAATGGCGGGCCGTCTCCAGCAGGTTTGCTACATCATCGGGATGGACCAGGGTCTGTATGACTGCCGCCAACCGGCTCGTGCCCGGCTTGTCCATATCCCCCACATCTAGACCGAAAAAGTCTATCAAGCGCTTGTTGAAGAAGATCGGCTCGCCCTCAGGCGTCAGGCGCCTGATCTGGACTGGCACCATGTCCACGAGCTGCGAGAGCTCGCGTTCCCGGTCGCGCAAGGCCTCCAGGCTTTGGCGCAATGTGAGCAGTGCCGACTGGTGCTGCCGGGATATGGCGGCGACGATGAGCGCCGAAAATGCCGAGATCACCAGAAAAAGCTGTAGCATGATTTGCTTGTGCCTCAGGGCCTCGGGATCGCCGGCAAGCTGACCGATGCCGGATATCGTGAAGACCGCAGTGACCAGAGCAAGGAGAGCCAAGGTGACGGCGGCGCCTGTGAACTCGAAGCGCACCGCGGCCCATAGGAGGGGCGGCATGATGATATAGGCGAAGGGCAGGTAACCACTCAGCGCGAGGGCGGCGACGCCAAGAAAGATCAGCCCCAGGACGCAGGCTTCGATCCAACGAACGGCCGTGAGTTGGGCTTTACCGTGCCAGTTCTGGAATACGACCAGCGCCAGTGGAGCTACGATCAAGACCCCAGTGGCGTCTCCGATCCACCAAAGAGGCCAAGCCGCGCCGAAGGTTTGCGACAGTATGCCAAACCAGGCAAGCGTCGCAATTCCGACCGTCGCGCTTACGACTGGCGCAATTCCTGCGCCCAGTAGGACGAATGCAAGAACTTCCGGCAGGGTTTCCAGTCGAACCGGTCGCCTCAAAATCCGGCTCACGAGCCATGCCCCGACGACCGCTTCCAGGGCGTTGCCGATATAGATAAGGAAGGCAGCAGGAAGCGGACTTTGAAACCACAGGAAATTGCTGAACAATTCAGCGAGACAGCCCCCTAGAATCCACCATGGCCAGCTAAGCCTGGAGGCAAGAACAAGCGTAGCAATGAAGAGCCCGCTCGGCGGCCAAATGGAAATACCTGTTCCAGGCACGATTGCCAGCAACTGGGCAAATCCGCAGCCCAGGACATAGGCGGTTATAAAAAGACCCAGATGCGAGAATCGGGGTCGGTGCGACCAGATGCGCATCATCAGCAGCTCCTGTCGGACAAAGAAAGCCAGAGGACCATCGGCGTCTCGTGCAGAACGTATTCTCGATTTTGGAACTGGCGAACTCATGATGCGAGCGTAGTCCCGCAAGGCTCCAGTCGCAACTCATGGAAATCCATACATTGCCGGGAGACGTTACCGCTATGCTGCGTGTCTGGAAGGCTGGAATGGGCCCGGACGAACCGGAAAAATTCGGCCGGGCCAGGCGACAACAGCACCTCATCAAACGAGGGTAATTGTCTCAGTCGCTCCGTTCGAGGTCACTCATCGTGTCCGGATCGAGCAAATTCTCGAACCTGCGCATGACGGAGTGAATTACAATGAAACCACGTCGGCGGCTGAACCGACGAGCAGTTATTATCAGCCCGTGCATCCTGCGTATCCCGCCTATCACCGTGGACATGTCACCTATACCTGGTGACTAGAGCGCTACATCCTCTGCACGATAGAATGATTTTGTCTCCCCTGTCACTTTCCGATGCGTTCGGGTCATTTGGCCCGAGAGTGCAACAACGAGGGAGATAGTCATGAAAATAGTCATTATCGGCGGGACCGGGCTTATCGGGTCCAAGACCGCAGCGCGTTTGCGTGGTAAGGGCCACGAGGTTCTTGCCGTGTCACCCAACACCGGCGTCAACACCGTCACCGGCGAAGGAGTTGCGGAAGCGCTGGCCGGTGCCGAGGTCGTCATTGACCTTGCAAACGCACCATCGTGGGAAGACAAGGCTGTGCTTGAATTCTTCGAAACGGCCGGCCGCAACCTGCTCGCCGCCGATGCCAAGGCTGGTGTCAAGCACCACATTGCCCTCTCGATCGTCGGAACGGAACGGCTGTCGGATAACGGCTATTTCAAGGCAAAGCTTGCCCAGGAGAGGCTGATCAAGGAATCATCCATCCCCTACACGATCGTCCATTCCACCCAGTTCATGGAGTTTCTGAAGGGTATTGCCGATGAAGCCACGGTCGGCACCGTCGCTCGTCTGTCACCGGCCGCTTTCCAGCCTATCGCCTCGGACGACGTTGCAGATGTGGTGGCGGATGTCGCCCTCGGAAAGCCGCTTAACGGCACGATTGAGATTGCAGGTCCCGAGCGCGGTCCCATGAACGAGATCGTAGCCCGGTACTTGAAAGCGGCCAACGACCCGCGGTCGGTCGAGGCAGACGTCCATGCGCGCTATTTCGGATCTGAACTCAACGATCAGTCGATCGTGCCCGGCGAAGGCGCGCGGATCGGCAAGGTCGGGTTCCAGGACTGGTTCCGCTCGTCCCAACAACCGAAATAAGCCAAGCGTCGAACCATCTGTAGGTTGGTCTTTTGCCCAGCTTTCGAACGCACATATGCATTCAACAACCAAAGGGATAACGACAATGAAGTCAGCTTTGTTGACACTGTTTGTATCGGTTTCAGTTTGCCTACTTGGCACTTTGCCGGTTGCCGCTGCCGGAAACACGGCCAAGGTCACACCACTGATGACGAAAGACCTTCCAAACTATCCAGGCAAGGAGGGGCTCATGATATCGGTCGAGTATGGCCCGGGAGGTTCCGACCCTATCCACAAGCACGACGCAAATGCATTCGTCTACGTTCTCGAGGGTTCGATCGTGATGCAGGTCAAGGGAGAGAAAGAAGTTACCTTGTCGCCGGGCGAGACCTTCTATGAAGGCCCCTCCGACATTCACCTGGTCAGCCGCAATGCGAGCAAGTCTAAGCCGGCGAAGTTTATCGTCGTGCTGCTCAAGAACAAGGACGCTCCGGTCGTCCTGCCGGCGGAATGACTCCCCAAGCTGGCGACGGTCCAACGTTTGCCAACTGCCTGGCGGGGCTAAACCAGACCGCTGCCCAAGGCACGATAGAGGGAGCAAGTCGATGAAAATCACGGTTATGGGGGCGACCGGGCGAATCGGGACGCACCTCGCAGAGAAACTTGGGCAGGCAGGCGCAGAGGTGACAGCTGCGTCCACTTCACTCGGCGTCAACAGTGTGACGGGGGAAGGCCTGCGAGCAGCCATAGTGGGTTCCGACGTTGTCATCGACGTCACCAATGCCGCGTCGTTTGGCGACGACACGGCATTGGACTTTTTCAAGACTTCCACCCGGAATCTGTTGGCTGCTTCGGCAGACGTCAAACATTACATCGCACTTTCTGTGGTAGGGACACCCCGCCTTGTAGAGAGCGACTATTTCCGCGCGAAGATGGTGCAGGAAAATCTCATCAGGGCAGCGCGACGGCCCTATACCATCCTCCATTCCACCCAACTCTTCGAGTTTATCTGCGGCGTAGTCGACCTGGCCGCAGACGGAGACGGCTTCCGGCTTCCCTCGGCTTCGGTAAGGCCGATAGCTGCTGACAACGTCGCAGAGATGCTGGTCGAATTGGCGATGGGGGCAGCAAGGAACGATACCGTGGAGATCGGCGGGCACGACCAGTTCGGTCTCGACGAGATTGCACGTATGCACCTTGCAGCAAACGAAGACATCCGCCAGGTCGTGACAGATAACGGTGCCCGCTACTACGGCGTCGAACTAAACGATGACACATTGCTGCCGCTTGCGGGAGCGCGTGTCGGTTCGCTGAGCTATGTCGACTGGCTGTACAGTTCCATGGCCAATTAGACGTCTTCCAACATCGCCATCGACACCAGCGAACGGCCCAGCAAAACTACCTCTTTGCGGCACGGTTTGGACAAATTCAGTCCATCGAACACGACGCGAAGGTGGTCGCCTTCGGGACGTTGCTCCACGACATCAGGCTAAATGAGCGCTTCAACGGGCCGAGGCGCTTCGAAGTTGAAGCCGCCGATATTGCCAGGACTTTTGCAAGGGAATCGGGCTTTCGACGAACGCCGGGGACAGCTGATCTGGGACAGAGTAGTGCCGAACTCGCCGGCCTCAATCGGCCTCTTTAAGGAGGCCGAGGTCGCGAGCTGCACAGCCGGTATCTGCCTTGGTGTGATCGGCCGACAACTTCACGCCCGCCAATATCGGAAGGGACAACGACAATGAATTCACAGTTAACGATCCCTATGCGTGAGACATGCGCAGCCTATACCACAGGGTGATTCACTCTCCATTGCAAACGCAAGTATTGAAATTCAATCAGGAAATCAACAGGAGGTTAACATGAGCTTGGACAACATTTCACATTCTGGTAGACCGGGGGCCGACGAGTTGGTTCCGTCGCGCTACGCATTGAAGATCGGCGAGATTGACGTAATGGTGGTCAGCGATGGAGTGCTGACGCTGCCGGGCAAGATGTTGGGCCACAACGCCGACCCGACCGTCCGGGCGGCCTGGCTGGACTACAATTTCCTACCGACGGAGACGCTCGATTGGGGGTTGAACGTGGTCGTGGTGCGCAGCGGCGGCCGGACCGTACTGATCGACGCTGGGCTGGGGGACGACCCGAACTTGAACTTGCCGAAGGCAGGGCAGCTGGCCCATCGGCTGGTCGCTGCCGGCATCGATCTTCCGTCTGTGACCGACGTGGTGCTGACCCACATGCACATGGACCACATTGGCATGCTGCTAGTCGACGGGATAAAGGACCAGTTGCGTAAGGACCTGCGAATCCACGTGGCGGAAGCCGAGGTCAAGTTCTGGACGCACCCCGATTTCTCCCACGTCTCCATGCCGCAGGGGTTCCCGGACGCGCTTCGGGCGGCTGCCAAGCGGTTCGCGGAAGAGTACCGCGGCAACCTGCAGACGTTCGAGGAGGAGTACGAGGTTGCGCCGGGGGTGGTAGTCACCCGCACCGGCGGCCACACACCCGGGCACAGCGTAGTACGCCTCGCGTCCGGCGGCGACCGTATGATGTTCGCCGGCGATGCCGTGTTCGCTGTCGGGTTCGAGCACCCCGACTGGTTTAACGGCTTCGAACACGACCCCGAGGAGGCGGCCCGCGTTCGGATCCGCCTTTTGCGAGAGCTGTCGGCGAGCGGCGAGCTTCTGGTGGCCACTCATCTGCCGTTCCCATCCATCGGCCATGTGGCGGCGGAGGGCGATGCCTTTCGTTGGGTGCCGATCTTCTGGGACTACTGACCGCCTATCGGATTAGGGCCGAACTAGACGACCGGCATCTGAACGAACGGATGGCCGGCGACAAAGAGGAGATCATCATGGACGTATATGAGGCAGTCAAAAGCCGACGGGCGGTACGCGGATTCAGGGACCAGCCTGTGTCGAGGGAGGTGCTTGAGCGCGTGCTGTCCGCCGCAGCTTGGTCGCCGTCCGGATCGAACATCCAGCCGTGGAACACCTACGTGCTGACCGGCGCGCCGCTGGCCGAGCTCAAGACGGTCGCCGTCGAGCGCGTGGCTCACGGCGACCCTTGGGACGAGCGGCAGTACCAGATGTATCCGCCCGCGCTGAAGTCCCCTTATGGGGAGCGTCGATCCGCCTTCGGCAAGGAGCGCTACAGCGCACTCGGCATTGCGCGCGAGGACTGGGAGGCGCGCCAGCGGGCAGCCATCGCCAACTGGAACTGTTTCGGTGCGCCCGCCGCCCTGTTCTGCTACATCGACCGCGACCTGGGCCGGCCCCAATGGGCCGACGTCGGCATGTATCTGCAGACCGTCATGCTGCTGCTCCGTGCCGAAGGGCTGCACAGTTGCGCGCAGATGGCGTGGTCGCAGGTTCGCGAGACGGTCGCGGAGGTGCTGTCACCCCCGGATGGGCTCATCCTCTTTTGCGGCATGTCGATCGGGTACGAGGACCTCACGATGAGTTCCGCCCGTACGGGCCGCGCCCCGCTCCACGAGACGGTCACGTTCATCGGCGGTTAGTCCGAATATCTCACAATAGGGGGTGCATCCGCCATGCCAATGGCAAGGTTGAAAGCTTTGGTTCTGCTGCTGAACGATGCAAGCAGGAAATAGACCATCGCTCCCCATAGGCAAGAGCCGCCGAATTTCACGACGACGAACGGCAAATGTGCTGCATATCCAAATTTGCGCAGTACCAAGCCACAACCGATGACCACGAGCGCAGCGGCGGCCGCGCGAACTCTCTGCGACTTCCATGTCTTCATTCGATTTCCGCGCTTGAACCGGAATAGCACACATGGTCGCGTGAAGGATTAGCTTCAATCTGGGGCGGCCGCAACCTGCGTGCAAATTCCGAGGCAATCCGCCCCCTGATTCCGAAATGATGTCGCCCCCCAATTCCGAGAAATAGTCGCCCCCTTATTCCGAGATGATTGCGCCCCCTTTGGCGGGCATCTGGCAAGGGTGGTCTGCCGGTGTGAAGTTTCTTCCTTGGACGTTGACGAGGAAGGAACGGGATGCCTGCGGAGAGAGTGGAGATG
>NZ_JARWKZ010000066.1:0-27555 GCF_050577975.1 Rhizobium sp. BR 315 | reverse complement strand
CCAGCCAAGCCGCATCAACTGCGCTATGCCCCGCGCATCCTTCTTGTCGGTCTTCACCGGCATCGTCTTGAAGGCCGCACGCACGTGGCGCGTCTCGATCAGCTCGACCGCCAGACCCGCCTCTGTCATTCCGGCATGGAGCCACTGCGACAAGGGTCCGGCCTCCAGACCAATGCGTTCCATCGCCACGCCGTGCCCGCCAAACCAGGCGATCAGCGCATCGGGTTCACTGTGGACCTTTGCTTCACGTACGATGCGGCCATCCGCATCCACCACGCACACACTTGAGTATTCCAATGATACGTCGATGCCGGCATACTGCTTCATGGTCGTCTCTCCGTGATGCTATGGAGCAGGTCTCTCCTGACTCCGCGACACCATCATTGTGAGGGACGACCACCAGCCATTCAAACCTGGCTGGCCGGGCTCCGCCCGTTACACCATCTAGCTTATTGTTTTTACGCAATTCCGAAAGGAAAACCGCTGCGCACTTCTCCTGGAATTGCTCTAGTTCGTAGCAGCAGGCGCGTTCGGATCCGGCAACGGCACCTGCGTATCGGCGAGCGTGCGCAGATAGGCGATCACGTTGGCACGGTCCTCTTCTTTCGGCAGGCCAGCAAAGCCCATCGCGGTACCCGCAACGAACTTCTTCGGGGAAGCCAGGAAGTGATAGAGGTGATCGTAGGTCCACTTTTGCGCGCCGCCCTTGGAGAAGTCCTTCATGCCGGCCGAATAGGCGAAGCCTTCATGCTCAGCAACCGGGCGGTCGACGATACCCCAGAGATCCGGGCCAACCTTGTTCGGGCCTCCCTTCTCTCCGGAATGACAGGCCTGACACTTCTTGAAGATCGTCTCGCCGACCTTGGCATCAGCCTTCTGCAGCAGCTGAGCGATCGGCGTATCCGGCTTGGCGGCCGCACCCTTGTCACCGCCGGCAGCCGGTTCCTCGGCAGCAGCAATGGCAAAACCGGGCTTTTCCGGTGTCTCTGAATGGAAAATAAATCCTGACGCGAGCGACACGGACTTCAACACGAACAGCGTGGCCAAAAGTGCCCCGACTCCCATGTTCACGTAGGATGAATTCATCTGCTATGCTCCCCTCGCCGCCAGCATCCTCGGCCGGCCCATCTTGAATTCGCGCGAAACCTATGTCTTTTGGCTGTTTCTTGCAACTCTGTAAACGGCCTCCACCGTGAGACGTTTTGACACTTTTCCTGCAGGAATAGAAGGCCCAACAATGACAGATTCAAATTTAGACAAGACGCTGGTCCTTATTCCCGCCCGAATGGCCTCCACCCGCCTGCCGGGAAAGCCGCTTGCCGACATTTGCGGCCTGCCCATGATCGTACAGGTTGCCAAGCGTGCGCGCGAGGCGGCGATCGGTCGCATCGTCGTCGCCGTCGATCACGAAGATACCTATGCGGCGGTGGCCAAAGCCGGCTTCGATGTCGTCATGACGCGCGGTGATCATCAATCCGGCTCGGACCGCATCTACGAGGCGCTGCAGGCCGTCGATCCGCAAGGTCGCGCCGAAATCGTCGTCAACGTGCAGGGCGACCTGCCGACGATCGATCCCGAGACCATCCGCGCCTCACTGCGCCCGCTCGAAGATCCGGCGGTCGACATCGCCACGTTGACCGTCGAGATCAAGGACGAGGAAGAGAAGACCCTGCCGAGCGTGGTCAAGGTGGTCGGCTCGGCCATTTCGGCCAACCGTCTGCGCGCCCTTTATTTTACCCGCGCCACCGCCCCCTACGGCAACGGGCCGCTCTACCACCACATCGGCCTCTACGCCTATCGTCGCGCGGCACTGGAGAAATTCGTCAAAGCCGGCCCGTCGCCGCTTGAGCTGCGCGAATCGCTGGAGCAGCTGCGGGCGCTGGAAGCGGGCATGCGCATCGATGTGGAGATCGTTGACACGGTCCCGCTCGGTGTCGATACTCCCAAGGACCTTGAAAAGGCCAGACGCATTCTTTCCGCCGCCTCTCTCTGACGGCATTCCCCCAAAGGCAGTCCCATGATCACCAAGACCAACAAGATCTCCTTCCAGGGCGACTACGGCGCCAATTCCGACATGGCGAGCCGTGACATGTTTCCGACCATGGAGCCGCTGCCCTGCCAGACCTTTGAGGACGCCTTTACTGCGATCGACAATGGCGAAGCCGATCTCGGCATGATTCCGATCGAGAACACCATTGCCGGGCGCGTTGCCGACATCCATCACCTGCTGCCGGAATCGCGCCTGCATATCGTCGGCGAGTATTTCATGCCGATCCGCTTCCAGCTGATGGTGCTGCCGGGCGTGAAGAAGGACGAGATCCGCACGGTGCACAGCCACATCCATGCACTCGGCCAGTGCCGCAAGATCGTGCGTGCGAACGGCTGGAAGCCGGTCATCGCCGGCGATACCGCCGGTGCCGCCAAGCTGGTGAAGGAAACCGGCGATCGCAGCATGGCGGCGCTGGCGCCGCGGCTGGCGGCCGACCTCTATGGCCTGGAAATCATCGCCGAGAATGTCGAGGATACCGAAGACAACATGACGCGCTTCGTCGTGCTGTCGCGCGACGAGAACTGGGCAGAGCGCAGCTCGCCGGACGAAAAGATCGTCACCACCTTTGTCTTCAACGTGCGCAACATTCCGGCTGCGCTCTACAAGGCGCTCGGCGGCTTTGCCACCAACGGCATCAACATGACGAAACTGGAAAGCTATCAGCTCGGCGGCCGTTTTGTAGCGACGCAGTTTTATGCCGACATCGAGGGTCATCCCTCCGATGCGCATGTACGCCGTGCGTTGGAAGAACTGCGGTTCTTCTCCGAAAAGGTCCGCATCCTCGGCGTCTACAAGGGCCACCCGATGCGGGGCGATCTCTAAGTTTTAAACCCGTTCTCTCTCTCCAGGCGGTTAGGCGGGGGACAAAGACACCCCCCTTCCACCATCGGGTTCAGCGTGAATTCTAGGTGGGCCCCTCTCCCCGCGAATGGAGAGAGGGTTGGGGTGAGAGGCAAGCCCTGCGCCCATCGCCTTACTTATCCGGCTCACAAACACGGAGGCGATGGCCGTCCGGGTCGAGTACGACGAAAGTTGGGCCGAAATCCATCGTCGTCAGTTCCTGTGCGATCGGCAGGCCGCGGGCCTTCCAATCCTTATAGTGCTTCTCGACGGCACCTTCGCCCTCTACCATGAAACCTAGCTCGCCGCGATTGCCGATGGCGGAGGGTTGCGGTTCGACGCTGCTGCGGCGCCAGAGGCCAAGATTGAAACCATTGTCTAGCGCGAAAGCCACGAAATTCGGCGAGGCGAAGGTAGGCTCGTGGCCGAGCAGGTCACGGTAGAACGGCGTGCTTTCGGCCGGATCCTTGACGTAGAAGATGATGAGGTTTGGACTGATCATTTGGATATTCCTCTCGGTTTTTGGGGGTATGAAGGCATGATGGTTGCTGTCCGGCAGGCAGGCGGTGCCTGCCGGTGATGAATGCGTTGGCGGATAGTCCGATGTTTATGAGGATGCGCGTCAGCGCATCCTATTTTCCTCGCGATACGGGGCATGCCCGTCGAGGAAGCCGAGATCGCGCTTCACCAAATCCGGCGTCTCATCAAGATCGAGGCGATAACGACAGCCGACGAAATATCGACCTGCAATCTGCAGAAGGTGCTTCGGCCACGCAAACGGAGAGAAGCCCCTGTCTTCGCGCGCTACGACGCCGTGTGTTTCCCTCGAGACGATAAGAACTGGGCTTGCCATGATCGGTCCTCCTTCCTGCTTGGATGGTGCCCATCATAGTCATGCCTACTGACAGTTTCTGGCAGTAGTGTTGAGTCGGCCAATCAATTGTGGGCAATGCCCTCTTTGGCCTGCCACTCCTTTGCGAGGACAACACGGCGGCGTGGATAGCGTGCCTCCAGCACCGCGAAATCGACGATGCGGTCGGCGCGGAAATGGCGATAGTCCTGCCGCAACTCGCACCAGGCCATGATGATGCGCGAATTGTCGAAATAGCCGAGTGCAAAAGGCCAGATGCGCCGGGTTGAGATGGTGCCGTTCACGTCGCCATAGGTCAGTTGCACCATACGCTCCGTGCGGATCGCCTTGCGCATCAGCGAGAGGTCGGCCTTGTCCTCGGTGATGCGCCGCGTGCCGACGACTACCGCTGCCTGATCAATCGCCTCGCGCATTTCGGCGGGCAACACGGCGGCGATCTTGGCAAGGGCATCGGCGCCGGCCGCCGCCAGTCGCGAATCGGTGGCGCGGGCCACCCATCGCGACCCCAGCACCAGCGCCTCGATCTCGTCCTGCGAGAACATCATCGGCGGCAGCATGAAGCCGGGCTTCAGCACATAGCCGATACCAGGCTCGCCGTCGATCATGGCGCCCTGCGACTGCAGGCTGGCAATATCGCGGTAGAGCGTGCGTAGGCTGACGCCGGTCTCCTCCGCCAAGACCGCGCCGCTGACCGGGCGGCGGTAGCGCCGCAGCGTCTGCAACAGCGTCAGCAATCGTTCCGAGCGGGCCATGGCAAGACAGAACCTAGCGTTTCCACTCCACCCAGTCGCGCATCAGGCGATGGGCGATGGCGCCCTTGGGCGGAGACGTATTGCCGGAAGCCGAAACGTGATCGAGCATGGCAAGCGTTTCTTCCGGCGTGAACCAGCGGCAATCCTCAAGCTCGGCATCATCCATATGGATTTCGGTCGACTTCGCCTCGGCGTAGCAACCGATCATCAGCGAGTGCGGCATCGGCCAGGGCTGAGAGGCGTGATAGCGCACGCGACCGGTATGAATACCTGACTCCTCATAGGTCTCGCGGCGCACGGCATTCTCGATAGTTTCGCCCGGCTCGACGAAGCCGGCCAGACAGGAATACATGCCCGGCGCGAAATGGTGGCTGCGGCCGAGCAGGCAGCGATTGCGCTCTTC
Organism: Rhizobium sp. BR 315; assembly: GCF_050577975.1. Lineage (NCBI taxonomy): Bacteria > Pseudomonadati > Pseudomonadota > Alphaproteobacteria > Hyphomicrobiales > Rhizobiaceae > Rhizobium > Rhizobium sp. BR 315. Next base: position 22,639 of record NZ_JARWKZ010000066.1, on the reverse strand, counting down.
ATCGATCGTAAGCATGATGACGACCGGGTCGGTGCGCGGGAAGATCATGTGTTCGCAGGCCGTGCACACCCGCTTGTAACCGCCGATGCGGCTTTCCATGATCGAGCCACAGCGGCCGCAGAAGCGATTGTCGCTATTCCAGCGAACAAGGCTCATGCCCTGCGCCGCCTCGCCCAGGATTTCCCCTTCCAGCAGAAGATCACGCCAGAGAGAGCGCATGTCGGCGGGCTTGTAATGGCTGGCAAGTTCGTCGGCATTGATGCGCACCGGCACGGCAAGGCGGGGCTCACCGGTATTGCGATAGCCGAGCAACACGGCTTCATCCCAGTTCGGATCCAAATCCTGCAACTCATAGCGGGCAAACAGCGGATCGAGCACCTGCCCGTCATGCTTCAAGACCAGCCGATCCTGGGCAAAGGCCAGGATATGGGTGCCTTCCTTGGCCAGCGCATGCTTGATCGATTCCTCGTCGCGATGCTCGGCATCCCGGTTGAGCTGGTTTTCTGCAAAGGCAGTGAGACTGCTGGCTTCCGGATGCGGCGCATCCGAGGAAAAGATGGAATGGCTCATTGTGAAAGCGTTTCCCGCAACTTGGCTATGAGGCTGTTCATGTCTTCGTCCGAATAGGGCTCCGCCTTGCCGTAGCCCCAGACCGGGCCTGGCCAGTTGGCATCACCTTCGAACCGCGCAATGACATGAACATGCAGCTGACGGACGATATTTCCAAGTGCCCCGACGTTGATTTTTGTGGCACCCGTCAGCGTCTTCAGCGCGCTTGCGACCTTATCCGTTTCGAAAGTCAGCAAGACTCGATCGAGCGGGGTTAGATCGAAAACTTCCGACTTGTCGGGGCGGCGCGGGATCAGCACAAGCCAGGGCCAGCGGCGATCCTTCATCAGCCGCACGTCGCAAAGGCCCGTAATGGTGACCGCAACGCTGTCATTCGCCAGACGATCCTCGAGCGCAAACTCCTTCAAAGGGGCATCCTCCATTGTTTTATCAAATGTTTAGCAGTTTTTTTTGACCTTGGCTTGCTTTTGATGGCGATATTGCCGATATGTGCATCCGGGAGGTTGGTGGTGGACGAGCCACTCGCCAACCGGGTCAGGTCCGGAAGGAAGCAGCCCTAACGAGCCCGGCACGGGTCATCGTGCCAGCCTCCCACCCTTTCTGAAAGCAAGACCCGGCTTTCACCGGGCAATAAGCAAGGCGATGAGCGACAGCGAGCGACAAGCAAAAGATGCCGCCTCGACCGGCACCGGTTACAGGGTGCTGGCCCGCAAATACAGGCCCAAGGACTTCACGGACCTGATGGTCGGCCAGGAGCCGATGGTTCGAACGCTGACCAACGCATTCGAGACCGGGCGAATTGCGCAGGCCTATATGCTGACCGGCGTGCGCGGCGTCGGCAAGACGACGACGGCCCGCATCCTTGCGCGCGGCCTCAACTACAAGACATCAGTGATCGATCGCCCCACCATCGATCTGCGCGAACCCGGCGAACATTGCCAGGCGATCATGGAAGGCCGGCATGTCGACGTCATCGAGATGGACGCCGCCTCGCACACCGGTATCGACGATATCCGGGAGATCATCGAGCAGGTGCGCTACCGGCCGGTCTCGGCCCGCTACAAGGTCTATATCATCGACGAAGTGCACATGCTGTCGACGGCTGCCTTCAACGGGTTGCTGAAGACGCTGGAAGAGCCGCCGGAGCATGTGAAGTTCATTTTCGCCACGACGGAAATCCGCAAGGTGCCGATCACGGTGCTGTCGCGCTGCCAGCGCTTCGACCTGCGCCGGATCAGCGCTTCCGATCTCGTCGGGCTGTTCACCACCATCGCCGGCAAGGAAGGCATCGAAGCCGAGCCGGAAGCGCTCGCCATGATCGCCCGTGCCGCCGAGGGCTCGGCGCGCGACGGCCTGTCGCTGCTCGACCAGGCGATCGCCCATGGCAGCGGCTTCGTTGCTGCGGAAGCAGTACGTGCGATGCTCGGTCTTGCCGACCGCGCCCGCATCGTCGATCTCTTCGGCCACATCGTCAAAGGCGATGTTTCGGCAGCGCTTGCCGAATTCAACAGCCAGTATGAAGCCGGCGCCAATCCTGTTGTCGTGCTGACCGATCTTGCCGATTTCACCCACCTCGTGACCCGCCTCAAATATGTGCCCGATGCCGCCGACGATCCGTCGCTGAGCGAAGTCGAGCGCACGAAAGCAATGGAATTCGCCCAGGGCGTGGCGGTGACGGCGCTGTCGCGCATCTGGCAGATGCTGCTCAAGGGCATTGCCGAGACGGAAAATGCCTCGCGCACCGCAGGCGCTGCCGAAATGGTGCTGATCCGGCTGGCACATGCCGCCCACCTGCCGGCGCCGGAAGATGCGGCACGCAGGCTGGCGGAGTTTTCCGATGGCAATGGCGGCTCCCGCCCATCACCCTCTGCGCCCATGGGCAACGGCGGCGGAGCAGCGGTTTCCTATCAGGGCAACGCCATTGCACGAGCCGTCGAAACGCCGGCGCCGCGACCCGCACCTTCAGCACCGGTCGCCATGTTACGCGCCGTGCCGAACACACAGCCGTATTCGCAACCCGTCGGCCGCATCGAGCAGAAGCCCGCCGAAGCGCCGAAGCCGCTCGTGCCGATCAATTCAATGGCCGATATTGCCGAACTCGCCAGCCAGAAGCGCGATCCGAAGCTGAAGGCGCTGGTCCGCGCCTTCGTACGCCCAGTCAAGCTGGAGCCGGGCCGGCTCGATGTCAGCCTGACCTCAGGAGCTCCCGGCACGCTGCTGAACGAACTTGCCGTCAAGCTGAAGGAATGGACCGGCATTCACTGGATCGTCAGCCTCAGCCGCGAAGAAGGCGAACCGACGCTGGTGGAGGCCGAGGCCAACGCACAGAAACAGCGGGTCGCCGATGCCCGGCAGGACCCCGATGTTGCGGCGATCCTCGCTCAATTTCCTGGCGCAAAGATCATCGACGTGCGGGTGCGGGCACCCGAGACGGACGACGAAGAGGAAGCCGCCGTTTCGCCGGCGGCCGCGGAATCCGTCGATGGCGATATCCTGCCGGGCGACGATATAGAATTCTAAGGCTAAGATAGACGGCAGCGGAACCGCATCGGCTTGACGCCGGCGGCGACCATGGCGGCATATCTCGGCCGAATAGGAACAGACACTTGCAGAAGAGGGACTAATGACGATGCGCGACATCATGGGCATGATGGGCAAAGTGAAAGAAATGCAGGCGAAGATGGAGAAGATGCAGTCGGAGATCGCCGACATTCGCGTCGAAGGCAAGGCCGGCGGCGGCCTCGTCACCGTCACCGTCAACGGCAAGGGCCTGATGCTGGGCCTCAAGATCGATCCGTCGCTCTTCAAGGAAGACGATGTCGAAATCCTCGAAGACCTGATCGTGGCCGCCAACAAGGATGCCCAGGAAAAGGCCGAGGCGATCGCCGCCGAAAAGACCCGCGAACTGACCGCCGGTCTGCCGATCCCGCCCGGCTTCAAGCTGCCGTTCTGAGGCTAACGTCCCATTCGATCAGCGGGCGGCCGCCTTGCGAATGAGATCGCGGCCGATCGCCTTTACAGGTTCGTTTCGCAGCACCAGCGACGTCGTTACCGCGCCGTGACGAGCAATGGAATCGACAATCGTTTCAAGGTCGGCGGGTGTCGGCACGAGAACCTTGAGCAGAAAGCAATCCTCGCCCGTGAGCCTGAGAACCTCGATGATCTCGGGCATTTCGGAAAACTGCTTCAGGTAGGGCCTGATGTGCTCATGCGTGGTGCGCAGCCGGATGACCGCCATCATGCCGAGCCCGACCGCGGCGGGATCGATGACCGCGCGATATCCGGCAATCACGCCGCGCTCTTCCAGCCGCTTCAACCGTTCCGACGCCGCCGGCTGCGAAAGACCGACGCGCCGGCCGAGCTCCGAAACCGAAATTCGTCCATCCTGCTGCAGGATCTCGATGATCGATAGATCCGTCGGATCCAGCCCTTTTTCGATACTATCCATCTCTTTGCCTTCAATTCATCGGTAGGTGAACGTTTTATCCGATGGATTGCAATGTCAACCAATCAGTCGGCATGCCAGTTTCGCTCCATAAGGAAATATGGAGAAAGGATAAGGATGAGCGACATCATCGTGCTTCCGGGGCTTGGCGGTTCGGGCGAAGGTCACTGGCAAACATTGTGGGAGCGTCAGGACCCAGGCATGCGACGGTTCCAGCCGTCGAGCTGGGACAAGCCGGAACTGACGGATTGGATCGCCGCGCTTGAGCGGGAAATTGCCCGCTCGCAAACGACGCCGATCCTGATTGCCCATAGCCTCGCCTGCCAGCTCATCGCCCATTGGGCGCCCATAAGGAAAACGGCGATCCTAGGCGCTTTCCTGGTGGCCCCTCCCGACCCCACAGGTGAGGTCTATCTTGCCGAAGCCGGCAGCTTCGCCCAGCCACCGCGGCGGCAGCTGCCCTTTCCATCATTGCTCGTCGCCAGCACCGACGACCCTTTCGGCTCGTTCGACCATGCGCGCGATAGCGCCGAAATCTGGGGGAGCGCCTTTGTCGATGTCGGGCCGCGCGGTCATATCAATGCGGCATCGAGACTGGAGGACTGGCTGGAAGGCAAGGCAATCTTCGAGCGCTTTCGAGCGCAACTCGGCTGAGCGCAAAAGCTGGCATTTGGAAAAGCCGAGCCGGAATGCTATCTCTCAACCTCTTCTTCCAGATATCGTCTGGCCTGCCTGATCGGAGGAAATGCGATGAGCCTGTCGACGCTGCTTGTTTTTGCCGGTGCTTTGTTCATTGCGGCGGGATCGCCCGGGCCGAATATTGCCGCGCTGGTGGCGCGCGTGCTGACCAAGGGCGCGCGCAACGTGCTGCCTTTCCTGACCGCCATGTGGCTTGGCGAGGCGATCTGGCTGACCTTTGCCGTTGCCGGCCTTGCGACCATCGCCGAAACCTTCCACCTCGCCTTCGTCATGATCAAATGGCTGGGCGTCGCTTACCTGCTCTATCTCGCCTGGAAGATGTGGTTTGCAGCCTCCGATACGACGAAGGAAGAACTGCCGGACGCGCAATCGCCTGCCCGGCTGTTCCTCGCCGGCTTCACGGTGACCATGGGCAATCCGAAGATCATGGTGTTCTATGTGGCGCTGCTGCCCTCGATCATCGATCTGCATGCCGTCACATTGTCCGGCTGGGCCGAACTGGTGGCAACGATGTTTGCGGTTCTTGTCGTCATCGACCTCTCCTGGGCGATGCTTGCAGCCAAGGCGAGAGCCTTCCTCAAGAGCCGCCGCGCCGTGCGCATTGCCAATCGCGCCAGCGCCGGCACCATGGCAGGCGCGGCGGTCGCAATCGCTCTGCGTTAGACGCGGGAATTTCGGCTCCATCCCGGAACACGACGCCGGCCTCACAAAGATAGCATGCGATTGGAAACGGCCAGAATTTTCATCGCTCGACCGACCCTTCCGTGATTCCGTTCTCTCAGCATTTGGGCTAAAAGCCTCCCATGGCAAAGCGAGTCACCGGCCCCGAAATCGAAAAACTCATCCAGCTTCTGGCGAAGGTGCCGGGGCTCGGGCCACGCTCGGCGCGGCGGGCGGCGCTGCATCTGATCAAAAAGAAGGATCAGCTTCTCGGGCCGCTATCCCACGCCATGGGCGAAGCCTATGACAAGGTGAAGATCTGCTCGCGCTGCGGCAATGTCGATACCGTCGACCCCTGTACCGTCTGTACCGATGATCGCCGCGATCAATCCGTCATCATCGTCGTCGAAGATGTCTCCGATCTCTGGGCTCTGGAGCGCGCTGCCGCGATGAACGCTGCCTACCATGTTCTCGGCGGCGTATTGTCGCCGCTCGACGGCGTCGGTCCCGACGACCTCAACATTCGCGGCCTGATAGCCCGCGTCGGCGAAGGCGGCGTCCGCGAGATCATCATCGCCGTCAACGCGACGGTCGAAGGGCAAACCACAGCACACTATATAACCGATCAGCTCGCGGGCCTTGAGGTCAAGATTACCCGCCTTGCCCATGGGGTACCTGTTGGCGGCGAGCTCGATTATCTCGACGAAGGCACGCTGACGGCGGCGCTCAGGGCGAGAACGACGATTTGAGACGGAGAGGACTGAGTATGAGGAGAGTGCATACCCCCCTCTGTCACTACGTGACATCTCCCCCACAAGGGGGGAGATTGGTTGTCCGGAGCACGGACTTGCCTCAAATCAATATCGCACCCGCAGACACTGAGGTGGATTGCTTGGAAAAAAGGGTCAGCAAACTCCCAACAATCTCCCCCCTAGTGGGGGAGATGTCGCGACAGCGACAGAGGGGGGTATCGACGGCTCCGCGCGCGCGAAACCTACTTTCCCTGCTGTGCATCCTTCTCCTCGCCCTCCTCCCCCTGCCCGCGCTCGCGGCCTCGAAAGCCGATGTCGAAGCGCAGTTTCAGGCCTGGATACAGAAGGATCTCTGGCCAGAAGCGCGAAAGGCCGGGATTTCCGAAAAGACCTTCAAGGCTGCTTTCGCCGGCGTGACGCTGAACTGGGATCTGCCGGATCTCGTGCCGCCGGGTTTTCCGAAACCCAAGGAACAAAAGCAGACCCAGGCCGAATTCTCCTCTCCTGCCCCCTATTTCAACGAGGGACGGCTGCAAAAGCTGGCTGCAACCGGGCGGGGCCTAGCCTCGCAATATGGGCCGGTGCTACAGCGGATCGAGAAGACCTATGGCGTTCCAGGACCGATCCTGCTGGCCATTTGGGGTCGCGAGACTGGCTTCGGCATCGCCAAGCTGCCGAATTCGGCGATCCAGGTGCTGGCGACCAAAGCCTTCATGTCTACCCGCAAGGACATGTTCCGCACCGAGATCATCGCAGCGCTGCGCATTCTCGAACATGGCGACGTCACGCCGGATCAGTTCCGGGGTTCCTGGGCCGGCGCCCTTGGCCAGCCGCAGTTCATGCCGACCAACTATCTGAAATATGCCGTTGATTTCGATGGCGACGGCCACCGCAATATCTGGACGTCCGTGCCGGATACGCTGGCATCCATAGCCAACTATATGGTTCAGAAGGGCTGGCAGCGCGGCCGAAGCTGGGGCTATGAAGTCACCATTCCGCAGAATGTCTCCTGCGCCCAGGAGGGGCCAGATCTTGCCAAGCCGATCTCGCAATGGGCGTCGCTTGGGATCACGCGGGTTGCCGGCAAGGCATTTCCGTCCGACGAGATGCCGGCCAGCGGCATGATGCTGGTGCCGGCCGGCCGCGACGGGCCGGAATTTATCGTCACGCCGAATTTCTATGTCATCAAGGAATACAACAATTCCGACCTTTACGGCCTCTATATCGGTAACCTGGCCGACCGCATCGCTTATGGCGGCGGCGCCTTCCAGGGCCAATGGGGCGATGTCGGCAAGATGCTGCGCTCCGACGTCGCCGGCATGCAGGTGACCCTGGAGCACAAGGGATACGATGTCGGCGGCACAGACGGATTGCCGGGCTATAAGACCCGACGGTCGATCGGCCAATGGCAAGAAAAGAGCGGCCGCAAGCCCACCTGCTATCCCGACAGCTCGATGCTCGGCGTGCTGAAATAGGCGGAATTTAGCGGCAGATGCTGCCAGTGGCGGCTTTCGGGCGCTTCCCGGAAGTAGTGTGCTTCTTCGCTCCCGTCCCACGCCGACCGGGCTGAAAGAACTGGCCTGACCCAGACGCAAGGTCGCTCTGTCCGCATTCGGCAAGCGAATAGCCCCAAGTACAAACAGCCAGATATTCCCCAAGCGCGAACGTCATTTCAGTGGTACCTTAACGACGGGATGTCCCAACGTGAAAATGCAAACGCGGGAGGATGAGATGACGACGCTGTTTGTGAGGCACGATGTTTCGGACTACGCGGCCTGGCGTAAAGTATACGATGAGTTTCGGCCCGTACAGAAGGCAAACGGGGTTGCGGCAGAGGCGGTCTATCAGGCCACCGACAATCCCAACGACGTTACCGTCACCCATGAGTTTGCCACGATTGAAGCAGCTCAAGCCTTCGGCAAGCTGGAAGAGCTAAAAGCGGCGATGCGCAAGGGAGGCGTGTTGGGCACACCGACGGTGTGGTTCACCAACAAGGCCTAAAAACCGGTTAAGATGACTTTCGCGGCACGCGGCGCGGCTGACGTAGGCACCGTTGCGTTGCTTTGGTCGCATCAGAAGATGCCGCTTGGTCACTTCGCCTGCTTACGGAAGTTCGATTTCGCCGTCCACGACGTGGTTGAGGCCGGTGCCTTCCGCCGTCAGCGTCATGCGGACCTTCAGCTTTTTGCCTCCGGTCCGCCCTTCGCGCACCGTCTCCTCTATCTTTCGCTGCGAGGTCACGCCGACTTCCTTCAGGAACTTGCGGATTGACATGTTGAAGGCGTCTTCGCTCATGGTGGAATCCTCCGCATCCGGACGGGATTGTAAGGGAAGGCAAGCGGTGAGGGAAGTTGTTTGGGACGCACGGTGCCACAATTCGACCCGAGCCAGGAGATCGACTGGTTCCGCAGGCATGCTAAGGAATGCGCGGTTCGTCCTCGGCGTCATGTAGAACTTCCATGGTGAGCCACCAGCACCTCGCGCGCTGGCTTCGGAAGATGTGGCGGCATTTGCCGCAGAATTCCGCAAATAACCGCCAAAGCCGGGTTTCAGTGCGAAGACCTTGCAATTTGACGGGAACGGGCTTATATCGGCTTCAAATTCTTGATCGTGTGATGAAGAGTGGGCCGCAAGGACCCGCTCTTTTTTATTAGCGCGATCTGCCAATGCATGAACAATGCAGGAGTGAATGCTTGTCGGACGTGACAAACGCAGACAATACCAATGAACCGCGGCTGATCGTCGAAACCGGCCTTGATCAGCGTGTTGCCGCCATCATCGAGCCCGTGCTCGTGGGCATGGGCTTCCGCCTCGTGCGTGTGCGCCTCTTGAACCTGAACGGCCTGACGCTACAGGTCATGACCGAACGCAACGACGGCACCATGACCGTCGAGGACTGCGAAGAGGTCTCCACGGCCATTTCGCCGGTTCTGGATGTGGAAGATCCGATCGACAAGGCGTATCATCTGGAAGTATCGTCGCCGGGCATCGATCGCCCGATGGTGCGCAAGTCGGACTTCCAGCGCTGGATCGGCCATCTCGTCAAATGCGAAACATCGATCCTCGTTGACAACCGCAAGCGTTTCCGCGGCAAGATCGTCGCTGTCGATGCCGATGGTTTCACGATTGAGCGCGACGAGGCTACCCGCGGCGAGGAGCAGAACGTAACCATTCCGTTCAGCACCTTGGCCGAAGCCAAGCTGATCCTGACGGACGATCTCATCCGCGATGCGTTGCGCGCCGACAAGCTGGCGAAAGCCGAGGCAGCGAACCAGAACGAAGCGGAAGACGAAGAAGAATAACCGATCAACGAACCGCCTAACGGAACGGGAACCCAAGGGCAGGAAGACGGAGACTAAAGACAATGGCAGTCAGTGCGAACCGGCTAGAACTCCTGCAGATCGCAGATGCAGTGGCGCGCGAAAAGGTCATCGACCGCGAGATCGTGCTTGCCGCAATGGCGGACGCGATCCAGAAGGCCGCGCGCTCGCGTTACGGCACGGAGTCGAACATCCGCGCCGACATCAATCCGAAGACCGGCGAAATCCGTCTGCAGCGCCTGCTCGAAGTCGTCGAGAAGGCCGAAGACTACTCCACGCAGATCCCGCTGGAACTGGCACGCGACCGCAACCCGGACGCCGCTCTTGGCGATTTCATCGCCGACCCGCTGCCGCCGATGGATTTCGGCCGTATTGCCGCCCAGTCGGCCAAGCAGGTCATCGTGCAGAAGGTGCGCGAAGCCGAGCGTGACCGTCAGTTCGACGAATTCAAGGATCGCGTCGGCGAAATCGTCAACGGCACGGTCAAGCGCGTCGAATACGGCAACGTCATCGTCGACCTCGGCCGCGGCGAAGGCATCATCCGCCGCGACGAGATGATCCCGCGCGAGAACTTCCGCTATGGCGACCGCGTTCGCGCCTATGTTTACGACGTCCGCCGCGAACAGCGCGGCCCGCAGATCTTCCTGTCGCGCACGCATCCGCAGTTCATGGTCAAGCTCTTCACCATGGAAGTGCCCGAAATCTACGACGGCATCATCCAGGTGAAATCGGTTGCCCGCGATCCGGGCTCTCGCGCCAAGATCGCCGTCATTTCGAACGACTCGTCGATCGATCCGGTCGGTGCCTGCGTCGGTATGCGCGGTTCGCGCGTCCAGGCCGTCGTCGGCGAACTGCAGGGCGAAAAGATCGACATCATCCCCTGGTCGAACGAGCCGGCGAACTTCGTCGTCAACGCGCTGCAGCCGGCCGAAGTCGCCAAGGTCGTTCTCGACGAAGATGCAGAGCGTATCGAAGTCGTGGTTCCGGATGAGCAGCTGTCGCTCGCCATTGGCCGCCGCGGTCAGAACGTCCGCCTCGCTTCGCAGCTGACCGGCTGGGATATCGACATCATGACGGAAGCCGAGGAATCGGAACGCCGTCAGAAGGAATTCAACGAGCGCACCAACCTGTTCATGGACGCGCTCGACGTCGACGAAATGGTCGGCCAGGTTCTGGCCTCCGAAGGCTTTGCCGCCGTCGAGGAGCTGGCTTACGTCGATCTCGATGAAATTGCTTCCATCGACGGCTTCGACGAAGATACCGCCCAGGAAATCCAGACCCGCGCCCGCGAATATCTCGAGAAGCTCGAAGCCGAGATGGACGAGAAGCGCAAGGCGCTCGGTGTTTCGGACGAGCTGCGCCAGATCAACGGCATGACCGCCCAGATGATGGTCGCGCTTGGCGAAGACGGCATCAAGACGATCGAGGACTTCGCCGGCTGTGCCGCTGACGACCTCGTCGGCTGGAGCGAACGCAAGAACGGCGAGACGAAGAAATTCGAAGGCCTGTTCTCCAAGCTCGAAATCTCGCGCGTCGAAGCAGAACAGATGGTCGTGCAGGCTCGCCTGCTCGCCGGCTGGATCACCGAGGCCGATCTCGTCGCTGAGACCGAAGAGGTCGCGGAGGACGAAACCGAGCAACAAGCATGACGATCACCGAGGGGCCTGGCGCACCGCCCGAGGACGATGATCTCGGCGGTGACGACGCAAATGGCCGCATGTGCATCGTGACACGCGAAAGCGGATCGCCTGACGATTTGATCCGCTTCGTCGCCGCTCCAGACGGGACCGTTGTTCCCGATCTGAAGCGGCAACTGCCGGGACGCGGCTGCTGGGTCAAGCTCGACCGGGCGCAGGTGGACAAGGCAGTGGCAAAGAAACTGTTTTCTCGCGCCCTGAAAGCCGAGGTGACGGCACCGGCCGATCTTGGTGCCATCGTCGACCGTCTTCTCGTGGCGCAACTGGCCGGGATGATGCACATGGCGCGCAAAGCGGGCCGGTTCGTCAGCGGTTCGTCGAAGGTTGATGGCGCCGTTCGCAACGGCTCGGCACTTGCCGTGTTCCATGCGATCGTCGCTGCAGACGACGGCGTCCGCAAGATCGACCAGGCACGAAAGGCCTGGCATCTCGGTATGGAAACCGAAAAGGAAATACCTTCCTTCCGTGTCTTTACGGAAGCGGAGATGGAAGAACTGATGGGCCAGAACGCTTTTATCCATGCCGCAGCGCTTGCAGGGCAGGCGGGTGAGGGTGTAGTGAAGCGCGCAAACCTGCTCGAACGGTACCGCAACGGCGGTCAGTCCCGGGCAACGGGCGGCGCTGGCCGGCGAAAACAATGACGCGGTCACCGGCCTATGCCGGACGCCTCATTAAGGTACATGCATTGAACGACAGGGCCTGACGGACTACTCCGAGCCCTGTCCGAAGGAACGGGAACGGAATGACCGACAATCAAGACGACAAGACGCTGAATGTTTCAGGTAAGAAGACTCTCACCCTGAAACCATCAGGCGTAAACCAGGGCACCGTGCGCCAGGACATGGGCCGCGGTCGCACCAAGGCGGTCGTGGTTGAAACCCGCAAGCGCCGCCCGCTGCGCCCTGAAGACGAAAAGCCGATCGCAGCTTCGACGACGGCGGCTGCAGCAACGCCATCGGTGACGCGCGTCGCTGAACCGACGCCACAGCCGCCGCGTCCGCCGCAGCCAGCGCCGCGCATTCATCAGCCTGGTGGCCAGCAGCAGCGATCGGGACAGCCCAACCAGGGCTACCAGCAGCGTCCGCAGCAGGAACGCACGTCGCGGCCGGTGGTTCTGAACCATTTGTCCGCCGATGAAATGGACGCGCGCCGTCGCGCACTCGCCGATGCCCAGGCCCGCGACGCCGCGGATGCCGTTCGTCGCGCCGAGGAAGAAGCACGTCGCAAGCAGGAAGAAGAAGTACGTCGCATCGCCGAGCAGGCTGAAGCCGCGCGCCGCGCCGCCGAAGAGGCTGTCCGCGCTGCCGAAGCCAAGGTCGCGACTCCCGCGCCGGTGGAAGCTCCGAAGCCAGCAGTTCAGGCGGCAGCGGCTCCTGTCGTTGCGCGTCGTCCGGATGCGGCTCCGCAGCCCGCGCGTCCCGGCGCTCCTGCCGGCGAGGCGCCGGCCAACCGCCGTCGGGTCAATGAAGAAGAGACCGATCGTGGCCCGCCGCGCGGTGCCCCGGCACGTGGCAAGGTCACACGCCCCGAGCCGGCTAAGCCTGTCACCACGCGCCCAAAAACCGACGACGAGCGCCGTCGCGGCAAGTTGACGGTAACGACAGCGAATGTCGACGAGGACGGCTCCGCCCGCGGACGCTCACTTTCGGCCATGCGTCGCCGCCAGGAAAAATTCCGCCGCAGCCAGATGCAGGAAACGCGCGAAAAGATCTCGCGAGAAGTCGTTCTGCCTGAAACCATCACCATTCAGGAACTGTCGCAGCGCATGTCCGAACGCGCCGTCGACGTCATCAAGTTCCTGATGAAGGAGGGTCAGATGATGAAGCCGGGCGACGTGATCGACGCCGATCTGGCCGAACTCATCGCCAGCGAATTCGGCCATACGGTCAAGCGCGTTTCGGAATCCGACGTCGAACAGGGCATCTTCAACGTTGCCGACGAGGAAGGCGAACTGGTTTCCCGTCCGCCCGTCGTCACCATCATGGGTCACGTCGACCACGGCAAGACCTCGCTGCTCGACGCCATTCGCCATGCCAACGTGGTGGCCGGCGAAGCCGGTGGCATCACGCAGCATATCGGTGCCTATCAGGTCGAGCAGAACGGTCAGAAGATCACCTTCATCGACACCCCCGGCCACGCCGCCTTCACGGCGATGCGTGCCCGCGGCGCCCAGGCGACCGACATCGCGATCCTGGTCGTTGCAGCCGACGACAGCGTGATGCCGCAGACGATCGAATCGATCAACCACGCCAAGGCGGCGGGTGTTCCGATCATCGTTGCCATCAACAAGATCGACAAGCACGAAGCCAACCCGCAGAAGGTCCGCACGGAACTGCTGCAGCACGAAGTCTTCGTCGAATCCATGGGCGGTGAAGTGCTCGACGTGGAAGTCTCCGCGAAGAACCGCACCAACCTCGACAAGCTGCTCGAAGCCATCCTGCTGCAGGCGGAAATCCTTGACCTCAAGGCCAATCCGAACCGCACAGCGGAAGGCACCGTCATCGAAGCCCAGCTCGACCGCGGTCGTGGCGCCGTCGCCACCGTCCTCGTTCAGAAGGGCACGTTGCGTCCCGGTCAGATCGTCGTTGCCGGCGATCAGTGGGGCCGTGTGCGCGCGCTGATCAACGACAAGGGTGAGCATGTGAAGGAAGCGACGCCGGCCACGCCGGTTGAGGTTCTCGGTCTTTCGGGCACGCCGGCGGCAGGCGACAAGTTCGCCGTCGTCGAAAACGAGAGCCGCGCTCGCGAGATTTCCGAATATCGTCAGCGTCTGGCCCGTGACAAGGCCGCTGCCCGCCAGTCCGGCCAGCGCGGTTCGCTCGAACAGATGATGACCCAGCTGCAGACCGTTGGCGTGAAGGAATTCCCGCTGGTGGTCAAGGGCGACGTGCAGGGCTCGATCGAAGCCATTGCCGGCGCGCTCGACAAGCTCGGCACCGACGAAGTCCGTGCCCGCATCGTCCATTCGGGCGCAGGCGGTATCACAGAGTCGGACATTTCGCTTGCCGAAGCCTCGAACGCAGCGATCATCGGCTTCAACGTTCGCGCCAATGCTCAGGCCCGCCAGTTCGCAGAGCGCGAAGGCATCGAAATCCGCTACTACAACATCATCTACGACCTGGTGGATGACGTGAAGGCAGCGATGTCGGGCCTCCTCTCTCCGGAGCGTCGCGAAACCTTCCTCGGCAACGCCGAAATCCTCGAGGTGTTCAACATCACGAAGGTCGGCAAGGTCGCGGGTTGCCGCGTCACCGAAGGCAAGGTCGAGCGTGGCGTCGGTGTCCGCCTGGTTCGCGACAACGTCGTCATCCACGAAGGCAAGCTCAAGACGCTCAAGCGCTTCAAGGACGAAGTGTCGGAAGTCAATGTCGGCCAGGAATGCGGCATGGCCTTCGAAAACTACGAAGATATTCGTGCCGGCGACACGATCGAATGCTTCCGCGTCGAGCATATTACGCGCACGCTGTAAGCAATCCTTCGATTTGCGAGATATCAAAACCGCCGGCCAAAACCGGCGGTTTTTTCTTGGGTCCAACCGAACGAGGATGAGCAGCGGGCATGACGACAGGGTCTGAAGACGATCAATCCATCACCCTCTCCTTCGTTCGTCAGCCGGATGAACATGTCGCCATCATGCGGCAGGCAGGACGACGCTTTGCGCTTCGCCGCCCCTCGAACGCCCAGAACGCCACGGCATGGTTCGTATTGTCGGCAATCGGCGTCGGCGCAGGCCTGCCGGTCCTTTTCCATTTGCTGCGAGGCTACGTCTTCATTCCCGTTTTCGGGTTGTCGTCCTCGATCCACGAGGCCGACATGGCGATCATCTGGCTCGTGCCGACCCTGATCGTCTATGTACTCATCCTCGTCTATTCCAACTGGGCGGCGCGGAGACGACTGGCGACAATGCAATCGCGCATCCGCCCGGATGCCACCATCGCCGTGACAGCCAACGCGGACGGTGCCTCCTGGATCTCAACCAACACAACGATATGGCTCGGCTGGCGCGAGATCGCCGATATCTCCAGGCGAAACGGGCGGATCGAATTCGATCTCGAATCCTTCGTCACCTATATTCCGGCATCCGCTTTCTCCAATCAGGGGGAGCAGGATGCCGCATTCGCAAGGATTCTCGGCTTCTGGCGGGCCGCACACCCTGTCCAGCCTTGACCTTTTCGCCGGATCGAGTCATGTGACCCTCTTTATTGCGTCCACGGGGCGCTGCTAACGGAAAAACCATGACCAAACCAACTTCTTCCGCGCCTTCGCAGCGCATGCTTCGCGTCGGCGAGCAGGTGCGCTCCGCGATCACGCAGGTTCTGCAGCGCGGCGAAGTGCGCGACGACCTGATCGAGCGCACGGTGATCTCCATTTCCGAGGTGCGCATGTCGCCGGATCTGAAGATCGCAACCGCCTTCGTGACCCCGCTCGGCGTCGCCGACCACGGCGCTGTCATCGAGGCGCTGAACCGCCATGCGAAATACATACGCGGCCGTCTCGGCCCGCAGCTCCGGCAGATGAAATATATGCCGGAAGTCCGCTTCCGCGACGATACGAGCTTCGACAACTACCAGAAGATCGACGCATTGCTGCGCTCGCCCGAGGTCAGCCGCGACCTTGAAGACGACAACGACCAAGATCAATAACAGAGACAGAGAATGTCCAAGCCACGCAAGCCCAAGGGCCGCCCGATCTCGGGCTGGCTCATCCTCGACAAGCCGGTCGATTTCGGCTCGACGGAAGCCGTTTCCAAGATCAAGTGGCTGTTCAAGGCCCAGAAGGCCGGCCATGCCGGTACGCTTGATCCGCTCGCCTCCGGCATGCTGCCGATCGCGCTCGGCGACGCCACCAAGACGGTTCCCTACGTCATGGACGGCCGCAAGATCTACGAATTCACCGTGACCTGGGGTGAAGAACGCGCTTCCGACGACCTTGAAGGCGCTGTGACCGCCACCTCCGACAAGCGTCCGGGCGAAGAGGACATCCGCACGCTGTTGCCGAAATATACCGGCGTCATCCAGCAGGTTCCGCCGCAGTTCTCCGCCATCAAGATCGCCGGCGAGCGCGCCTATGACCTTGCCCGCGAAGGCGAGACGGTCGACATCCCTTCGCGTGAAGTCGAGATCTTCCGCCTGACCCTACTGGCCTGCCCGGATGCCAACACGGCGCATTTCGAGGTGGAATGCGGCAAGGGCACCTACGTGCGGGCGCTTGCTCGCGATTTCGGCCGCGAGCTCGGCTGCTACGGCTATATTTCCGGCCTGCGCCGCAGCTTCGTCGCACCCTTTGCCGAAGAGACGATGATTCCGCTTGCCGATCTGGTAGCGCTGGAAGAGATCGAGGATGCCGACGAGCGGCTCGCCGCTCTCGACGCGCTGCTGATCGACACGGCCGAGGCCCTGTCGTCGCTGCCGCATCTCGTCATCAACGACGATCAGGCGCACCGTCTGAAGATGGGCAACCCCATCCTCGTGCGCGGCCGCGATGCGCCGATCGCCGAAACCGAGGCCTATGCCACCGCGCGCGGCAAGCTGATCGCCATCGGCGAGATCGGCCAGGGCGAATTCCGCCCCAAGCGCGTCTTCGTCTAGGCGCTACGGCCCCTGCAAAAGGGGGGAGGAATCGCAGCTCTTCCCTTTGCACTGCAAATGGTCTATAGGCAGCGCCAGCATCAGGCGTGCCTGATTGCATTCGCGGCCAATGCTGGACGACATCCCGGCGTTTGGCGACTTTAATTTCCTCTCATAGAAAGGACTATCCGATGTCGATCACTGCTGAGCGCAAGGCTGCGCTGATCAAGGAATACGCTACCGTTGAAGGCGACACCGGTTCTCCGGAAGTCCAGGTTGCGATCCTGACCGAGCGCATCAACAACCTCACGGACCACTTCAAGGACCACAAGAAGGACAACCACTCCCGTCGTGGCCTTCTGACGATGGTTTCCAGCCGGCGCTCGCTTCTTGACTATCTCAAGAAGAAGGACGAAGGCCGTTATACCAAGCTGATCACCAGCCTCGGTATTCGCCGCTAATAGAATTTCCGGCGGGCGTTCACCTGAACGTCCGCCGGATGCTTATGAAGGGTATGAACCCTTGAGACCAGCTTCCCTCGCGCCCTGTGTCTGCGCGATGCGAAGCTGCCGGCAGCCCGGATGGGCCGGCGCTGCCAACAACAACCGTTGACCTGTCATGGGGCAGGATTGCCGGATGCTTTCAGCCGAAGCTCCACGCTTCGGCCGATTTTCGAAAGCCTCTCGTTGTCTTGCCCGTGATGCGTCACATTTCGTGGGGTTGAAGATGCGCTTTGCCGAAATCGTCGGCGACGGCGCCTTTTCCCGCACAATGTAAGGACAAGATATGTTCGATATCCATACCGTCGAAATCGAGTGGGCAGGTCGCCCGCTGAAGCTCGAAACCGGCAAGATCGCCCGTCAGGCTGACGGCGCCGTCGTCGCCACCTACGGCGAGACCGTGGTTCTTGCCACCGTCGTTTCCGCCAAGTCGCCGAAGCCGGGCCAGGATTTCTTCCCGCTCACCGTCAACTACCAGGAAAAGACCTATGCAGCCGGCAAGATCCCTGGCGGCTACTTCAAGCGCGAAGGACGTCCGAGCGAAAACGAAACCCTCGTTTCCCGCCTGATCGACCGCCCGATCCGCCCGCTTTTCCCGGAAGGCTACAAGAACGACACGCAGGTCGTCGTCACGGTCATCCAGCATGACCTGGAAAACAATCCCGACATCCTGTCGATGGTTGCCACGTCCGCAGCGCTCACGCTGTCAGGCGTTCCGTTCATGGGCCCGGTCGGCGGCGCTCGCGTCGGCTACATCAACGGCGAATACGTGCTCAACCCGCATCTCGACGAGATGGACGAATCGAGCCTCGACCTCGTCGTTGCCGGCACGCAGGACGCCGTTCTGATGGTCGAGTCGGAAGCCAAGGAACTGCCCGAGGACGTCATGCTCGGCGCCGTCATGTTCGGTCACCGCGGCTTCCAGCCGGTTATCGACGCGATCATCAAGCTCGCTGAAGTCGCTGCCAAGGAACCGCGCGATTTCACGCCGGAAGATTATTCCGAACTCGAAGCCGAGATGCTTGGCATCGCCGAAGCCGAACTGCGCACCGCCTACAAGAACACCCAGAAGGCTGAACGTTACGCTGCCGTCGACGCCGTCAAGGCCAAGGTCAAGGCACACTTCTTGCCGGAAGGCGTTGAGCCGAAGTATTCGGCCGAAGTCATCGGCGCCGTCTTCAAGCACCTGCAGGCCAAGATCGTTCGCTGGAACATCCTCGACACCTCGAGCCGCATCGACGGCCGCGATCTGTCGACCGTTCGCCCGATCGTCTCGGAAGTCGGCCTTCTGCCGCGCACGCACGGTTCGGCGCTGTTTACCCGCGGTGAAACGCAGGCAATCGTCGTCGCCACGCTGGGCACCGGCGAAGACGAACAGTACGTCGACAGCCTGACGGGCATGTACAAGGAGCGCTTCCTGCTCCATTACAACTTCCCTCCCTACTCGGTTGGCGAAACCGGCCGAATGGGTTCCCCGGGTCGTCGCGAAATCGGTCACGGCAAGCTCGCATGGCGCGCTATCCGCCCGATGCTGCCGACGGCTGAACAGTTCCCCTACACGCTGCGCGTTGTCTCCGAGATCACCGAGTCGAACGGCTCGTCCTCGATGGCAACGGTTTGCGGCACCTCGCTCGCTCTGATGGACGCCGGCGTTCCGCTGGCCAAGCCGGTTGCCGGCATCGCCATGGGTCTGATCCTGGAAGGCGATCGCTTCGCCGTTCTCTCCGACATCCTCGGTGACGAAGACCACCTCGGCGACATGGACTTCAAGGTCGCCGGCACTGCCGACGGCATCACCTCGCTGCAGATGGACATCAAGATCGCCGGCATCACCGAAGAGATCATGAAGGTCGCTCTCGGCCAGGCACAGGGCGGTCGCACGCACATCCTCGGCGAAATGTCCAAGGCAATCACCGAAAGCCGTGGCCAGCTCGGCGAATTCGCACCGCGCATCGAAGTCATGAACATCCCGGTCGACAAGATCCGCGAAGTCATCGGCTCCGGCGGCAAGGTCATTCGCGAAATCGTCGAAAAGACCGGCGCCAAGATCAACATCGAAGACGACGGCACCGTCAAGATCGCCTCGTCCTCCGGCAAGGAAATCGAAGCGGCCCGCAAGTGGATCCACTCGATCGTCGCCGAGCCGGAAGTCGGCCAGATCTACGAAGGTACGGTTGTCAAGACCGCCGACTTCGGCGCCTTCGTCAACTTCTTCGGCGCTCGTGACGGCCTCGTCCATATCTCGCAGCTCGCTTCCGAGCGCGTGGCAAAGACGCAGGACGTCGTCAAGGAAGGCGATAAGGTCTGGGTCAAGCTGCTCGGCTTCGACGAACGCGGCAAGGTTCGCCTGTCCATGAAGGTCGTCGATCAGGCCACCGGCCAGGAAATCGCCGCCGACAAGAAGAAGGATGACGCGGCCGAATAAGCTGCGTCTTCATTCAGGTTCCGGGGCGCGGGATTCGTTTCCGCGCCCCTTTTATATTATCGCTGTCGGCTTCATCCGACGACCGAAGCCAGTTAGTTTGCCACGAGATCACGCCCCATGAGCCGCGACGCCCTGAAGACCCTGTTTCATCCCTTTACCTCCGGCACCGTTGACGCGCCCGGCGAGGGCGAGCGGATCCTGTTTCTCGGCGCCGAGGCCGGCTTTGCACTGCCGGGCGACTTTGCAGCAGAGCTTTCCGCCGTTCAGGGCTTCCGCCCCTTCTATCGCCAACTGCAGGCGCAACGGATCAACGTGACGCCGGAGATCGAGGGCGAGGGCTATGACGGCGCGCTGGTGCTTTGCGGCAAGCATAAAGGCGAGAATGAAAGTCATATCGCCGAAGCGCTGTCGCGGGTGAAGGAAGGTGGCCTCATCGTCATCGCCGGCGGCAAGGAAGACGGCATCCAGCCGCTGCGCAAACGTCTCGAAGGTTTCGGCCTTGAGGTCGAGCACATGCCGAAATATCACGGCGTTGCCCTGTGGCTCACGCGCCCTGCCAACGTCGACGCATTCACCGCGCAGCTCGCAAAGCCGGCAACGCACGTCGAGGGCCGCTTCACCACGGCGCCCGGCATGTTCTCTTACGACCGGATCGACGCCGGCTCGGAGCTGCTCGCCTCGCGTTTGCCGACCGACTTTGCCGGCGATGCGGCCGACTTCGGCGCCGGCTGGGGCTATCTCTCCGTCGAGCTCGCGACCAAATCGCCGAGGATCGAGCGTATCGACCTCTACGAGGCCCATTACGGCGCTTTGGAAGCTGCCCGCGCCAATCTGCTGGCAAACTGCCCGAAGGTCGCCCAGCGCTTCTTCTGGCACGATCTGGCGAGCGAGCCGGTCAAGGACAAGTACGACCTGATCGTCATGAACCCGCCTTTCCATGAAGGCCACGCCGCCGAGCCTTCGCTTGGCCAGGCGATGATCAAGACGGCCGCTTCGGCCCTGCGTGGCGGCGGTCGCCTGATGCTGGTCGCCAATCGCGGCCTGCCTTACGAGCCGGTATTGGCTGAAAACTTCAAAGAGCATGGCGAGACCTGCCGCAATGCTCGCTTCAAGGTGCTCTGGGCGAGGAAGTAAGTCAGAAAGGCGGCCACGGGCCGCCTTTTCTTTGATGGACTGGATCTAGAGCCTTTCCGCTTTTCTTCGAGTCGCGAAAACGCTCTATCTTCTTGCTTTCTTACGCATTCCGGACGGAAAACCGATGCGCACTTTTCCCGGAAATACTCTAGCCGGCTCGATGCGAGCGCGGCATCAGATGATCCCGCAGCATCAGGAAGTTTCTCTCGACGAGAAACCAGAGCGTCGCCGCTACGATGAAGCAGGTGGCGAGGTAGATGACGAAGCCTGAAAGCCCCTGAAGATTGTCCTTGCCGAACACCATCTGGTCGAGATGGTAGACGCCCTTGTGGGTCAGATAGAGGCTGTAGGAGAGCGTTGCGATCCCTGATATGGCCGGAAGGTGCCAGCGCCCGATCCTGGGCTGCAGATCCACCAATGCGCCGAGAAAGAAGGCCACTCCCGCCGAGAAGAGCGGAAAGCCGAAAACCGCGCCTGGAAGAGGTTGAAACACGAGCGGCAAATTGGTTTCGGCAAATGGCCCGCGGATGGAAAAAATCACGAGCGCTGCGATGACGGACATGCTGCCGATGCCGAGCGCGATATATGGCGGCATGTATCTTTCCCACAGCAATGGCTTGAACAGCCGGATCGCCGCCAGAACGACGCCGAAGGTCAGCCCGTCCAGCCGATTGTAAGTCGGATAGTAGACATCCCTGAGATAGGTGGCGAGCGCTTCCCTATAGGCCTGTATTTCGACAGCCGGGCCGACTTGGCTCAGCCAGAGCGCAAACCGCTGCCCCATGCCAGCAATTACGATTGTCGCGACCAGAGAGGCGACGAAGACCACCGTCGCGCGCCGCCTCAGCAAGACGACGAGAACCGGCAGGAGAAGATAGAAATGCTCCTCGACGCTCAGCGACCAGGCCTCGGTGAACGTGCCTCCCAAACGAGGATCGAGCCCGAAATTGACCGTGAAGGTAAAGAACCGCCAAGCCGGCTGCATCGTCGGCGCGTCGCGCAGAGACGGGACGAGCGCATAGAAGGCAAGCACGAGCAGAAAGGCCGGCAATATGCGGAACGCCCGGCGCAGATAGAAGGCTTTGAAGTCGATGGCGCGGCGGCGCGCGGCTTCTGCCATCAGCTGACTTCCGATGAGATAGCCGCTGAGCACGAAAAAGATATCGACGCCGATCCAGCCATAGGGCCTGATGCCGGCCAAAGGCAGCGGCGTCGCCTCCACCGGCAGATGCACGAGCATGACGAGCAGGATGGCGAGCGCGCGCAATATATCCGGCCCCAACGCCCTCGTGGTGGCAGCGGTTTCGAGCGATGTCGTCTCATCCAATGGATCGAGCGGCTTGGGGCTGGCAACAGTTATGGTGTTCACGGCTGGGGTTCCCGTAAATGGTCAATGAACGCCGATGGACATGCAGGAAATACTGTTGAATGCGTGCCTTGTATCGGGATTCCAGCCGGTCGTAACGGGCCATCCCCGGCAAGATAGAATTAACCTAAAATTTTCGTAAAATCTTATCGAATGGAGGTTAACGCGCCCGATTCGGCGCCTCTGACGACAGTTCGTCTTCCAGGGTGTTCCGGGCCAAGGAAGTAGAGCCGCCTTCGGCGCTCCACCCATACGTGAGACCCCATGTCCTTGGCCGGCAGGGTGGCTCGTCTCGCATTATGTTCAGAACGAGGGTTAGCTGCAGAGCCAGAGCCTCAAACATAGGAGACGAGCCGTGGTCGATGATATCGCACTTTACGTTGGTTTGGATGTGAGTAAGGAAAAAATCGCGATCGGTCTGGCGGAAGCAGGCCGCAAAGGCGAGGTTCGCTATTACGGCGAAATCGCCAACCGTGCCGATGCAGTGCGCAAATTTGTCGACAA
>NZ_JARWKZ010000065.1:0-27788 GCF_050577975.1 Rhizobium sp. BR 315 | reverse complement strand
CGCGGCGGCTACATGGCGCTGATCGGCGGCACGGTCGCCAATACCGGTGTGATCACCGTGCCGATGGGCAAGGCGGCCTTGGGTTCGGGCGAACAGGCGACGCTCGATCTGTCCGGCGACGGCTTCCTGCAGGTGGCGGTGCCGACCAAGGCAGGCGGCAGTGGGGCGCTGGTCGAGAACAGCGGCAAGATCTCGGCCCGGGGTGGCACGGTGCAGCTGACGGCGGCAGCCGCCAAGGATATGGCGCGGCAAGCGGTCAACATGTCGGGCACGATCGAGGCGAGGGGTGTGTCGGGCCGAAGCGGCGACATCGTGCTGTCTGGCGGCGATGGCGAGGTTGCTGTTACCGGCAAGATCGATGCGAGCAGCAAGCACGGCTCGGGCGGCAAGGTGCAGGTGACGGGCCGCAAGATCACGCTGGCCGGTGCGAAGATCAATGCCTCTGGCAAGACCGGCGGCGGCACGGTCAATATCGGCGGCGGGCGTCAGGGTAAGGGCACGCTGCAGCATGCGCAGACGCTGACGGTCGATGCCAACACCGTCATCCATGCCGATGCCATCACCACCGGCCATGGCGGCAATGTCGTTCTGTGGTCGGATGATCTGACGGGCTTTGCCGGGACGATCACGGCCAAGGGCGGATCACTGTCCGGCAATGGCGGCGAGGTGGAAGTCTCGGGCAAGGCGAAGCTTTCCTATACCGGTCTGACCGATCTGACGGCGGCGCATGGCTCGTTCGGCAATCTGCTGCTCGATCCCTATAATGTGACGATCTCGACGGGGACGGGCAGCAATTCCTCGGGCTTCACAGCCAGCGGCAATGACAGCGTCATCAATGTCAACACGCTCACCAATGCGCTCGCGACCGCCAATGTCACGGTGACGACGGGTTCGTCTGGCGCACAAGACGGCAATATCACGGTCACTGCTCCTATCGGGTGGAACTCGAGCGCTACGCTAACGCTGTCGGCGGCCAACAATATCAACATCAATGCTGCGATCGGTGCTGCAGCCGGCGGCTTGACGCTCGCCTCCGGCGGTACGATCTCGGCGCCCGCGGCGGTCTCGGTCGCCCGGTTCAACCTGACCTCAGGCAACTGGGTGCAGAACGCTGCAGTACTACCCAATTTTGCGACGGCGAGCTTCACGATCGGAGGCGGCGCGTTCTTGCGCATCACCGGCGGCGATGGCGGCAGTGCCTCGCCCTACCTGTTGCAGGACGTTTACGGGCTGCAAGGCATTGGTTCATTGTCGTCCTATCTCAACGCTAACTGGGCGCTGACGCGGGACATTGACGCCTCCGGCACTGCGACCTGGAACGGAGGAAGCGGTTTCAGTCCCATCGGCGTGGATGCCTCTTGGACGATCCTCAACGACCATAATGGCTACAACGCCGCCTTCGACGGCCGTAGTCACACGATCACCGGTCTGGCCATCAACCGGCCGAACATGAACGCTGCCGGCCTGTTCGGTTACATCGGCTCAAATGGCAGCGTCACGGGTCTCGGCCTGGTCGACGCAAGCGTCTCGGCGCGAACCTATATCGGTGCGCTCGCAGGCCAGAACTACGGCGCGATCAGCCAGACCTACGCCACCGGCACCATCTCGAGCTCCGGCTGGTACGCCGGCGGGCTTACTGGCCTGAACAAGGGCGAGATCAGCCAAGCCTATACCACTAGCCGCGTCTCGGGTAACGGCGTGTATTTCGGCGGGCTCGCGGGCTACAATGACGGCACGATTACCCAAGCCTATGCCACCGGTAACGTTTCGAGCAGCAGTTTCGTTGGTGGTCTCACTGGTTATAACAATGGTGCGATCAGCCAAGCCTATGCTACCGGCAGCATTTCGGGCAGCAATTTCGTCGGCGGCCTCACCGGAGATAGCTATGGCAACATCAGCCAAGCCTATGCAACAGGTGCCGTCTCGGGCAGTGGCTCGTCCGTCGGCGGTTTTGCCGGGCGGAATTTGGGCACGATTACGGCTTCCTATTTCGATACCGGCGCGACCGGCCAGTCGTTCAGTGTCGGCACAAACTCCGGCTCCGCCGACGTCACCGGCCTGACGACCGCGCAGGCGCGCAGCGCGTCGAGCTATTCGAGCTGGAATTTTTCCACCGACTGGTACCAGTCCGGCGATCTGCGCCCGATCGGTCGCTGGGAAGCGGCAGCGCCGGATGCAGACGGCGGCGTCACCATCTCCAACCTCCACCAGCTTGTGCTCACGGGTGCGAACCTCGCCGGCCGCTACAAGCTCGCGGGCAATATCGACGCCAGCGCCACTTCCGGCGCCAACACCGCGGGCATTTTTTCCACCAGCGGCTGGGTGCCCATCGGCAACGGTAGCGCCGCCTTTAGCGGCAGCTTCGATGGCGCGGGACACACTATCTCCGGGCTGACCATAAACAATGCAAGCACTGACTATGTCGGCCTGTTCGGCATGATCGGCCAAGGCGGCAGCGTTACCAATCTTGGTTTGCTCGGTGCCAGTGTCACGGGATCCAACTATGTTGGCAGCCTCGCCGGCGATAATCTAGGCACAATCAGCCAAGCCTATGCCTCGGGTAGTGTCGCCGCCAACGGCCACATTGTCGGCGGGCTCGTCGGCCAGAACGACGGGACGATCAGGCAGGCCTATGCCACAACCAGCGTCTCGGGCAGCAATTTCGTCGGCGGCCTCGTCGGCGCCAATTCCTCTTTCAGCACGATCAGCCAAGCCTATGCTGCCGGCAGCGTCGCCGGCAACTCTGCGGGCGGCCTGGTCGGCTATAACGCCGGCACGATCAGCGAGACCTGGGCCTCTGGCAGTGTTTCGGGTGACCATTACGTCGGCGGCCTCGTCGGCTCCACCATCGGCGGCACGATCACGGCCTCGTATTTCGATATGGGCACGACCGGACAGCCCTACGGTGTCAGCTACACCCCTAGCACTGCCGGCGTCACCGGCCTGACCACGACACAGGCGCGCAGTGCGTCGAGCTATTCCGGGTGGGATTTTGCCAATGTCTGGTACCAGTCCAGCGACCTTCGGCCGATCCTGCGGTCGGAAGCGGCCACTGCGGATCTAAACGGTATCATCAGTATCTCCAACCTGCACCAACTCGTGCTGGCTGGCGCTAACCTCGCCGACGGCTACAAGCTCGCGGGTAATATCGATGCCAGCGCAACATCCGGTGCCAACGCCGCCGACATCTTCTCCACCAGCGGCTGGGTGCCTATCGGCACCTACGGCACCACCTTCACCGGCAGTCTCGACGGCGCCGGCCATACGATCACCGGATTGACCATCAATCGACCAAGCACTGATTTTGTTGGCTTGTTCGGTTATATCGGCTCGACCGGCAGCGTCACCAATCTTAGTCTGGTCGGTGCCAGCGTTGCGGGCTTCGGTTACGTCGGCACGCTCGCCGGCCGGAACGATGGCACGATCAGCCGGGCCTCCGCCACCGGCAGCGTTTGGAGCAACGACGAGGACCATGGTGCCGGCGGGCTCGTCGGCATCAACCAAGGCGCAATCAGCCAAGCCTGGGCTGCGGCCAGCGTCTCCGGCTACACTGCGGGTGGTCTCGTCGGTGGCAACGCAGGTACGATCAGTCAGGCCTATGTCTCTGCGGCCGGCAGCGTTACGGCTGGCGACCGCGCGGGCGGGCTCGTCGGCATCAATGACGGCATTATCAGTCAGAGCTATTCCGCCGGCAGCGTTTCGGGCAGCTTCTACGTCGGCGGCCTCGCTGCCATCAATGGTGGTACAATCAGCCAGGCCTATGCCACCGGCAGCGCCTCGGGCAGCGGCTATTACGTCGGCGGTCTCGTCGCCTTCAATGGCGGCGCAATCAACCAAACCTATGCCACCGGCGCTGCGTTAAGCACCTACTGGAACGCCAACCTTGGCAATCTCGTTGCAATTAACGCCCCTAGCGGCACGATCACGGCCTCAATTTCTATCGACAGCGATGGGGGCGCGCCGCCGGACAGTACCGCCTTCAACGCCCGCGCTACCGCCCTGGGCTGGGACTTGGCTTCCGTCTGGGCGCCGGCCGGCTCAGGTTCCTATGCCAGGCTTTATGGCGCCTCGGACGTGATCGCAGTCAAGGCCACCTCCAGCCGCGTCTACGGCGACGCCGGCGGGACGCAGATCTCGACTTATTACGGCGTGAAGCCTGGCGATTTTGTCACCACTCCCGCCACGGTCGTCTCCAGCGCCGACGGCACCTCGGGTGTCGGCAACTACGGCGCGACTGTCAGCAACACGGCTGTGACGAGCGCCGGCGGCAGAACATACAGCTTCGTCTATCTCCCTGGGACGGAAACCGTCACGGCGCGGCCGATCACGGTAACGGCGGACGCGCAGTCGAAGGCTTATGGTGACGCCAATCCGGCTTTGACGTACACGGTTGGGGGTGCGGGCCTTGTCAACAACGACGCGCTCTCCGGCTCGCAGGTGACCACAGCAGGCCAATATTCCAATGTCGGTAGCTATGCGATCAGCCAGGGGACGCTCGCGGCTTCCAGTAACTATGCCCTGACCTATGTCGGGGACAATCTCACTGTGAATCCGCGAGCGCTGACGGTGACGGCGGATGCACTCTCGAAAACCTATGGCGATGCCAATCCGACGTTGACCTACACCGTCGGGGGCGCAGGTCTTGTCAACAATGACATGCTCACCGGCTCGCTCTCGACCTCGGCGGCGCAGTATTCCAATGTCGGTGCCTACACGATCAGCCAGGGGACGCTCGCAGCGTCCGGCAACTACGCCCTGACCTATGTCGCGGCGGACCTCACCGTGAACCCGCGAGCCTTGACGGTGACGGCGGATGCACTCTCGAAAACCTATGGCGACGCAAATCCCGCGCTGACTTACAACATTGCCAGCGGTAGCCTCGTCAATAGCGACGCACTCTCGGGCTCGCTCTCGACCGCGGCGGCGCAGTATTCGAATGTGGGCAGCTACGGCATCACTCTCGGCAGCCTCGGCAATGCCAATTACGCGATCACCTACAACGGCGCCGACCTGACGATCAACCCGCGGGCGCTGACGGTGACTGCGGATGCCCGATCGAAGGCCTATGGCGATACCAACCCGACGCTGACCTACGCGAGCTCGGGCCTCGTCAACAACGATACACTCTCCGGCTCGCTCTCGACCTCGGCGGGACAGTATTCGAATGTGGGTGGCTACAGCATCACTCTCGCTAGCCTCGGCAATGCCAATTACGCGATCACCTATCATGGCGCCGACCTGACAATCACTCCGCGAGCGTTGACGGTGACGGCGGATGCAGTGTCGAAAGCCTATGGTGACGCGAACCCGACGTTGACCTACACGGTTGGCGGTGCGGGCCTGGTCAACAACGACATGCTCTCCGGTTCGCTGTCGACGACAGTGGGGCAGTATTCGAATGTCGGTGCCTATGCGATCGCGCAGGGCTCGCTCGCGAACGCAAACTACGCCATCACCTATACCGGGGCGAACCTCACCGTGAACCCGCGGGCACTGACGGTGACGGCGGATGCGCTGTCGAAAGCCTATGGTGACGCCAATCCGACGTTGACCTACACGGTTGGAGGCGCGGGCCTGGTCAACAACGACATGCTCTCCGGCTTGCTGTGGACCGCGGCGGCGCAATATTCGAATGTCGGTGCCTATGCCATCACGCAAGGATCGCTGGCGAACACAAACTACGCCATCACCTTCACCGGTGCAGACCTGACAATCAACAGGCGGGCGATCACCGTCGCAGCCGACAATCAGAACCGTGCCTATGGCGATGCCAATCCGGCGCTGAGCTATACGATCGGCGGCGCAGGGCTCGTCAACAATGACAACCTCACCGGCAGCCTGGCGACCTTGGCGACGGCTGCTTCCGGCGTCGGCGTCTATGCTATCACCCAGGGCTCGCTTGCCGCCTCCGGCAATTACGACCTGAGCTTCACCGGCGCGGACCTGACGATCAACAAACGGGCGATCACGGTTGCCGCCAACAATCAGAACCGTGCCTATGGCGATGCCAACCCGGCGCTGTCCTACGCGATCGGCGGCGCAGGTCTCGTCAACAATGACAGCCTCACCGGCAGCCTGACGACCTTGGCGACGGCTGCCTCCGGCGTCGGTATCTATGCCATCTCGCAGGGCTCGCTTGCCGCGTCCGGCAATTACGACCTGAGCTTCACCGCTGCGGACCTGACTGTCAGCAAGCGGGCGATCACGGTTGCGGCCAACAATGCCAGCCGTGCCTATGGCGATGCCAATCCGGCGCTGAGCTACACGATCGGCGGCGCAGGGCTCGTCAACAATGACAGCCTCACGGGCAGCCTGACGACCTTGGCCACCGCCACCTCCGGCGTCGGCAACCATGCGATCACGCAGGGCTCGCTTGCCGCCTCGGGCAGTTATGACCTGACCTTTATCGGCGGCAATCTTCTGATCACCCCGCGCGCGCTCACCGTTGCCGCGAGCAACGCAAGCCGCATCTATGGTGATGCCAATCCGGTCTTCGGCTACACCGTCTCGGGCCTCATCAATGGCGACACGCTGACGGGCAGTCTCGCAAGCTCCGCCACGACCGGCTCCGGCATCGGCACCTATGCGATCGGCCTCGGCACGCTCGGCAATGCCAATTACGCMATCGGCTACACCGGCAGCAATCTGACGGTGACGCCGCGCGCGATCACGGTGACCGCCAACAACGCCAGCCGGTTCAGCGGCGTCGCCAATCCGCTCTTCACYTACACGATCGRCGGTGCCGGCCTCGTCCATGGCGACCGCCTCTTCGGYCAGCTGGCGACCGCGGCCGACCGAGTTTCCGGACCGGGCAGCTATGCCATCASSCARGGAACGCTGACAGCCTCGGCCAACTACGATCTCAGCTTCATCGGCGGCGTGCTGACGGTGACCGCCACAAGCCCGACGACGGAGCTGGCAAGCATCAACACGCCGCGCAGCTTCGCTCCCGACATGCCGCCGCTGCCGCCGGTCCAGGGGCAAGACGGCGCCCCGACCTTCGCCGGCGATGGGATGGGCAATGATCCCCGGTCTTACATCGTTGATCCGCGCTTCGACGGCACCGTCGTCTGCCTCGGCGATGGCGCGGCCTGTGTCGTGCAACCGGCGCTATGAGGCGGAATTGATGCAACGCTAACTTGGACATTCCGAACCACCTTCAACCGTTCTCATCGGCGGCAGGTAATTGGCTCGCGCTTTGTCACGGCGCGACGCTTTCGTCGAGATCGGCGTAGACCAGATAGCGAAGCGGACCCGATGTCACGGCATCGAAGGGAAAGCATGTCGCCAGAACGAGGTGAACGCCGCGCGCGTTCGGATCGATCTCGGCCTCGTCCCAGCGCGCTACGGCCATGTGTGTTACGCGGAACATAACGGATCGGCCATCGCGGCGCGTGATGCGGATCTGGTCGTTTTCCTTGATATCTTTGAGGAAAGCGAAGTGCGTATCGCGGTGCGCGGCATAGACTGCCGTACCTTCCTCGCCCGCCTGTGGTGTATTGTCGAGATGTCCCGGACCGAAGGCGAGCGCCTGGCCGCTTGCGCCCTTGAGCGCTACGGCGGAAACGCCAAGGCGCGGAACCTCGATGCGCGCCACCGGCCAGGTATCGGCCCAGCTCCAGGGCTTGACCGGCAAACCAGTCGTCATGCTTTGTGCGAAGGCTCGCTCCAATAGAGCCTGCGCAACGGCCGCTTTGGCATAAATCCATCCTCCCTGTGCGGCGACGAATAGACCGATCGCAATCAAAATGCCGGCGGCGGCGATGAGAAGGGAGCGCGCCGGCGCGCTCCCCGTGGTTTGGATGCGATCGGCGGCGATCATGGCTTGCTCCTCCGCGATGCGCAGGCCAGAAGCGATGCCCCGAGCAAGAGAGCAAGCAATCCCTGAAGAATGAGGCGCTGCCCAGGTGTTGCAGTCTGCGGCAGGGGAAGGTTCGGCGCAGGGGGTGCGGAGATCGGCTCGACCTGCATCTCCGCGTCGCCGTCGACACCTTGAGACTTATCGCCCGTCTGATGCCCCTTGCCGTCTACCTTTGCGTCGCGGGTGGCGCCGACGCCAAGGAGCGTCTTGTAGTCCCAGCCGGCGGGCAGCTGCAGGGGAATGTCAGCTTCAGTCAGCGGCACGTTTGCAGGGCGCAGGCGCTTGGCATCGACTGCAACAAGGCTGGTCAGGCGTGTGACCAGATGGTGATCGAGCGCCAGTTGAAGAATGCGCTTGTCCGCTTCCGTCTGCGTGATCTTGCCCAGGGTGTGATTGACCTCGGCATCGTCGATCTGCCGGCGTGCCCAGATCTTGGAGATGCCCCTGGCATTGCTTGCCTGATCGAGCGGCAGCGAGATCGTCCACGGCCGGTCGCCGATCATTCCGCTGACGGCCAGGGTGCCGGCGGCTTTGCCAATGCGGGCAGCCAGGACCAGCGGTTCGCCATGATAGAGGTCGGGCAGAAGGTTGGGTGACAGGCTGACGTTCTTTTCCGAAAAGACCGCCACGACATCGGTGACGGCTGGGTTCTCCAGCTTGTCGAAGAGGGTGCGCATGCGTTCGTTCACTTCGGCAACCGAACCGATATGGGTGAAGCTGCCGCGGCCGAGTTCGGCGGCACGGCTCATCAGGTAGGTGTTTGGCGCCGAACCGATGCCGACCATGAAGATGCGCGAGCGTCCGCGTGACTTTGCGATTGCATCGAGAAGCTGCTGCTCATTGTTGACTTCGCCGTCGGTGAGGAAAACGACCTGACGCAGTCCATTGGCCTGATGGCTGTCGTCGAGCGCTGCGTTGAGCGGCGGCAGCATTTCCGTTCCACCGGCAGCCTCCAGGCCGGTGACGAAGCGGCGGGCCGAGGCGATATTGTCAGCCGTTGCCAAGACCGAATCCGGGAAGAATTTGGTCATGGTGTTGTCGAAGCGAATAACATTGAAGCGATCGCTCGGCTCGAGCCGGGAAAGAGCATAATCGAGACTCGCCCTTGCCTGTTGGATCGACGTGCCGCCCATGGAGCCGGAATTGTCGATGACGAAGACGATTTCGCGATCGGCCTTTTGCGGCGTCGCCACTGCCGGCGGCGTCACATAGGCAAGCACGTAGTCATCCTTGCCGACATGCTCGCGGAACAGGCCGACGCTTGGCACATTGCTGGCGACTACGTTCCATTCGAGCACAAAGTCGCGGTCGGCCGTCGCGTCACCGTCCAGAGCGATCCGCCGTGCGCTGTCGTTCAACCTGTCAATCTTGACCGTGTGATAAAGACTTCTGATATCATCGAGCGGAAAGCCGGCATTGAGATTGACCTTCAGCGTTACAGGGTTGGTGCGAGCACTGCCCGGCGCCATCAGGGGGGTGGAGACGGGCTTGTCGCCGGCCTTCCGAGACTTGCTGTCCTGGGTTCGTCCCCAGCCGGCCTTCAGGTCGGCTTGCTGCGTGATCGGCGATGCACCCTGCGGGCTGTAGCGCGGTGCGACGACCAACGGAACTCGCAGGGAAAAGCGGCCATCCGCCAGGCGTACCGCCTGCTGATATTCGATCTGCACGACGATCTTTTCATGCGGGCCTATATTGGCGACCGCATTGGTGAAGACATTCGGTTGCTGCTGCTCCACCAGAGCGGCTCTCTTCCCCTGTTTGCGAGCCTGCTCGTAGATGGCGCGCGCGGCCTGCTTCTCCTTGATGTCGGCGACAATGACCCGGTTGCCGACGATCATCTTCAGGGAATAGACGGCGCTGTCTTCCGGCAGAGGGAACACATAGAGGGCTTCGACCCATTTGTCGGTCGAGTTCTCGAAGGCCTGGGTGAGAACCGCGCGTGCCGTCGGGCCGTTGACGTCGATGTCGACATCGGTAGCAAGGCGTGGGGCCTCGATATATTTGCCCTCCTGCGTCGTCTGCAGGAGAAGGCTGCCGGCGCCCATCTCACTCGGCGTGACGAAGGCTGCCGGCTGGGCGTGCGATTCCAGGGGGTGAAGCAGCGCGAAAATGACGGCAAGCACCGGTAGCAGGATCGCATTGCTGAACCATAGTAACAGGCCGAATCTCATGAGGATGGTTCGCCGGTGTTGGTGGCGTAAGATGCTTGGCGAGGCGGACATGACAGGCTCCTTTATTCGCTGGAGAATGACTGAAGCCATTGTCAACAAAGGCTATTTTCTCGCCAGCGTAAGCTTTGCCCTGTTTCGTCCGCATCTTGCCGCAAACGGTCTTGTCGCTGGCGGGTATGTGTGGAATTGTGAAGAGAATTACGCAATCAGGAAACGAGTGCATGGTTCAGGGCGACCCGTATCTATCCGATCATCAGAACAGTGCGGTGGCAGAGCGGGTTCGCGAAGAGATTGCTCGGCGGCGCATTTCCCGGCAGCGTCTCGCCAATGATGCGCGCATCAGCCTTTCGACGCTGGAGAAGGCTCTTTCCGGACATCGCCCGTTCACGCTTGCGACCATCATTCGTCTGGAGCAGGCGATGGGGGTTGTCCTGCGCGAAGCCGGAGGGGCACGATCGACACCGGTCAACGACAAGCGCGGTCATGCCCCGGAAGAACTGGGCGCCTATTCCCGCGCTTCGGTTTCATGGCTTGAGGGCGCCTATCTGACGCTTCGGCCATCCTTCGGGGATCCGAAGGCGATTTTTGCCTATTGCACGGAGATCGCCTGGAGTGGAGAAAGCACGCGCCTGAATTTTATGGAACGCGAGCGCAGCGACGCCTCGTTTTCACAACAGGGTTCGGTATCGGTTCCGCATCTGTCGGGGCACATCTATCTCGTGACGAATTCGTCCGGGCAATATCGGATGACGATTTTGTCCCGTCCCAGCATTACCGGTGAGATGTTCGGTCTGCTGACGACGTTGCGCGCCGGGCAGGGTTCGCATCTCACCCCGGTGTCGACGCCACTGGCCCTGTTGCCGATCTCGAGCTTCGAGAAGCCCTCCTATGGCCGCGTCACGGCCAGCGATGAAAACCACGCAGCCTATTCTTCGATCCTCAGCAAGGCGATTGCGGAGAACTATGCCGGATTTGTTGGATTGGGCTGAACCGCCGGGTCTTGTCGTTTGGGACGGCTAGGCGGGCGGGCAAGGCCTGGCGGTGTTCGGGTGCGAGGAAAGGTGCTCATATACCGGGCAAAGAGCATGCCGCCCGTTCCGCCCGTCGGGATGATGTCCTTTAATGGCAGGCCGGCGGCGTCCCCTTGGTCTGACCGTCATAACTCGAGGGTGCTGCGCTGCCCATCGAACGGCGAGGCGATCGCACCCGTCATCAGGCCGACGAGACAGCAAGTTGCAGATGAACGGAAACTTGGCGGATGTTATTTCAACGGTCTTGCGAAAAATAGAAGACTAATTCCATGGACTATATTGGATTAGTCAAATGCCTCCTATACCCTCGGTGAGCATTCAGTTTTCGAGGGATTTCAATGACGATCGCAGCCAATTTCAAGGCATTTACTCTGGCTGCCGGCCTATCGTTGCTTGCTTCATCGGTCGCATTCGCCGCCGATGAGGGCAAGCCCGTACAGGGCGGCACGCTGATTTACCTGGAGCAGCAGGCCCATACCAATCTTTATCCGCCGGCCGGCGGCTTCTACCCGAACGGCGGCATTCTGAACCAGATCACCGACAAGCTGACATATCAGAACCCGAAGACGCTGCAGATCGAGCCCTGGATTGCCGAATCCTGGACGGTCAACGACAAGGCCACGGAATACACCTTCAAGATCCGCAGGGGCGTGACCTTCTCCGACGGAACACCTGTTGATGCCAACGCCGTTGCCAAGAATTACGACACGTTCGGCCTCGGCAACAAGGAGCTTAAGCAGCCGGCCTCCGAGGTGATCAACAATTACGATCACAGCGAGGTCGTCGATCCCCATACCGTCAAGTTCTACTTCAAGAAGCCGTCGCCCGGCTTCCTTCAGGGGACGTCGGTGATCGGTTCCGGCCTCGTCTCGCTGAAGACGCTCGCTTTGTCTTTTGACCAGCTGGGCGATGCGACGAAAATCATCGGCTCCGGCCCCTTTGTCGTCGAGAGCGAGACGCTCGGCAAGCAGCTCTCGCTGAAGGTACGTTCCGACTACATTTGGGGTCCGGCCAAGTTCGAGCATCAGGGCCGCGCCTATCTCGACGGCATCAAGTACATCATCACCGGCGAAGACAGCGTACGTATCGGCGCGCTGCTTTCGGGGCAGGCCGATTTCATTCGCCAGCTTCAGGCCTATGACGAAAAGCAGGTGAGCGATCAGAGTTTTGCGATCTATGCCGCGCCGACGCGCGGGGTGAACGACAGCGTTGCCTTCCGGCCGGATAACCCGCTTGTCGCCGATCTCAAGGTGCGTCAGGCGCTGCTGCATGCGACTGACAGCAAGGAGATCGTCGACACGCTGTTTTCGGTGAATTATCCGCAGGCAAAGTCGGTGATTTCGTCGGCGGCGGCCGGGTACGACGATCTGTCTTCGAAGCTCACCCACGATCAGGCGCTTGCCGAAAGGCTGCTCGATGAGGCCGGCTGGAAGAAGGGTACGGGCGGTGTACGCCAGAAGGACGGCAAGCCGTTGTCGCTCGCCGTTTATGAATCTCTGCCGCAGCCGCAGAACAAGGCGGTCTTGCAGCTTGTCGCCCAGCAATGGGCCAAGATCGGCGTCAAGCTTCAGGTGCTTGCCGGCACCTCCGGAAATCTGGTCACCGACAATGTTGATCCGGCAAAGACGCCGCTGGTTGTCGCCGAAGTAGGCCGCGCCGATCCCGACGTCATCAAGAGCCAGTTCTATCCGAAGAACCGCGACGCGCTTCTCCAGAAGGGTGGTCTCAATGCCAAGGCAACCTTCTCGGACGACAAGTTGAACGGCCTTCTGGAAGCCATCGCTTCGGAGACGGATCGCGACAAGCGCTTGGCGGCGGCAAAGGCTGCCCAGGATTATCTGCTTGATGCCGCCTACGTCATTCCCTTCTTCGAGGAGCCGCAGGTTTTTGCGGGAGCTGCCTACGTCAAGGGCGTGGCCTTCGAAGCTGTCGGCCGGCCCTCCTTCTACAGCGTCTGGCTTGCCGCGCACTGAGCATCTCCTGCAGCCCGTCCGTAGGCCGGGCTGCATTTTCATAACGACAGGCCATTCGCCATGACGAAATACATCTTAACGAGGATCGGACAGGCCCTGCTTGTTCTTTGGGCCGCCTTCACCGTTTCGTTCGTGCTGCTGCAATCGATGCCGGGCGATGCGATCCTCATCAAGTTCCAGAGCCCCGATTACGGGCTGAGCCCGGAGCAGCTTGCCGATATCAGAGCCGCCTATGGGGCCGATGGATCGGTGCTGCAGCAATATATCCATACGGTATGGAGCTTCCTGTCCGGCAATTTCGGCTATTCGCTGCAGGCAGGTGTCGCCGTGAGCTCGCAGCTTGCCGTCAGCCTGCCGTCGACCTTGCTTCTCGCCGGCTTCAGCTTCCTGCTTGCCGCGATCCTCGCCGTCGTCATCGCCATCCTGGCCAATCTATCCGGTTTTGGCTGGTTGCGTGGTTTCATGCAGTCGCTGCCATCGCTGTTCATATCCGTGCCGACCTTCTGGCTCGGCATCATGTTCATCCAGATCTTCTCGTTTCGGCTGCGGCTGGTGCCGGTCATCGATCCCGGTCCGTGGCAGGGGTTGGTCCTGCCGATCCTGACGGTTGCCATTCCGATTTCGGCGCCACTCGCGCAGATCATTTTGCGAAACATCGATGAGGTCTTGACGCGTCCCTTCATTTCGGTGGCTCGTGCCAAGGGCGCTTCGCACGGACAGGTCCTCTGGCGCCACGTCGCCAAGAATACGCTGCTTCCGGTGCTGACGGTTGCGGGCCTCCTGTTCGGCGAGCTGATCGCCGGGGCGGTCGTTACCGAAACGGTGTTCGGGCTGAACGGCATCGGCAATCTGACGAAACATGCGGTCGATGCACAGGACGTCGCTGTGCTGCAGGCGATCGTCGTGATTTCGGCGGCCGCCTTCGTCACGATCAACCTGATCGTCGACCTGCTCTATCCGATCCTCGATCCGCGCCTCAAAGCAAGGCTTGGAGCCAACTGATGTCGAATTTCTATACAGCGGATCTCCATCGCCCGCTCGAACATGCCGATGCTCCGGAAAGCCTGTCGGCGCAGCCGGCCCGCGAAGACGGCAGGCCGCTTGCGCGCCGCTTTTCGCTTCCTTTCCGGCCGAGCTTGCTTCTTGCCATATTCATATTGACCGTGGCCGTCCTGTGGGCGCTTTTTCCCGGCGTCTTTACGAGCTACAACCCGGTGGAAGGGTTGCCCGGCCAGCACCTGAAGGCGCCAAACGCCGCTCATATTCTCGGCACGGACGCGCTCGGCCGTGATCTTTACGCCCGCATCGTCTATGGCTCGATCCACTCTCTGTCGGGAGCGCTTGCCGCTGTCGGCATCGCGCTCGTCGTCGGTACGGTGCTGGGCGTACTGGCGGGATCGCTCGGCGGACGGATCGAAACGGTGATCATGCGCATCGTCGATGTGATGCTGTCGATCCCCGACCTGTTGCTGTCGCTCAGCATCATCGTTCTCCTTGGTTTCGGGACCGTCAATGCCGCGATCGCTGTCGGTTGCACGTTGATTGCCAAGTTTGCGCGCCTGGTTCGCTCGGAAGTCGTCACGGTTCGGCGAAGCGACTATGTCGAGGCTGCATTCGGCAGCGGCGGCACGTTTGTCCGCGTGCTGTGGCGCCATATTCTTCCGAACTCGCTGACGTCAGTGATCGCCTTCGCCGCACTCCAATCCGGCTGGGCCATCCTCCAGCTGTCGACACTCGGATTTCTTGGCTATGGGGCGCCGCCGCCAACGCCGGAATGGGGGCTCTTGATCGCGGAAGGGCGCAATTACATCGCAACCGCCTGGTGGCTGACGACGGCGCCTGGCCTCGTCGTCGTGCTCGTGGTGATCTCGATCAATCGTATCAGCCGTTCGATCGCGGAGATTGGCAGATGAGCCATAAGACATCCGACAAAACAAATGAGTCTGCCGTGCCGGTGCTGGATGTTTCCGGCCTGAAGATCGCCTATCGCGATCGCAGCGGCTCTCGCACGGCGGTTCATGGCATCGACTTCACCGTGAATGCCGGCGAGGTCGTTGCGCTGGTCGGTGAATCCGGTTCAGGCAAGAGCTCGACGGCTCAAGCCATCATTGGCTTGCTGCCGCAGAACGGCCATCTCGAGGGCGGTCGGATCAGGCTCAATGGCCAGGATATTGCCGGCTGGCCGCAAAAGCGGCTCGATGCGATCCGCGGTTCCGTCATCAGCCTGGTGCCGCAGGACCCCGGCAATTCCCTCAATCCCGTCAGGACGATCGGCGAGCAGGTTGCCGAAGTTCTGGTCATTCATCGCAGGGCGCCTCGCGTCGCTGCCTATCTGCAGGCTATCGAGCTGCTGGATCGTGTCGGCCTCAGCCACCCTGAGCTTCGTGCGCGCCAATATCCGCATGAACTCTCGGGCGGAATGCGGCAGCGCGTGCTGATCGCCATCGCCATTGCCCTCAAGCCGTCGCTGATCATCGCCGACGAGCCGACCAGCGCGCTTGACGTGACTGTGCAGAGGCACATCCTCGACCTGATCGACGATCTCAGACGTGAATATGGGGCAGCCGTTCTGCTGGTCACGCACGATCTCGGCGTCGCAGCCGATCGCTCCGACAGGCTCGTTGTCCTGCAGAATGGCCGTATTCAGGAGCAGGGGCCGACCGCCGAGCTTCTGAAGAACCCGCAAAGCGCCTATACGCGTCGGCTGCTGGCCGATGCACCTTCGCTGAATGTCGCTCAATCACATTCTCCCGCGAATTCCGTCGAGGCGAAGGCCGGGCGGGGCGATGACATCGTCGTGGTCGAAGGGCTGGTGCAGGAGTTCGGCATCGGCGGCAAGGATGGCGGCCTAAAGGCGGTCGATGATTTATCTTTTCGCGTCAAGTGCGGCACGACCCATGCGATCGTCGGAGAGTCCGGTTCCGGCAAGACGACGACCATTCGCATCGTTTCCGCATTCCAGCGCCCGACGGCCGGAAGGGTCATTATCGACGGGCTTGATCTGGCGTCGTTGCGCGGCGAAACATTGCGGCTCTTCCGCAAGAAGATCCAGCTCGTTTATCAAAATCCTTTCGGCTCGCTTGATCCACGCCAGACGATTTCCGCAATTGTCGAAGAGCCGTTGTTGAACTTCGACCCGCTGCCGAGGGCGCAGCGATTGGAAAAGGTCGCGGCCGTCATCGAGAAGGTCGGCTTGCCGGCGGATGTCTTGCAGCGGCGGCCGCATGCGCTTTCCGGCGGTCAGCGTCAGCGTGTCGCCATCGCCCGCGCGCTGGTGCTGGATCCGCAGATCCTGGTGCTGGACGAAGCGGTCTCCGCGCTCGACGTGACGGTTCAGGCGCAGATCCTTTCACTGCTCGATGGTCTTCAGCGCGAGCTTGGTCTGACCTATCTCTTCGTTTCGCACGATCTCGCCGTGGTGCGTCAGATCGCCGACACGGTCTCGGTTCTTCACAACGGTAAGCTGGTCGAAGACGGCCTTGTAGAAGAGGTCTTCGGCAATCCTCGTAGCGACTATACCCGCGAGCTGATCGAGGCCATTCCCGGCAAGAAATACTCGATCGCTCTTCACCAGCCCCAAAGCAATGCAGGATAATGTCATGAGCACGCCAGTTTCTCCCAAACGACTGGGCTTTTTCAGCCGCGTCCTCGATCAGGCTGATGCTGCCGAGCGCTATCGGCTCGTGAGCGAGCAGATCATTCATGCGGAAGCGCAGGGCTTTGACAGTGCCTGGGTGGCGCAGCATCACTTCAATGGCGAAGAGGGCGGTCTACCGGCGCCGCTGGT
Organism: Rhizobium sp. BR 315; assembly: GCF_050577975.1. NCBI lineage: Bacteria > Pseudomonadati > Pseudomonadota > Alphaproteobacteria > Hyphomicrobiales > Rhizobiaceae > Rhizobium > Rhizobium sp. BR 315. The sequence goes on along the minus strand of NZ_JARWKZ010000065.1, from coordinate 10,965 downwards.
TTTCCTGGCCGGTCTTGCCTCGCGCACGTCGCGCATCCGGTTGGGGACGGGCGTCATCACGCTGCCGATGGAAAATCCCGTCCGCGTTGCGGAAGACACCGCCGTGCTCGACCTTCTGCTGCAAGGGCGTCTGGAGGTCGGCTTTGGCACGGGTGGCACGCCACAGGCATTTCTCCCCTTTGGAATCGAAAGCGCTGATCGCGGGCCGATCTACGGCAAGTATCTGACGCTCATTCGCGATGCGTGGGCCGGGCAGGAGCTTGCCGGTGGCAACCATCTCTATCCGGTTGCGCCGCATCTCATAGACAGGGTTTGGCAGGCAACCTTTTCCGTCGGCGGCGGCGAGCGGGCTGGCAAAGATGGTGACGGCCTGATGCTGTCTCGCACGCAGCCGCGCCCGGACGAGACGCCGGATGCCGAGCTTTGGGATCTGCAAAATCCCATTATCGATGCCTATTTCGCGGCTCTGCCGAAGGGTCGAGCACCGCGGATACTGGGATCACGCAGCCTCTTCGTCGCCGATGATCGCAAGGAAGCGCTTCGCCTTGCCGATATCGGCCTGCGCCGGAGTGCCGAGCGCTTTGCCGCCAGCGGTTTCAAGGTTCGCGGCGAAACGACGGCTGATCTCATCAAGGCATTCGATGTGCATGTCGGCACGCCCGAGGATGTTATCGCCTCCTTGCGTGCAGATACTGCCCTTGAACGCGTCACGGATCTGGTCTTCCAGGTGCATTCCATCGATCCGCCGCACGATTACATCCTTCGCTCCCTCGAGCTGATTTCGCAGAAGGTTGCGCCCGCCCTCGGCTGGTTGCCGCAGATATTCGCCAACAAAGGTCCGCAACTTGCGGCCTCCGCGTGAAACACGAACCAATAAAGAGAAGGTATATCCATGACCTCGTCGACAACTGACGTCATCGATCTGCTGGCAGGCATCCGCGAGGGATCCTCGCTACATGCCTTGAGAACGGCAAGGCCGCAAACGCGGGATAATGCTCAAAAGAGCTACGAAGCTCTCTTCGAGCCTGCCCATGAGGGCGATGTAAGTCGCAGCGAACGCTTTGCTCTGGCATCGTTCGTCGCCGGTCTGCATGTGGCTGATAATGTGAGCCGGTTTTATCTGGCTGCGTTGGAGAAGGCGGAAAGCTCGCGCGCGCTGATCGATGCCGTCAAGGCGGAAGCGGATGGTGGCCGCACTGTCGGCCCCTATGGGCACTATCCTGCGGGACCGCTTTCTGCAGAGGATCGTGAGGGGCTTGTCTACCATGTGTCGGAAGCGACGCGCTTGGCTCTCGGCAGCAAACTCTCCGCAGCATTCGAACATGCCCATCTTCTCGTCTATCGCCCACGCGAAGCGAGTGCTGAGGCGTTGCAGCGGCTTTTGAATGCCGGCTGGACGACGACGGGCGTCGTGACGCTATCGCAAATCGTTGCCTTTCTTTCGTTCCAAATTCGGGTGGTCGCCGGTCTGAGCGCATTGAGCACCGCCAGCATCGAGCAGGCTGTTTCGGCCTAATTGTAGAAGGATAGTTCTTATGACCGACACCGTCATTCATCCCGCCATCGAAGACCGGCCCAATGTTTTCACCCAGAAGGAAATCGGCTGGACACCCTGGCTGAGCCCGCTTCCCGAGGAAGAACTGACCGAGCGTCACTGGCGAGGGCTCGTCGATGCGTCGCGCGCCAAGTCGCCCTACTTCATGCTTCTGGCCCGCGATCCGGAGATTCTCGAGGCGCGGACGAAAACCGACAAGGATATCTTCTACAGTGTCGAGGCCGGGCTGCCGCGCGCCGAACGCGAGCTTGCCGCAACCGCCGCGTCACGCACCAACGGCTGCATATTCTGCGCTTCCGTTCATTCCCGCTTTGCCTCGCATCATTCGAAGCGCAGCGACGATGTCCAGCGTCTGCTCGATGAGGGCACCGGCACGGATCTCGGCAGTCGCTGGAATGCGATCGTATCGTCTTCCGTCGCGCTGACGGAGACGCCGTCTAAATTCGGAGTGGAAGAGATCGGAAAGCTGCGGGACGAAGGCTTGAGCGATCTGGAGATCGCCGACGTCATCCATGGGGCCGCCTTCTTCAACTGGGCGAACCGGCTCATGCTGTCGCTCGGCGAGCCGCTGCCGGCCCAATGAGCCGGTTACGTTCGCCTGAAATGCCGGTGTGCAAGTTCGAACTTGTCGGCAGCCTCGTGCAGCCGAAGTCTCCGATCCATATGACGCATATCTGGATCGCGGAAACCGAACAGCCGATCCATTGGGTTTCCGAACACATCCACGATTATGACGAGATCCTGATCTGGACCGGCAGCGACCTCGACAATCCGCGCGATCTGGGCGCGGAAATCTATATCGACATCGAGGGGGAATGCCGTACGATCACCAGCTTCGGCTCGATCTTCATCCCCCGCTGGCGTCAAGCCTTGCCCGCTTGGCATCAACCGTGTTTGGCGGCCTATCACGTTCCCTGCTTCGTCGCTGGCGTCGACCTACAGGCGAAAGTCCAATTAACATCAGTTATGGGCTTTCCGTCGGCGGTAGGCCCGCCGACGGGACTTTCCCCCGGCGTGTTATCTGAATCAAAAATAGCTGGCGGGCCGGGATGGGCCGTCGAGGGCCGCCTTTTCCGTTACTGACCTAGAACCGCAAGTCTTCGTCTTTCCAAAGGCGAAAGCCACCGAGAAAAGCATTCTCGTTGTCGCCGGCGCGGCAGCCATCGGGGAGCTTTTCCAGCTTGTCGACATTGCCTCCGCCAATGACAATTTCATGCGGCAGCAGCGCCGCCTGCAATTTGTCGACGACCTTCTCGACCGACTTGCGCCATTTCTTCTTGCCATATTTTTCGAGGCCACGTTCACCGACGTAATCCTCGAACGTGCCATCCTTCTTGTAGGGCAGGTGTGCAAGTTCCATGGGCAAGCAGACGTGATGGACGATCATTGTCGAACCCAGCCCGGTGCCAAGCCCCAGAAACAGCATATTGCCGCCCTTATAGCTGCCGATCGCCTGCATCACGGCATCATTAACGAGCCTGACCGGCTTGCCGAAGGCGGCTGAAAAATCGAAGTCCTTCCAGCCGGGTCCCAGATTGTGCGGCTCCACCGCCGGCTTGTTGTCCATGACCGGGCCGGGATATCCCATGCCGATGACGTCATACTGCCAGTCGGCGGTAAGCTCCTTGACTGTCTCGACCATCTTCTGCGCCGACATCGTCATGCCGGACGGAGCCGCTCGCCGCTCGCCGCCCGAACTCAGACGCGCTTTGACGCGCGAGCCGCCAAGATCGATCGCCATTACGACGAGATCCTTCCGCGCGGTGGACATCGACTGCTTAGGAGATTTAGGTTTTACGTTCACGATGCGTCTCCCCTCCAGAAAGGTCTGCTGCCGATGGCGCCTACTCGCCGTCGGTCACTGTTACCGCGAAGTCCACGCCCTCCCAATGGTCGGTATCAGGCCAATAGAAGGTGAAGGCGATGACAGTGCCCTTGGGCAGCCGCTCCGTCGCAAGCTCCACGACGTCGATGCCGAAGCCGTTCTGGCGGGTTTCGACGTCGCTTTCGCTTTCCCAGCCATCGGAGCTCCAGCGAACGATCGCTTTCGCCATTACTTCGATCCTTAGGCGCTTGCCCGCGGGAACCTGCAATGTCTTGTTGTTAAAACGCCAAAGCAGGAAGGGCGCTGTGGTCTTGTTTTTGACATAGCGTTCGACGCCCTGCGGGGGCATGTCGAAAACGGCATTGTCTCGCAGCGAACGCAGCAGTTTGATGTGCTCGGCATGCGCCCAGACGAGCGGCATCGCACTGCCGGAGGGCTCGCCGAAAACTAGGCCGCGTTCGGGCATATCGGGCTGATCCCAGACCTGTTCCGGCAACAGCCCGCCTGGTCCGGCCGATCCCTCAAGGGCTCCAAGCAACATGTTGGCCATGTTCGGCCTTCCGGCAGCGAGTTCATAATGGGCTCGTTCGCCGGCGAGCAGTGGCCACGGCCGGCCGATGCCGGTGCCGTCGAACGGCCCGCCATCGGCCTGTTCGCCATAGCCGTCACCCGTATAGCGATACCAGAGCGGGCCTTGCGGCAGCTCGCATTTGAGCTGTGCGTCGATAACCCTAACCGTGTCGACGATGCGTGGATCATTGGCGGCCCGCAGTCCGAACCGAACCAGAGCCAGGGCATCCGGGCTGACGACGCGGGCCGTCGGCAGATATGAGTCGGCAGGCGGGCGGTTCTTGATCGGCACGAAGCCATCGGCCGGTGAAGCGCCGTCGGCGATGTCGGGCGGTGCGATGCGCACATAATAGCCTTTCACACCAAGATCGGCGGTGGCGGCATCGGCGTCGACATAGGTCCAGCGCTCGACCTGATCGTTCCAGGCATCGGCCGTCTGCCTGAGGTAATCGGCGTTGTGATCGTGACCGGCAATTTCCAGAATATCGGCGGCGGCAAGCAGTGCGGCGATCTCCACGGCGAGGGTGAAGGGAGAAAAGCCTCCGTCCTCCTCCCAGCGGTCCTCACCCGTTACCGGGCCGTTGACGACCACATAGCACGCCGCTCTCTCGACCATCGAAACATAGGCTAGGAGCGCATCGCCGGTGAGCGCTCCCTCACGGCGCAGCGCGTCGGCGAGCAGGATCGGAAAGGCGCATTCGTCCATCTGTATGCCGGTCCAGTAAGGCTCGCCATCGAGCCAGGCGTTCTGCGGCCAGTGTCCGTCCGCCTCCTGGATCGCACGAAGATAGGCAAGAATGCGCAGCGCATCCTGTGGAGCGCCTGCTGCCAGGAAGCCGCCGGCGGTCTCGACAAGATCGCGCGGCCAGACCAGATGATAGCCTCCAAGATCCTCATCACCCTTGGCAAACCCCCAGGGAATGGATAGCGAGGCGACTGCCGGTCCTTCGAAGGACAGAGGCCGGTGCGTTGCCAGCACGGCGGTCGATATCCGGTAGCGATTGAGTTCGGGTGGCGGGGCTCTCGGTTCGTCCAGCGGCAATAGCGTACTCTGCCATGCCTGCCAGTCTCTGATATAACTGCGCTCCGCCTCCTCATAACCCGCCTGCAGGCTGGCAAGCGCGTTGTAACCTGCCTCCTGGGGACGGTTACCGAAGCCGAGCGAGAGAAGAACGGTGTCGCTGCCGGACGCCAGATCGATTTCGCCCGTCAGTGCGACATTACCGTTGGCGGCATGACAGACTTGCGGATCCAACTGGCCGGCATCCTGCAACTGGCGCCAGCCGTCGGAAATGCCGACATGGCCAGCGGATGCTGTCCGCCATCCGCCGCTGACTGCAAGCGCCAGCGAAACGCCATGCGATCCCGTGGCAAACAGCATCGGCGTGCCCTTGTAATCTCCTACCCAGCCGGTATTGCCACGGCCGGCGTTGACCAGATGTGGAGCGGCAAGCATGTGGAGCCGATAGTCGTGAACAGACCCTTGCAGGGCTTCGAACGATATTTGCTGAAGCAAGCTGTTGCGCACTGGGTCAACGATGATGCGCTTGACGATGCGGTAGCGTCCGTCGAGTGCGGTATTGATGAGCCGATAGGCCGGAACGCCATCTTCGATTGTCGTGACGACGCTTTCGGTATCGCGCTTTTCTTCGGAGAAGTAGCCGTCCGGACCGGTGACGATCAGGCCGATGTCGCGCGTGCAGGCGCAGTCGACACGCGGAAAATAGACTTCGTTGAGGATGCCGTGGCTTAGCGTGAACCAGATGCGGCACGCCGGCGAGAGTGCCGTGCCAACGCCGCTTTTCGCGCTGGATGTCCAACGCGGAGAGATACCCCCCGCACCAAAGTCCGAATTATCGTCCCGTGTCATGCGTCCATCTCCGTTGTCGTTGCAATCTGCCCCGACAAAGTTGCTTCGGCAAGTGTTGCCTGCGGCGATGCTGATATTACGCGTCAACGGTGTTCAAGGGCGCGGACGCCCCATTGATTTATGTAGCTGGCATAGGACTTCGAGGCCGCTTTCCCATCGGTGCAATCCAATAAAGCCGGTAGCCAAGCCGGCAGAATAATATGTTATTAAACATGTTAGGTAACTGCGGCAGGCAAGGCGGTACGGGCGGCGGGCTGGCCGCTGCTCTGGCATTGCTCGCCCGCGATCGCAAGCAGGTTCCCGTTGCTTTTCAGCATCTCGCCTATCCGATGCTCGACGATCGCACCTGCGGTGCCGCCGACCCACATCCCTATACCGGCGAATTCGTCTGGACGGCAAAGATGAACCGCTTCGGATGGACGTCTCTTCTGGGTCATGCCCCGGGATGAATGAGATTTCGCCCCATGCATCACCGGCCCTCGCCAGCGATTTGGCAGGGCTTCCACCCTGCTTCATGATGTCCGGTACGCTGGATCTCTTCCTTGAGGAGGATCTGGAATATGCGCGACGCCTTATCCGGGCGGGAGTGCCGACCGAGTTGCATATCTACCCCGGAGCATTTCACGCTTTCGATTTCCAGAAGGATGCGGATGTGACGGGGCAATTCCGTGTGGACAGTCTGGCGGCTCTTCGCCGCTCACTCAAAATGTAGATACAGCTCGGATTAGGTTAGTTGTAGCTTACAAAATGTGAGGCGCCTGATCTATTCGAATATTGCCTTGCTCGTCAGGAAGCGGGAGAGCCGATCATGCCGTCCAGGCGGATCGTCCGCGGACAGATTTAGTGCCGCGTTCACCTGCCGGAGAGGGGTTCGTCAGCCTCCGGTTATCTAAAGCTTTGACCAGACATAGGCCGTTCCCTAGTATCCGCGGTCACCCGTGCCATCCCTATATCAATCGTTCGGCGGCGGCTGGCGTATGGAGTAGCGGATGCCCTCGGTCGCGATCTTGGTTTTTCCCAATGTTCAGGCACTCGATGTGTCAGGCCCGATGGATGTGTTTGAGGAAACGAATGCGTTCGTCTCCTCCGAGCGTCGTTACGACGTGACCTTGATAGGACCACCGGAGCTTTTCCGCGCATCCAACGGCATGCCGATGGCCGCGCATACGAGCTACGAGGCTGCGACCCGGAAATTCGATCTGGTTCTCGTTGCCGGCGGGCCGGCGCTTCCGAGTGAAGCGCCTGATGATGTAGTCTTGTCCTGCGTGCGGCGGCTGGCTGCGCTTGCGACTTGCTACGGTTCTATTTGCACGGGCGCGTTCATTCTCGGCCATGCTGGCCTTCTGGATGGAAAACATGTGACTACCCACTGGCAAAATGCCGATGCGCTGGCGCAGCAATTTCCTCTCGCCGAGGTCGATCGCGACCGAATTTACATTCGAGATGGCGCTCTGCTGACATCGGCGGGGGTCACGGCCGGGATTGACCTGGCTCTGGCTATCGTCAACGGGGATCACGGCAGCGCTGTCGCTCTGGCAGTCGCCAAGCGTCTTGTGGTGGTTGCCCAGCGGCAAGGCGGCCAGTCGCAGTTCAGCCCTTATATAGCCGCACCTCCGGACGATAGTTCTCCGCTCGCGCTCATCTATAGGTTCGTCATGTCGAACCTGAACGGAAAGCTGTCGGTCAGCGAGCTGGCGGACCATGCGGGCATGAGCAGACGCAACTTTGCGCGGTTCTTTCTGCAGGAGGCAAAGACGACGCCCGGCGATTTCGTGGAGCAGGCAAGGGTGGATGCGGCCAGGAACTTGCTGGAAGGAAGTCCTCTGGCGTTGAAGGAGATCGCCTACCAATGCGGCTTCGGAACGCCGCACCGCATGCGGCAGGTCTTCGCTAAGAGGCTCGGAGTGACACCCGGCCAATATCGGGCAAGCTTCAGAAGACCTTTATAGAAAATGGCGATCGGAGTGTTGCCTCCGACCGCCGTTCAGGACGCAGCTGTTCTCAGCTATCCCACTTCGAACCCATGATCATTTCTGCAAAGTCCACTCGCTTATAGGTCGGGTCCATGCGGGAAAGGACGTCGGCCTTGACGTTACCGAACGTCGTCTCCGGCTTCTTGATCGTGCCGTAGCAGAACGCAGACAGGATGCCATGCTTGAACCTGAGGCCGCGCGGATGGCAGTTGCAGACCTCATGTCGTTGTTCGGGCGTGAAGTCGTCATAGGCGAGGCCAAGCACATCCATCTCGACGCCTGCCGTAACAAGAGCGACTGTCGGCCTCTTGTGCTGGGGAATGCCGGGTGTCGTGTGGAGGGCGATGGAATCCCAGACGTCGTCGACGTCGCGTTCCGAGACATCATAGGCCTCGAGGAAGGTTCGTGCGGCGTTCGCCCCATCCACCTCGAAGCGCTCTGTCTCGCTGGCGTAGGAATCGATCAGGCCCATGTCGTGGAACATCGCTCCGATATAGAGAAGCTCCGGATCATATTTCAGGCCCCTGCGCTCGCCAGTCAGAGCGCCGAACAGGAAGACGCGGCGAGAGTGGTGATAGAGCAGGTCTGTTTCGGTATCCCGGACCAGCTCGGTCGCGGCCTTTGCCATTGCGCTGTCGGGGATCGTGATACCTGCGATGATTTCTGAATTGCGGGACATTTTTCGGCTCCTATTCTGCGGCTTGTTCAAGGGGGATTTCCAGCGCCTTGGCGACACCGGCTCCTGCTGGATATGGAAGGACAAGCCTGGTAGGGCGCGTGAAGTTGTCAACGACGGGTGCTCCCGCCGCAGTGGTCAGTTTGCGGTCAGTCATGTTCGTCTCCAATTGAATTGGCTGTAGACGGACCGGTCTTCTCGTCAGTCAAACGAGCGCGTTACCGACCCATCGGGACCGGCTCGATAGTCGTGGAATGAGGGTCGGCATTCAAACGGACAGGGGGTTTGAATGGTGCCAACAAGGGTTCGAATGCGGCCAACCCTATGACGGCCGCATCTCGGCTGGAAACTCCCCACATCTCCGCATGGCGCGCGCGATTTGGCGGCGCACGCCCCCGGGTTTATTGGACAAGCAGGGCCTCGACCTTGCACGCGATCGCAAGCAATGCGCGGTCGGCAAGGCGTTTTCCATCGATCATCAGCGCGACGGGCAGACCGTCTCTATCCAATCCTGCGGGGATCGAGATCGAAGGTGCCCCCGTCAAGGTTGCGAGTACCGCATGGCTGGTGACTGTCGGGAATGTCGGGATGGAACCCGCGTCTGTTTGCATACGCGAGTCTTCCCCGATCCTTGGAGGCTGGACAGGAACCGTGGGCATGATGATCGCATCGAGGCGCCGGTCATGGAAGAGTTGCTCATAGGTGTTGCGCAGCGACGCCAAGCCGCTCCCGCGTGCGTATAGAAAGGCCTCGCTGGTCTTGGCGGCAAGCGCCGGAAGCCGCTCGAAAATGGTGCGGACATCGGGACTGCCGATGGTGGCGGTGAATTCGGCCAGGGTCTTTCCGAGCTTCTTGGCGCAGAAGTCCGTCCAGAACTCCAAAGCCTCGTTGAACACGATTGGTCCACCGATGCGTGCATCGACATCTTCGAATTCCGGAGAGGAGATCGGAACGAGGCTGATTTCGCCGGAACGAGCAAGTTTGCTCAAGGCGCCGGCGATCGCCTCGTCGACGCTCTGAGACAATCCACGCTTGTCCCAGAGTACACCGAAGCGCAAAGGCCGGTCCGGCAGTTCCGGGAGGAGATGTTCGCCGGAAATGATCGCGTCGATCTCGGCCAGATCAGTGCAGTTTGCAGCCATCGGCCCGACCGTGTCGCGGGTCGGCGAAAGGATCAGAGCTCCTCCTGCCGGGTATCGCCCGGTCGAAGGCCGCAATCCGGCCACGGAGCAAAAGGCGGCTGGGATGCGGGAGGAACCTCCCGTGTCGGATCCGAGCGCGAAGGGCACGACACCGCGGGCGATGGCCGCGCCGCTACCGCCGGAGGAGCCGCCTGCGCAGCGTTCCGGATCGAACGGATTGCGGACAGGGCCGTAGACAGCGTTATTCGACGTGATGCCGAATGCGAGCTCGTGAAGGTTGAGCTTGATCGGAACATAGCCGCCGGCGGAACGAAGCGCTGCGACGGCGGCCGCATCGTCGGTCGCCAGATTCCTGGCGAGCCCGGGGCAAGCACCGGTGGTCGCATAGCCCGCCACGTCGATATTGTCCTTCACCCCGAAGGCGATGCCGGCAAGTGGCCCGCTTTTAGATGCGGGGAGGGCGGTGGCGTCCGTTTGAATGATGGCGTTGTCGTGATTGTCGGCGGCGCGCGCCATAGCGATTTCGCGCAGGGCACCGGGACCATGCTGCGCAACGATGGAGCGGGCGTCGCTGAGAGACATGGGGGAAAAAACGACACTCATGCAGCAAACCTCCCCTTTGAAAGCATATGGTGTTCATAGGTTAGCCACTCAATCTATCAATGAGGCGAGAAGTCAATGCCGATCAAATTACAGGTTGTAATTTGATCGCAGAACACGGCCGGTAACTCCCGATTTCGGTGTCGATATTGATGGCCATCCTTCACTATACCTGTGCGGGTGTCCCCTGGACTTGAGATCATGCAAGAGAAAATCTGGAAGTGTCAGAAATGGACGGAGACAGGAGGCGAGAATCTGCATAGCGTCCGCCACAATCGTGTTCGAGACCGGGTACGTGATCGCTTGAACATGGGAACGAGTGATGATGCGGCCTGAGGCCGAAGGGGCGAGGACGATCGGCTTGGCGTGGCGGCGCTGGCCGATCTGTCGGACGTTTAGATCGAAATAGACGACTGAGGGATTGGGGAACGTGCCTTTCGGTAAATGGAAATTGCGCTCGCAGCGCGCAGCGCTCGGTGCTGCTGCGGCGGTTGCCCTTTCATCGGTCATGATCGGCTCGGCGTTTGCGCAGACGGCCTCGCAGGTGACGCCGCAGAGCTTTGAGCCGCAATTGCAGAAGCAGAGCAGCGGTATCGTCATTCCCGAAGCCTCCGGCCCGGTGGCGCCCAAGGGGGCGGAGAAGCTGACGGTGCGCCTGAAGACCGTCAAGGTCGAGGGCGGTCTGCCGGGTTTTGCCGAGGACGAGGCACGCGTGGCGAACAGCCTGAGCGGCCGCCGCGTGACGGCGGCGGCC
>NZ_JARWKZ010000064.1:0-28323 GCF_050577975.1 Rhizobium sp. BR 315 | reverse complement strand
CTACAGCCTCATGCTGACATGCCGCGCCTGCGGCATCGAACCCTTGGCTTATCTGCGTCACGTCCTTACCGAATTACCGCAGCGTGTCATCGAAGCCGACATCACCGACCTGCTGCCCTTCAACTTCGCTGAAACGCTGAAACCGCCGCTGCATGATCCAATGGCAGCCGTCTGACGGCGACCCCGGTCAAACGGGCCGCGTCAACGCGCATGGAAATGAGCGCTTACGACGAAGTCGAATGCATCCGAAGGCAAGGCGCACAAGCCCTACGAGTTTGGCGTCAAGTCTCGGTGGCCTCGATACTGAACCGCTCTCCAAAGGCGGCCAGTTCGCCCTCCATGCCATGGCACTGCCAGGAACCCCTATTATGGGCGCACCCTCGAGACCATCATCCCCGACATGGAGGAGACGATCGGCAACGAGTTGTCCGCACCTGGCCGATGCCGGATATCGCGGCCACAATTCACCTGAGAGTCACAAGCTGCGGGTCTTCACAAGCCACAACAGCGCCGCGTGACGCCGGCCATCAAACGACAGATGCGACGAGAGCCAGCCGTCGAGCCCGTCATCGGCCACATCAAGAACGAGCATCGGATGGATCGCAATTATCTCGCCGGACAAAAGGAGATGCCGTCGATGCCGTTCTGGCTGCCGTTGGCTACAACTTCTTGCGCCTGCTCAGGTGATTCAGAGACCTTTTATGCCTGCTCACCGTCATGCTCCTGGCGTCTCTGCTCCAGCGGCGCATGCTTCCTGAAGATCTCAACGTAAAAACTGGTTCTGCCGCACGGCGGGAGAGTTCATCATCGCCGTCCACGGTACTTCCACAGGGAATGATTTGGTAGTTTGCATTGGCGCCCTCAGATCTCATCCTTCGGGCAAATCGTCCAACCAGCAGGCGCCTTCGAGGTTCGGCCGGGAAAAGATCTTTCCGATCTTTTCTGAAGCCTTGTTTTGGTGATATCGCATATAGACGCGGCCATCAGTTCCAAAGTCGAGAATCTCGATCTTACCAGTGTAATGCGACATGATGTATTTAAATGTCTTTTGAATGCCGCTCAGGCGTTGGTTGATGCCATGCGAAATCTCCAGGCCGCGGCGCAGTGGAACCTGAAAATGCGATGCACCTTTCACCGGCCTGCCTTGAAATAGGTAATATGGGCGGACACCCATATGGTGACACTTGGCGAAGGTCGCGGCCAAAATGTCGGGGTCATCGTTGACTTTCGCGAGAAGCACGCACTGGTTTAGGAACTGCGTACCACGCGCCCGCAATGACCGAATGCTTCGCTCCGCATCGGCCGAAATTTCGCCGATATGGTCAAAATGCGTAACGATCACTGCGGATTTTCCAGCTACATGGATCCGTTCGAACAAGGCCACTAGAGCAGGATCCTCAAACCTTTGGGGCGCGTAGGCGAGCATTTTTGTGCCAAAACGAATGGAATTCAGATGTGGGAATGGCAGCAGATGATCAAGAATTTCATGGAGGCTGGCGGTGTTGAGCACGAACGGGTCACCTCCTGATATCAGGACGTTCGTCATCTCAGGATGACCTCCAATGTATCGCGCAATCTGCCCAAGGTCAGCTGCGATTTCATCTGAGTCCTTGCCGACAATGCGTTTGCGGAAGCAATAACGGCAGTATGAAGCGCAGCGGTCCGTTGCAAGCAACAATCCTGTTTGCGCGTACTTGTGCTGAAACCCGGGCGCGACCGTGTTTTCGTGCTCTCCGCTGGTATCCAGAGTGCCGGGACCGTCGAACTCTTCGAATGAGGGCTCGACGATGAATTTAAGCTGATCATAATGACCACTGTTGATGATCTGTTCACGATAGAATTTTGTAACACGATAACGCGTGATGCTGTTTGCTTCCACCTCGGCGGGGGTGACTGCGCGTGCCCCCTCAATGAAATTTATGATCTTGGACGACAACAGCGGGTCCGAACTGATGAGCGGAGCCACTTTTAATTTTGTCGTCTTACCTTGGATAGTTCGAGTGGTCTTCATCTAGAGCCCTTAATAAAAAAAGGCGAGAGGCAATTGTCGTACGGTTCTTCGTTATGCACCTGCAATCAATGTGCCGTCGACGATCTGATTGCTGTCAAAGTGACGCAAAGTCAGGTTACGCAGGCGTCCACAGAATACAAGGGTCTTCAGTGTGTCAGGGCCAGAACAGAAATGGACCCAAGTTGACACGACCAATGTAAGGAATGATTGAGCCGTTGTTTTTCGAAGCACCATCTGATGTGGTTGCCGCCGCTGTCATGCGCTTGTCTTGCGGCGTGCTGATTTTTTGGCGCGCGTGGCTGGGGCTTGGCTGGACACCGCTGCTGCGGCGCCCCGACGATGCCAATATCGAGGATCTGCTGCCCTTCAACTTCAAAAGCCAGCCAGCATAAGCCGCCGCTCTTCAAAACGATTTACAACGTGCACTGAAAAGAGCGCTACCAATAATCAGCAATGCAGGACGATTATTGAGCCTGCGGTAGGTTGTCGCCACAAGTGTGGCGGTCGCTCCTATCCCTTGCAAACGGGATAAACCAGGTTGATGGGCCACCGTTCTCGATGGCCGACAGCGGGTAAGATTTGTTTCCCTTCGCGATGATCATGTAACACCCGGCATCCATGGCGATCCTTGCTGCCATCAACTTCGTCAGCATGCCACCCGAACTATGACGAGAGACGGAATGACCGGCCATGGCCTCTATTTGGGGGGTAATGCGTCGCACCTCTGTGATCAAACGGGCCGACGGGTTGTCGTGTGGATCTTCCGTGAAGAGGCCATCTATGTTGGAAAGCAAAATAATTATGTCAGCCTGCACCAACTCTGCGAGCTGGGCCGCCAAACRATCATTGTCGCCAAAACGGGTGTCGGCAGTTGCGGTTGTGTCGTTCTCATTGATAACGGGAACGGCGCCAACTTTGAGGATTTGTCGAACAGTTGACAGAACATTGAGTCGGCGATGCGGGTTGCGTAGATCTTCGCCCATCAATAGTATTTGTCCGAGTCCAAATCCAAACCGTTTTAAGCTCTGTTCGAAGGCAAGCATGAGTCGAACTTGACCGATGGCTGCAGCCGCTTGTCGCTCTTCACTTCTCAGAGGAACGTCAAACTCATTGAAGTGACGTGACCCAACCGCGACAGCACCGGAGGTCACGATGATCACCTGCTGCCCACGTGAGAAAAATCGGACCACATCTTCTATCATCGTTTCAAGCCAAGAACCGCGAATGTCTCCGGTTTCTCCGTCGGCAATTAGTGCGGAGCCAATCTTCACGATTATTCGGTGAGCGGAAATTAATTGCGCCGTGGTCATCAAGTGTTGCCTCGCTAAAAGGAACGCACGTCTCTGCAATCTACACTGGGCAACTCAATATTCATTGCGAATTGCCCTTTACCTAGAGCCTTTGAGGCTGCTGGAGGAGTTTAACGGCACGGCGTGTTCTTCTTCGCCAGAGGTAGAGAATGGCGTGATCGACCAATCGATTAGACCGACCGCATGCTGAAGTATGGCCTTGGTCTGTGCAAAGCTGGATGAAGCGGCGATCACATGTCCTATGCGGTCCCGGTAGTCACCTTTCCTGACTATCTGCGTCTTAGGCTTAACATAAAATTTGACCTCTACAACGCCCGACACGGCAGCCGCCCGACTGTCGCCGTCGATCCAACTGAGGGTGCCATCGCGATCAGGGAGTAGGAATCGCACGGCTGCAGTCTGGAGATACGTGGTGCGTAAGTCACATTCCACGCCGGTGGCAAGCTTAATGTGCTCGGTTACGAGATCGACACCATAAGCAAGATGAGCCCGCCGAGGATAGGTTCCGCCCGCAATACGCGGATTGACTTCTATTACAACTGGGCCACGCGTCGTCCACCGCAATTCAATGTTGGTTGGCCCCCACCCAAGTCCCAGAGCTCCCAAACAGCGCAGCGCCACGTCGGAGATTCGCTCGTGCTCGTCGTTAGTCAGCAGGGCCGGAAAGATGCTCTCACGAAAGAGAAAATGTGGTGGATGATCGAAATCGGCGGCGCTAATCCCAATGACCTCATTTCCCATCGTGTCGGCTTCATAGAACGGGCCCTGTGCGAATTCTTCGACCAGGATCTTCGGTGAAGACCGCCATGTATGCTTCCCACCTAAAAGATGGGCCGTATGTTCGGCCAACTCGGCGACGTTTCGGCACAGTCGAACACCGATGCCGCCGATACCCCCGATCGCAGGCTTGACCACCACTGGCAGGCCGATTTCCGCGGCACAGCTTTCAACCTCCGCCGCGTTAGTGGCCAGGCGATAAGCAGGTATCGGAACGCCTCCATCAGCGAGCAGGCGACGTTGAATGAATTTGTCGCAACATTGTTCGACCGAAGCGGGGTTTGGTCCCGGTAAATCGAATTGCTGGCAGAGCTTTCCGGCGGTCGCGTAGACCTTCTCCTCGGCGCTTGTAATGCCAACAATTTCGTAGGTCTTACCCAGCCGAGAGCATTCGTTGATCAGCGCATGGAGATTGTCTGTATCGACTTGGATTGCTTCAACACCTCCCGCTGCGAGATAGGGGTACTGAGCTGGATCGGTCGATAGGGTAATTGGATGAAGGCCAAAACTCTTGGCAGCTTGGACATATTGCTCACCAGTACCATGTCCGTTGCCTTCAAGCAGGATGAGCGCTCTTCTTGCCATTGACTGCTGACCCTCCGTTGCGGGATTTGCGGC
The DNA here is from genome assembly GCF_050577975.1 of Rhizobium sp. BR 315. NCBI lineage: Bacteria > Pseudomonadati > Pseudomonadota > Alphaproteobacteria > Hyphomicrobiales > Rhizobiaceae > Rhizobium > Rhizobium sp. BR 315. The sequence continues at coordinate 23,607 of NZ_JARWKZ010000064.1, read as the reverse complement.
GGTCCGAGCGTATCCGCATCAACCTTGCTAGCTACGCCCGGCCACAGATCTGCAGTGAACGTACCATCCTCAGCGAATTGCGGACGTAAAGATCTTGTAAATTTTTTGTTTGACGGATCTAGGTGTGCGATGTTTTGATCGGCGCACGGTGGAATGGAGCATCACCCAGCCTACTGGCGATATCGGTAATCACGCGGTCCGAAGAATACTCGTGTACTACCGTCACAATAACGACCGCTCAGACCTTTGCACCCTTGAGTGATCGTAATTGCTTCAGGGATCCTCTCGTTGCCTTGGCTGGCCGGGGTATTGCATCAGCGATCTAGCAAGAGCGCCGTAGAGCCGGGGGCCGACACAGCTTTTCAGTCGGAGAATGAAGCAATTGACTCATAAAGCATTAATTTGTATCAAATGATTTATGCAGGATACTTAGCCTCGACGCGCCGCAATGAATTTGGCTGAGCGGCCTGGCAGCGGAAGGGGAGCCACGACCTGAAAACCAAACGCTCTCCCACTTCTGACGGCAGCGCCAGCAGTCTCTCCGAAACATACCGACAGTAAGCGGAAAGCAGAGAACTCAATGACAAAAAACCTCATAACCAGTGTGCACGCCAAGGGCGACGCCTTCTCGATTGGTTGTGCGCTCGGGAAGGCCAATGCCACAAGCTTCCTCGAGTATCGGCTTGGCACGGAGCAATTTCGCGCTCTAGATGCTCGATGGCGCGGATCGGAATATTTGAAGAATTTGGAAGCTGCAGCCCGCGCGGCATATCCCCGCTACGTGCGCGAAATCGAGGGTATCGCAGAAGGTGCCGGCAAGGATTTCGAGACCATCTTCCTATTGAATTGCCAGACTGATCTGCAGATTCCAGACGCCGCCTCCGCGGCAAAAGCTGTTGCCGGAATGGGCTGCACGACTGTCCTAATACCAGCTGAATGCAATGGGCCGGCGGTTATCGCCCACAATGAGGACGGCGAGCCCGAATCGCTGGGTGCCAATTTCTGGGTGGAGATTGAGCCCGATGTGGGGCCGGCGTGGAGCAGCTTTATGACCGCGGGCATGCTGCCGGGCGGTACCTTCCGCCTGAACGAGACCGGCCTGGTCCAGACGATCAACGCGATCACCCCGAACGACCAAAAACCTGGCGTGCCCCGACAGGTTCTTTGCCGCGCCATTCTTGATGCTAAAAGTTTGGACGAAGCGGTCGGCATTTTGAAGCGCAATGACCGCTCGTGTGGATTCCATCACACTCTTGGCGATGCGAAGACCCGCAAGGTACTCTCTGTCGAAGCGCCGGCCTCAGGCTGCGTCGTGGTAGAGGTTGCTGAACCGCGAGCGCATGCCAACCATCTGCTCTCCAGCGAGTTCAGTGGGGTGAAGCAGACCATCGGCGCTTCCTCCCGTGACCGACAAGCAGCGGCGGATCGAATGATCGGCGAAGGCGCGTTGGCGGGTGGAGCAGAAGCGGTGCTGTTTGACGAGACCACTCTAATCTTCAAGGATTGGAAAGACTCCCGGACCCTCGCGACGAGTGTTTTCGAGCTTTTTCCAGACCGCATCGAGTGGCGGATACATGCGGCTCGTGACGAGCGAGCTGCACTAAGCGGAACAATGCGCGTCGTCTAATGCGGCCTCAAGTCGCCGAGCGGTGCGACGTCGTCGTCCGGGGACCGAACCCACGGGTGCGTCTGGGCAGCGATCAGCCACGTCAAAAAAACTGCAGCCGGTCTGTTCAAGGCCCGGCCAGGTGAAAAATCCCACAAACCCCATTGCGAAGTTGCAAGGAAAGATATGGGCTATCATCTCAGAGACGATCAGTATCAACGGCTCGTCGTATTTCACGAGCGCGCCGGCCGCCTGTCGGATTCCGAAGCCTTAATGGCATTGGCAGACAACGCTTTCCAGGAGGAATTTGGCCACAAGCTCTTTACCCTCCTCAAGGTTGATAGAGCCGCAGGCGTTATGCGGCGGATCTACTCGACCGACCTCAATTACAGTCCCCTCGGAGGAACGAAGCCCCTCGCCGATGACGAGTGGAGTAGGCGTGTCGGCGCTGGTCGGCACTTTCTGGGCAAAGATTGCGAAGACATGAAGCGCTACTTTGCCGACCACGAAACATTGATCAAAATGGGCCTCGTGGGTGTATTGAATACCGCAGTCGTTTGGCGGAACGAGGTCATTGGTTGGATCAACCTCTTGGATGCTGCCGAACATTATACCCTCGAGATGTGCGATCTCGCAGGCCTATACGCGCAGGCTCTCGCGCCTTCTTTCCTTGCTAACTGAAATGCACGGCTCGAAACGCGTCGATGTATGCCAGACGCTCAGCATGATCTACATTGACGGCCGGTCGGTTTGGGTCCGCATTCTGTATCGGCGCGGACTTTTGTAGGTAGTTCGCCCGACGGCGCTCCACCCGCACGAGAGTGAATTCTAAAGCTCTCCGCGGCGCTTCGAGCGAAGATGAGACTATCCCAAGTCGGGTCGGAAACTATCACTTTGCTGGAGGCGACGCCGAATTAACGACGCCGCTCTCTTTATGGGAGATGAAGACTGCCCTCACCGTTCAACAACGGGTAAATCGATGTAGCAACCGTGAGGACCGCGATGCAACTTGAGCTGCGGCGGTTCTCCGTCAGCGGGTACATTGGCGAAACTCGTGCTCTCGCTTCCCGCTAGACACACCCTCAAGCTATAGTCCGCTGGTATGAGCGCCGAAATCGGTAACAGTGTAAACGCCAATCTGGTCGGTTCTCCTGGTGTGAGCGGCTCGGCGTCGCTTTCCAAATAGCTTTGTTGTGGTCCGAGCGCGCCGAAAGGCGAGGCAGTCCATACTTTCCGATGACGCGCACGCAACTGGCCTTCTGTAAGGTAGCAGGAGGTCCCATCAGGTTTAACTGCTTCCAAATAGACGAAGAAAATACCGTCTTCACGGGTTGAGGTTATGTTCAGATCCACAACTGGATGCCCGGTGATCTCCAAATCATTCTGCAGCGGTTCGCTCGTATAGGCCAGTCGAGCCGCATCGAACTGTCGCCGATCTCCATAATCGATTTCCCATGTTCCAATGCCACCATTGGTGTCCCATCTGTTTGAGAGGACGTCCCCCAGTTCACGGTCAACCTGCAGAGTGTCGTAGCCCGTGTCACTCGGCGATGAGCTCAGGCGCGAGCCACTTGCCATATGCCATCGTTGTCGGACGGCCGGGACTGGCCATGAGCGCGTTGACTTCCAGGATCCCTCGCCGCACGTGTAGTAGTGAATGACTTTATCGGCCTGCAGAGCAGCCTCGCCCGTGAAACAAGCATCAATGAATCGAATATCATTTGCGTGTTGCGCCGCCATGATCGGAGCGCAGTCCTGAACATCAGCACGCAGTGGGTCATATGGTTTGCGGCCGCCATGGTTCCACGGACCAAGAATGATGTTCATGGGGTTCGACTGGAGTAGAAATCGCCGGATAGACCCGAGGGGCGACCCAGAATCGAACCAACTGCCCCAATTTTGAATCGGAACCCCCGATTGCGAGATAAGGTCAGCCGACGCCTGTGGAGAGAAATCGAACCCAGAACGTTTGCTGAGCCAATCGTCAAAGGACGTGGTTTGCTCGACCGGCTGGAATGACGGCGCGCGGCCGTGTTCTTGCAGCGCGGCCGTCAACTCCGCTTGGCTTCCCACCGGACGAATTCCCGCACGGAGAGTTGAGGCGCGATCAGCATTGATCTCGCTATTTTCGTCTCTGTTCAACGATTCAACCAGTTGACTCCACCTGTCGAGGGTAAGGTTCGGAACACCTCCTGGATAGGTTTCGAAAAAGATATCGTAGTCGACATAGCGCGGCACGATGCCTTTCAGGGCGGGATGATTTCTCGAAGCAATAAGGTCTGCAGAGTTGGCGGTGTAGGACACGCCGTACGCAAGCACATTGCCCGTCGACCAAGGCTGTGCAGCGATCCAGTCTAACACGTAACTAAAGTCGAGGATTTCTTCGCGCGAGCGGTGACCTGGCCAAACGCCGAACGAGGCGCCGGTACCGCGAACATCTCCAACCACCACCGCATAGCCTTCTGGAACGAACAAATCCGCATATTGATTGGACGGCTCGCCCTTCTTTCCGCGCCCATAACAGGTCATAACCAAGATGGTGTTGCGCTTATGATCCGCGCTATCGCCCATCGGACGAACCACGTCCAAAGCGAGCCTGACACCTTCGTGCGCATACACATACGTCGATTCCAATGGGCCGAGTTTCTCTCTGCCTGCAGCTTTGGCACTGAGATCAAGGCGGTATACTGGATTTTCGTTCGGCTCGGCCTGGGCCTGAAAGCGAGAATCGGTCATGCAAACGCTCCTGTGAGTGTGCGACATATGTTTCAGTACGTAGTGTTTTGCGGCATTTGTCTTACCAGTGCAGGGGCGCCGGCCTGGAGGGTGCGGATTGCGGGGCGCGACCGTGTTAGCCAAGCGATCCCACTAGCAGCTTTATGGTAGGCCGTTCGCGGCTCTGGGCGTGCCACCGCTCCACCGGAGCGATGACCAAAGGGCAAAGCGGCAAAATCGCGATCGCGACTAGATTCTGTCGGGACGAAGTGTCACAGAACAGTCTGGCTTCTTAGATCCTTAGACGCCCGTGTCAGCACTTCAGGCTTTTCCCCGATGACGACCGTATCGTCTTGTCGGAAGCCGCCGAGTCCATAAACATACAATCCGGGCTCGACCGAATAAACTTCGTTTTCGAGCAAGGCACGGTGATTGAATGCCATGTCTCCGGGGTACTCGTGGCACAACAAGCCCATGCCGTGTCCTGTCCGGTGCATGATGTAGTTTCCAAAACCCGCTTTTTCGATGATTGCCTGCGCTGCTGCATCAATTCCCGACACCGGTCGACCCGCCACAGCGGCTTCAATTCCAGCTTCATTTGCAGCGAGCGCGACCTCGAAGAAGCGTTCCTGCCGGGTATCCGGCTTGCCACAGAACCAGGTCCGCTCATTCTCCACGACCACTCCATTAATGCGGGGGATAATCAAGTTGATCATCACGTGTCCTTTTTCGAGGATCGCACCGGATCGCTTGCCGTCCCCGTGTGGAGCTGCCGACGGTGGACCCGAGATCGACCACAGGTCGAGCAAGGCAACATCCTGCGCTGGAAAGCGTCGTGCGGCCTCCTGCGCTAACTCGGCTCCCATCATCATATCCAATTCCATCAGGAGCCGACCCGGACGGATACTCTCCCGGTAGCGATCCTGTAACCAGTCGGTCAAGCTCGCTATCTCGCGCATGAGTGCGATCTCTTCGGGATGCTTGACCCAACGAAGCGCTCGAAACTCTTGCGTCTTCATTAGAGGACGGGCCTCAGGTAGCAGCGCGAACGCCTTCTGCAATGGACCGCCACCAACATCGGTCCCGATGCGAGCTCTCCCGAGACCTGCACTTCGTAGTTTTTCGGCAACCATCTCCGGCCATTCATGCACAAGATGCATTCGATTGGAGAGGACTGGATGCTCCGCATAAAAGCTTGTGTCGGATACCCAAAGACGCCCGTCTTCGTGCGCATATCGCCAATTGTTTGTCGAAAGCTCATTGAGGACAACAAACGGCGCGCCGTTCCTCGGGACGACACAGAGAATTGGCCGCTCCCAGGTGGTGACATCCGTCTGGAAGTTGGTCGCGAACTGAAAGAACTCTGTGCTTGCGAAAGCGACAGCATCCAGGTTCTCGCGATCCATCAGTTCATTTAGTAGCTTGTACCGATACTCACGCACATTATTGCCCAAGTATGCCATCTGACCTCTTCTCTTTTCCTGAAAGCTTACCTGGTGTCTTCGACCGGCGGTTCGCAGAGTGAAATGATGCCGATCAGCGACCGCGCTTACGCGGATGAATCGGCCTCTTTGGAACCGAATGAAACATATGAGTCGCTATTGTGTCAATGATCCATTTGAATCAGGTACGGTTAAAAACCACGTCCCGGAAGTCCAGAGCCTGCAGGCGCTCCCGTAGGGCTGGCGTCGGCAGCAGTGTTCGGCAGATGGTAAACTGAGGCGACCAAAGGCTCAGATATCAATAATACGCTTGATGCATATTGAGCGTTATAAAACATTTGTTGCATTCCTTATCGTGTTGCGTTAGGACATTGATGGTAGCGGTCGAGGAGGCTGCTGCCTGAACACTGCAATCGTTTATGCGCCACCGTCTTGGTGAATGCGGGACCGAGTGGAAACGCAGGAACCGCGTGCTTTGGTCTGACATCGCCGGCGTCGTGTTCGCCGTACACTGATGAAGTGAGATCCCCGTGCGCCATGAGCAAGGAATTAACAGAGGGAGAACGAAATGAGCATTCTGATAAATCGCCGGCGGTTCATGCAGGCTACTTCGACCGCAATTGCGGTAGGCGCGTTGGCTTCCGCGGCCGGCCGTGCAACGGCCGCCTCCACCGGCGAGCTCAAAGTCAACATGAGCGGCGGCAACTGGGGCGATGCGGTGATGAAGGCTTACGTCGAGTCCTTTGAGGCCGAGACCGGAGTCAAGGTGACGCGCGTCAATGCGGACTTCTCATCGACACAGATTGCGATGATGGTCGATACCAAAAACGTTTCGGCCGACGTCGTCAACCTTGGTCAAACCAATGTCGATCCGCTTACTGCCAAGGGCTACCTCGAAAAGATCGATTATTCCATCTGGAAGAAGGAAGACCTGGAAGCAATCGCAGAAAACTGGAGGCAACCGAACGGCTTTGCTTCGTACGTATACTCGGTGAATATGGTCTGGAACACGAAGAAGTTCCCGGCAGGAAAGCCCCGGCCGACCACCTGGGCGGAATTCTGGGACGTCAAGAAGTTCCCTGGCGTTCGCTCCATCAATACCGGCGAATACGGAAGTGGGCCTTGGGAAGAAGCATTGCTCGCGGATGGCGTTCCGATGGACAAGCTCTACCCGATGGATATCGACCGCGTGTTTGCAAGCTTGGACAAGATCAAGCCGCACATTCGCAAATGGTGGACGAGCGGGTCGGAAATTCTTCAGATCATGCGAGACAACATCGCCGACATCGTGCAGTCCTATGACGCGCGCGCACTTACCCTTATTGATGAAGGTGGGCCAATCGAGATCAACCGCAACCAGGCGAAACTGACAACGGACTATTGGTGCATCCCGAAGGGCAGTCCGAATGCCGAAAATGCTCAAAAATTTATTGCGCTGACAAGCCGCCCGGACCGACAGGCCGAGTTTGCAAAGCTTATCGCGCAGGGCCCAACGAACAAGAACGCCTTCAAATTGATTCCTGACGATGTCGCCCGAAAACTTGCGTCGCATCCCGACTACGAGGCGATCAGCTTCGCTATGAACGCCAAATGGTATGCCGAGGTTGGATCGGACGGAAAGTCGAACAAGGAGCGGCTTGTGCAGCGTTGGAATGAGTGGATTCTTCAGTAATCCTCTGTCCCCAACGATCTATCGGTGGCGCTCGTCCAGTCGGCGCGGGCCGTCAAAGGTTAGCGCCACCTCTTCCCACTACCTGCCTTACGGGACTGCATGCCAAAGTTGCTCATCAGTCCTGCTGGAGTATCGTAATGAACTTGAATCTGAAAAATCATCTTCCTGCCGAGGACGAAGTGTTGCAGAAGCTTCCGGATACCGCTCAAATCGAATTTCGCAATGTTTCCAAGATCTATGGGGCCGTTGCTGCGGTTAAGGATATCTCCCTTTCTGTTTCGCGCGGCGAGTTCCTTACGATTCTTGGACCGAGCGGTTCTGGCAAAACGACAGCATTGATGCTGCTCGCCGGCTTCACGACCCCTACCGGAGGAGACATCCTCATTTCCGGCAAGTCCGTGTCCGAAGTCCCGTCTTACCGCCGCGACCAAGGCATTGTCTTCCAGAGCTATGCACTTTTCCCGCACCTTACGGTGCATCACAACTTGGAGTTCCCGCTCGAAATGCGCGGCATCAAGGCCTCTGACAGAGCGTCGCGGGTCAAAAGAATGCTTGAGCGTGTTCGCCTGGGTGAGTTTGGCGAGCGCATGCCATCACAATTGAGTGGGGGCCAGCAACAACGCGTGGCCGTCGCGCGCGCCTTGATTGCAGATCCACCGATTTTGCTGCTGGACGAACCGCTGGGCGCGCTCGATCGAAATCTGCGCGAGCAGATGCAAGTGGAAATCAAAGAGCTGCACAAGGAGTTTGGGAAAACGACCATCTGCGTCACCCACGATCAAGAAGAAGCACTCACGCTTTCGGACCGCATCGTTGTCATGCGCGCCGGTCAAATCGAGCAGATCGATACACCGGAGGCCTTGTACGATCGCCCCAAAACGCGCTTTGTCGCCAACTTCCTGGGTGAAGCAAATATCCTCGAAAGCGTTGATTTCAAGATTGAATCGGACGTTGTTCCTTCTTCCGGTATGGTATCGATGCTTCGGCCGGAGCGCATTTGCGTCAGTGTGCCTTCAGCAGCAAGGCGCGCAGATGCGGACCACAGACAGTCCGTCTCGGGGATCGTGGACGATATGATCTATGCTGGACCCTTGAGGAAGTACCGGGTGCGGGTTGGGAATGCGACGCTGATCGCGCGCGAACATGTGGCATCGGGCCAGCAAGTCTTCCGTCCGGGCGAAGAGGTTCGCCTTGATTGGCTTCGATCCGACATCCGGTTTGTCGCTGCGTAAAGCGGAAGGACAGCATCCATGACAACACTTCAGAGAATCCGGTCCACGCCGATGTTGCTAACTTTGCCAGCGTTCGCTGTGCTGTTTGCGATTTTCGGCATACCCATGCTCCTTCTTTTCGCGACCAGCCTCAATGCGCCAAATCTGTCTTTTGCGAATTATATCGCTTTTTTCGAACAGCGCTCATTTGTCCTGATCCTGATTCAGACCTTCAAGATCAGCTTCATAGCCACGGCACTTTGTTTGATCATCGGCTACCCGACGGCTTATTTGATTACGATCGCCGGCCGTGCAAGACCAATCCTCCTGGTGCTTGTCTTCCTACCTTGGCTGACGAGTGCTCTGGTTCGGACCTACGCATGGACTGTCGTCTTGGGTGATAGTGGATTGATCAACCGCGTGTTGCTCAATTCGGGCATAATCGATAGCCCTTTGTCTCTCATCTATAATCGTTTCGCTGTTTATGTTGGCATGGTGCATATCATGTTGCCCATGATGATTTTGCCGATTGTCAGCGTGATGATGAGCATTGATACTTCCTTGATGGCAGCCGCTCGCAGCATGGGCGCAAAGCCGTTCACCGCCTTTCTCCGGGTCTTCGTACCTCTTAGTATCCCGGGCGTTCGAAGCGGCTGCATATTGGTTTTTGTTGTTTGCCTGGGCTTTTACATCACGCCACAAGCATTGGGCGGCTTGGGCGACACCATGCTTTCAACCCTCATCAATTCGCAGCTTACAACATCGTTGAACATTGCGGCGACCGCCGCGGCAGCCTTTATATTGTTGGCGATGGCGCTCGCGGTTCTTTCCGTAGCGGGCGTCAATCTCGCCGGCGCGCATGGACAGCCTGCTTCAAGCGAGCAGAACGCCCGACGACGTAAACTGCCTTCATTCGACAAGGCATCCCGCTATCTCAACGAGTTTCTCGTCCCGTATCGGGCGCGACGCTGGGCAGCAAAGCTCCATCAAGCGCAGCGGGAAACCCCGTGGTCCAAGATTGCGGGGGCAGCATTCCTTGCCGTCGTTGTCATCTATCTATTGGCGCCCGGTTTCATCGTGATCATCGTCTCGTTAAATGCAGGGGAGTTCCTCGAGTTCCCACCTAAGGCTGTTTCGCTCAGATGGTACTATTCGTTCTTCAACGACCCCTCGTGGATCGGCGCATTGTGGAACAGCTTCCAATTCGGCGTAATTGTCAGCGTGGTATCGACCATAGTCGGCACATTGGCAGCGTTTGGCCTCAGCCGGTGCTCGTCGCGCTTGCGCTCGGGTCTAACCATGGTGATCCTGACGCCGATTACCTTCCCAATCATTGTTGTTGGTGTTGCTGTCTATACCGGGCTGGCCAAACTAGGATTGGTTGGAACGAACACCGGGATCATCCTGGGCCAGACGATCGGAGCCATCGGCTATGTCGTTGTCATCGTCCTTGCGACACTCGCAGGATTCGACAGGAGGCTGGAACAGGCGGCAATGAGCATGCGCGCCGGGCCGACCCAGACGTTCATGCGGGTTACTCTCCCGTTAATCCGCTCTGGTATCATCGGCGGCGCGCTCTTCGCGTTCTTGGCTTCCTTCGACGAGGTCATCATCACGTCGTTTGTCAGTGGCTATGCGATCCCGACATTGCCATTGAAAATGCTGGAAAACCTGAAGCAGCAACTTGACCCGACGATCGCTGCCGTTGGCGCTTTGCTGACAATGTTGCCAATCGTCTGGCTGGTTGCGCTTTATTTCACGCTTTGGCGCGGAAGAGGGGCGTTGAAGAGTGCTCCGGTCGCCGCGACCTGAGTCATCATACTCATGCCGGCTCCGTAACTCGCAGCCGTGAAACTGACTGCCTGTCCCAGAGCGAACTCTGGGGCGGGCTCCTGGCTCGAAGACTGCCCGGCGCATTTACTGCGCAATGGAGCTCATCAATCGCTTGTGCTCAAAGCCGAAGCCGGTCACGACGGACTTTCTAGGCAAGCTCTGGTTTCATTGACGCATTAGACGGTCATCCCTCGGGTGACGGCGCGTTCCCTATTTGCTGTCAGTCCGTTCTTTGCGGGACAATTCCGCGGCAACCATCAGGTCCACTCATCGGACATCGACTGATGTGCGAATAACTTCAATTCCGGTTGCAAGGTCAGGAGGCGCCGTTGGCGCGAGTAGCCGGCCTCGTAAACGTCGCTAAATCTTTCGTCGCGGAATGGACGTCGCATACGTGTTCATTGCAGAAAGATGGCGATCGGCTAGCTTCAACTCTTTCAAGGCCGCCGCACGATCTCGGCTCGCCAGTAGACCACATAGAACTTCAGAGACGGCCAGCGCTGGCGCCAGCGTGTGAAAGAATGTTTGGCTTTCAGTCGGAAAGAAGACAACGTGCTCTGCGATCGTCACCAGGGGAGACACTTCGCTGTCGGTGATCGCCAGGATGGACAGTCCCTTCTCACGGGCGGCCTCGGCAAGCTCAAGCGTCTGAAGCGAATAGGGGTTGATGGAAATCGCCAAAAGCACGTCCTCATGAGTTGCGCGGATGAKGGGGTCGCCGCTTGTTCCAGCCGGACCATCCAAGTGGACAGTCTTTTCGCCGAGCAATGTCATGACGTAGTGGAAATGCCACGCGACCGAGTGGCACGAACGCAAGCCGAGCACGAAAATCCGCCTCGCTTTTGCCAGGTGCTCCGCCATTGTATCCAAACGCGAAATCGTATCAGGGTCGCGGAGCCGATCGATCTGCGCGGAGAGACCTTGGAGCATCCTATAAGCCAAGCCCTCACCATTCGCCGCCCCTTCTTCTCTTTGTAAAGCCCTGGCCGCAAATCCGTCGGCGCTCACCCTGATGACGTCGGCGTGTTGCTCTCGGAAATCTTCATACCCGGAGAATTCAAGAAACTTCGCCAGCCTCGTCATTGTCGATGGCTGAACACCGGCATTCCGCGCGAGTTCGCGCATCGAAACGAGCGCCACCTCCTGCGGATGTTCCAATATGTGTCGAGCCGCTTGCTGCAACTGCTCGGACATGTCGTCGAATCGCTCGATGATCCGAGCGTGTAATGGGCCTTTTTGCAACATTTGCCTCACATACGATGTCATAATTCACCTGGACCATCTCTCTCGGGAACTAAAAAGTCAAACAGCCGTCGGCTATCTCACATCACAACCGCTCCAAAAATTCTGACTTGAGAGCGGGAAAACAAATGCATCAAAACGTGATTTATAAAACAGTTGTTGCATATTTCGCCAAAACCTGCAAATCAATGGATGGAAACGTTCGAAAGCCGGACGGATAAGCACCCCGAGATGACCATGACAAAAATTCTCCATCGAACGATCGGAACAACTCTGCCAACCGCGGTCGCGGGGGAGGGCATCTACGTCGTGGATAGCGAGGGCAGGAGCTACCTGGATGGGTCGGGGGGCGCCGCCGTCAGTTGCCTCGGGCACAATCATCCAGAAGTTCTTGACGCAATGAAGCTACAGATGGGTCGGATCAGCTACGCCCATACGTCGTTCTTCACGACCGACGTCGCCGAGCGGCTTGCCGAGCAATTGGTTGAACTTGCGCCCGAAGGCCTCGATTATGTCTATCTGGTGTCTGGCGGTTCGGAAGCTGTCGAGGCCGCTCTCAAAATGGCGCGCCAGTATTTTGTCGAAGTCGGGCAGCCGCAGCGGCGCCACATCATCGCACGTCGGCAAAGCTATCACGGCAATACGATCGGTGCCTTGGCAACAGGCGGCAATGCCTGGCGCCGTGCCCAGTTCAAGCCGATCTTGCCTGAAACGCATCATGTTTCTCCTTGCTATGCCTACCGCGACCTGCAGGTGGGCGAAACGCCGGAGGCTTATGCCGAGCGTCTTGCTGCGGAACTGGAAGACAAGGTTCTTGAACTTGGCGCGGACAAGGTCATGGCCTTCGTCGCCGAGCCGGTGGTCGGTGCGACGCTGGGTGCCGTTGGCCCGGTTTCGGACTATTTCAAGCGGGTTCGGCAGGTGTGCGACAAGTATGGCATCTTGCTGATCCTCGACGAGGTCATGTGCGGAATGGGGCGTACCGGCACAATCTTCGCTATGGAGCAGGAGGGCATTGTCGCGGATCTGGTCACGATTGCGAAGGGACTGGGCGGCGGCTTTCAGCCGATCGGAGCGGTATTGCTCTCCGAAAAGATCTACCGTGCGTTCGCCGACGGGTCGGGTCTGTTTCAGCATGGACATACCTATATCGGACATCCGATCGCAGCAGCGGCAGCCAGTAAGGTGGTTGAAATAATCACGCGCGCGGACATGATGGCAAACGTCATCCGGATGGGCAAGCGCCTCCAGGCCGGGCTCGATGAGGCACTTGGACAATCACCCTATGTCGGCGACATCCGCGGTCGTGGTCTTTTCCGCGGCGTCGAGATCGTGGCCGACAAAGACACCAAGCAACCTTTCGATCCGGCCCGCAAGATGCATTCCCGCATCAAGAAGGAAGCCATGCGCAGAGGCCTTATGTGCTACCCAATGGGCGGTACGATCGACGGCGCGCAGGGCGACCACGTGCTGCTAGCACCACCCTACATCATTCAGCCTGAAGAAATCGATTTGATTGTCGAACGGCTTTCCGACGCCATCCGCGCCGCAGTAGTAGACTGAGGTTCTCGCGAAATGACAACATCGTCCTGTCCGCCTATCGCTGATGAAAACTGGCCCGCGGAAATCGCGGACATGAAAACGGGCTTTGCCGGCGCGCTGAACGTCTATCGCACCATGGCTCATCATCCCGCGCTGCTGAGAGCGTGGGCTCCGCTGCGGCAGCATATCGTAAAAGATAGTGCGTTAGGTCCGGTCCGGTCCGAGCTCGTGATTTTGCGCGCGGCACATCGTATGGGCTCCGCCTATGAGTGGTCCCACCATGTAAGCCGCGCTCGCGCTCTTGGTATTTCCGATGCGCGAATCCGGAGTATGGCTGGAACTCCCGATGGCGAAGAGGGCGTACTTGCCGGTGCTGTCGACGCGCTATTTGACGGCGCACGTCTGCCTTCGCATCTCGAGCAAGCTATTGCTGCGAGCATAGGTCGGCAAGCCGTGTTCGACCTTATGGCGACCGTCGGCTTCTATTCGGTGCTCGGTTTCATATTGATGACTTTCGACACGCCGATCGACCAAGACGTTGTCGACGAGATGGCTGAACACCCAATCTGATGGAGCAAAAAACGAGAGTTCGGCCTTCCGATCCAGCCGTGCCCTTAGGCTGCAGGTTCAAGCGTGGAGCCGATCAGGAGCCGATCAATACAGGGATAACGACGGCCCGCTTTGCCMCCTGACAGACGGGGAAATATTGGCGCGGCAGCCGCGGCCGAATGGGAGATCAAGAATGATAAAAGAATTGCACTTCGCACTGGGAGAATTCCAGACCCGTCTAGCAGCCGTTAAAAAGGAAATGGCGAAGAGAGAGATTGACATCCTCCTCCTCTCAGAACCGCCGAACCAGAACTACCTTACCGGCTATAATGCGTATTCCTTCTACACACCGCAAATGGTGATTGTGGCGCAAGACCACGCAGAACCGATTTGGATCGGCCGTTTCATGGACCGTGTTTCGGCTTCCATGACCACCTATCTGGCCGAGGACAATATCCGAGCCTATCCCGACACCTATGTTCAATCGGCAACGCTGTCGGCCTATACTTTCATGGCCGATATCGTGAAGGAGCTCGGAGGGGAAAAGGCGCGTATCGGCGTCGAGATGGGGGGATATTACTATCCGGCCCGCGGCCACGCAGATCTCACGCGAGCCTTGCCGAATGCAGAGTTCGTCGACGCCGATCTTCTTGTTGGATGGATCCGGCTCGTAAAGAGCCCAGCCGAGGTGGCCATTATGCATCAAGCTGGCCAGCTTGCGGATGCCGCCATGACGCGCGTCATCGATATGGTGCAAGCCGGGGTCCGTGAGTGCGATATTGCTGCTGCGATCTATCACCAGCAGATTTCGGGCACGCCCGAGTTCGGTGGCGACTATCCTTGTTGCCCCCCCGATTTGTGCATTGGCGAACGCTCAATCGCGCCGCATGCCGCCTGGACGGACGACCCCCTGCCGGAGTCCACCGTTGTCAACCTGGAACTGAACGGTTGCCGGCATCGCTACCAGGTCAACCTGGCGCGCACGATCGTCGTCGGCCAGCCTTCATCCGCTTTCCTGAACCTGTCGGAAATCGCTGTTGAGGCCTTGAATGCCGGGCTGGAAGCAGTTCGGCCCGGTCGCACCTGCTCGCAGGTCGATGCCGACTTCCGCAAGGCGCTTGCCCGCCACGGGATCGAGAAAGAGTCTCGCATTGGTTATCCGACCGGCATTGGGTTCCCTCCGGCCTCAGGCGAACGAACGGCAAGCATTCGCAAGGGCGACGAAACCGTACTCAAGCCGGGTATGGTGTTCCACATGATGCCTGGCCTGTGGCTCGACAATGTCGGGATCACGATCACACAGAGCTTTGCGGTCTCCGAAACGGGTTACGAGCCCCTGACGAAGACGCCGCGCAAGCTCTTCGTCAAATAGAGACTGTATCCGGTGCATACTCGTCTGGTTCCAGCATGTCTGCTTCGTTTCCGAAATGGCCTAACCAGTTCGGACGAGTATCTGCGCCGGGAACGTCGAAGCAACCGGCCTATGCCAGGTCGCATCGGCGCTGCAGGCCTCCGCGCGGGCTCCCCAGGTTCTTCTTTCGGGGAGGTAGGTGATGGTTGAACTCGATCGCGCCGACATTGCGCTTCTCCAAGCCGTTCAGAAAAACAACCGGCTGACCTCTGAAGAACTCGCGGGGATGGTCCACCTCTCGCCGACGGCGTGCCAACGGCGTTTGAGAAGGTTGCGCAACGAGGGCGTCATCGAGGGAGACGTTTCCATCGTCTCGCCCAAAGCAGTCGGACGACACATCACCATGATCGTCATGGTGTCCCTTGAACGGGAAAGGGCCGACATCGTCGATCGATTCAAGGCTGCGATACGAAATACGCGTGAGGTGATGATGGGTTTCTACGTAACGGGAGATGCCGACTTCATGCTCGTGATTACCGCGAAAGATATGCAGGACTACGAGCACTTCACGCGCCGGTTTTTCTATGAAAACGCAGATATCAAAGGCTTCAAGACCATGGTTGTGATGGACCGTCTCAAGGCCAGCTTCGCTATCCCGCTCGAGGTGTAGTGATGATGTCGCAGCGACGGATCCAGTGTCACCTCCATTTATGCAGGGACCCTGCGTGATGTGCATTCGAATCGACGGGCCGCGCAGCTCCGCTGCTAGGTGCAACAACAGACACCATGACGACTAGACCAGGAGACCACCATGAACATGCCTACCAACAACTTCCTCTCCGAGGTCGAGCGTAACGCAGTCGTCGAGATGCGGCACGCCATGCATCGCGAGCCCGAACTTTCCAACAACGAGTGGAAGACCCAGAAGCGGATTATCGAGACCTTGGCCGCCTTCGGCCTGACCGAAGCAAAGACGTTTCACAAGACCGGTGTCTATGTCGATATCCAGGGCTTGGCCCCAGGCGCAAATCGTTCGATCGCGATGCGCGGAGACATCGACGCGCTTCCCATTCAGGAAGCCCGCGACGACCTGCCGTATCGGTCGCAAGTGCCAGGCGTCATGCATGCGTGCGGTCATGACATGCATGGCTCAATCGCCTTGGGAACGGCGCTCGCTTTCCATCGCATGCGCGAAAATTTCTCAGGCAGGCTGCGAGTGTTCTTTCAACCCGCTGAAGAAGCAGAACCACTTGGCGGCCGGACTGTCGTTGAAGAAAACTTGCTAGACGGGTTCGACGCCGCAGTGGGATTTCATGTCCGCACTGACATTCCAGCCGGCTCCTATGGCGCCCGTGCGGGCGCCGTAACAAAGTCAGCGGATCAGTTCTCGCTCGAATTTATCGGGACGATGGCACACGGCGCCAAGCCTCACTTGGGCGTGGACGCGATCGCGATAGCAGGCGCCTTCATCAACGAAGTTCAGAAGGTGGTGTCGCGCGAAATGCCGGTTGACGATGGCGCTGTCGTTACGATCGGCACGATCCACGGCGGGGAAGCGACGAACATAATCTGCCCTTCGGTCACAATGACCGGAACGATCCGGACGAGCAGTCCCGAGAGGAGAAAGTTGCTGGTTCAACGGGTGCGCGAAATTGCCGAGGGCGTTGCTGCGATCCATCGAGGCCGGGCCGAATTTAGCTCACACGCGGGCGAGCCTCCTGTGGTCAACGACAACTCAATGGTCGAGCGATTCAAGCAGATCGTCGTGCAGTCCGATGGCGAGGACAAATATATCGAGGGTTCGGCAAGCTCCGGCAGCGATGACTTTGGTTTTTACTCCGGCTGCATCCCGTCAATCTATTTCTGGTTCGGCAGCAAGGAGCCGGGAAACGAATCCGGCGTCCATACGCCGACGTTCGGGGTGTCCGACCAGACTCTCGTCCCGACAACCGAGCTGGCGATCCGCTACTGCTGGGAACTCTTTCAAAGCGCGTAACGCGCGGCTGGTGCGGAGGGAGGACCTTGATGATTGACCTCGACGACATTGAAGGCGCAAAACGGCGCATCAAAGATCACATACTCACTACGCCGCTCGCGCATTCTCCGTCTCTGTCGAACTGTTGCGCTGTGCCCGTATATCTAAAGCTGGAGCACCATCAGACGACAGGCAGTTTCAAGCTGCGCGGCGCCTTCAATGCCATTCTTCAACTGTCCGCGGACGAGCGGGCACGCGGCGTTGTGGCCGCGTCGACGGGCAATCACGGTCGTGCTCTGTCGTTCGCAGCCAACACGTGTGGTGTGACGGCCACGATCTGCATGTCGAACCTGGTCCCCGAAAACAAGGTCTCGGAAATTCGCCGGTTAGGTGCCGAGGTCCGTATCGTCGGAAAATCCCAGGATAACGCTCAGGAAGAGGCCGAGAGGTTGGCGGGCGAGGGACGGTGCCTCGTCCCGCCGTTCGATCACCCGGCAATCATTGCCGGTCAAGGAACGCTAGGGCTAGAAATCGTCGAAGCGTTGCCGGACGTGGCGACTGTGCTCATCCAGCTCTCGGGGGGCGGTTTGGCTTCTGGGGTGGCGGCAGCCGTGAAAAGCCAGCGGCCGGATGTGCGTATCATTGGGCTCACGATGGATCGCGGCGCTGCGATGAAGGCAAGCCTTGATGCAGGTCGCCCGGTGCAGGTCGATGAGTTTGAAAGTCTGGCGGATTCGCTCGGCGGCGGGATTGGCCTCGCCAATCAATGGACTTTTCCCATGTGCCGCGACCTCTTGGACGATGTCATTTTGTTGAGCGAAGCCGAAATAGCGGCTGGCATCCGACATGCATACCTCCAGGAGCGCGAGATCGTCGAAGGCGCAGGGGCGATTGGCATCGCGGCGCTCCTGGCGAACAAAGTGCGCAACCTTCATGGACCCGTCGTGACTGTGCTGTCGGGCCGCAACATCGATATGAATTTACATCGTCGCGTCGTGAGCGATGAGACAGCAGATATTATTGCGAGGACCACGTCATGAGATCGATGACCATTTTGACTGAACGGCAACTGAGAGATCTGGTGACTCTTGATCTGGAGGCTGTGCGTTGCGTGGAAGAGGCATTTCGCACGCTTGCAACAAAAAAAGTGGTGATGCCGCCAATTCTTCGCCTCGATATTTTGGAGCATCGCGGTGAGGTTGACGTCAAGACGGCCTACGTACCTGGTCTCGATGGCTTCGCCATCAAGATCAGCCCCGGCTTTTTCGGCAATCCCGAAATTGGCTTGCCCAGTACAAACGGCCTTATGGTTTTGCTGTCAAGCAAGACCGGTTTGGTTCAAGCATTGTTGCTGGATAATGGTTATCTCACCGATGTTCGGACGGCCGCAGCAGGTGCCGTGGCTGCAATGCACCTCGCTCGCAAAGACGCGTCGGTGGCTGCTGTCTTTGGCGCTGGTATGCAGGCGCGCCTACAGTTGCAGGCGCTCATGCTGGTCCGACAAATTCGTGAGGCGCGGATTTGGGCGCGTGACGCTGCCAAAGCCAACAAGACGGCCCGAGAACTGTCTGACCAATTGGGCATCAGCGTCATCGCTTCCGATAGCCGGGAAGCAGCYGTTGCCGGTGCGCATGTGATCATCACCACAACGCCGGCTGATCAGCCGATCCTGGAAGCTCGATGGCTCGAACAAGGACAGCACATCACGGCGATGGGCTCCGATGCCGAACACAAGAACGAAGTAGAGGCCGAGGCTATTGCGCGCGCCGATCTCTACGTGGCTGACAGCCTCGCTCAGACGCGACGCCTCGGTGAGTTGCATCACGCGATTGAGGCGGGGGCTGTCGCGGAAGATCGTGCCCTTCGAGAACTCGGCCAGATTGTTGCCGGTGCTGTGGCTGGACGCACCGACGATCGCCAGATCACGATCGCCGATCTGACCGGGACGGGTATTCAAGACACTGCCATTGCAAATCTTGCTTTCGCAAGAGCGCTGGCCGTCAAAGCCGGAACAACAATAGACTGATGACGTGCCTGGGCCGGCACTGAAGTCGGTGGCCGCCTGGGCGTGAGGCGCAGTCGAGCAAGTTCACACGTCTTACGATACTCGCATTGACCAAACCCGTCCGAAATCGAGGAACTTCATCATGACTTCGCAAAGCAGCACTGTTCTTGGACTACTTGAGCTGGATGAAGGCGTGTCACCAGACAGTCCGCTTCTTAGCCCGCGCGAAGGATCCCTATTGCACCCGGCAACGTTTGGCGGGCCTGTGATCACGGAAATGGTGGAAGGCGCCTTTGCAGAGGTTGTCATTCGAGGTGATGCTTCGCTGGAACACGCCTGCATTGCGGCTGCACAGCGATTGGTCGATCGAGGTGCCAACGTTGTTGCCGCTGACTGCGGCTTCCTTATCCGCCACCAGTCTGCAATCTCTGCAGCAGTCAATGTACCCGTCATAACCTCAAGCCTTCTACTCATTCCGACTTTGTTACGTCAGCTATCGCCCGCGAAAAAGCTCGCGGTATTAACAGCGGATTCGCGACATTGCACCGAAGACCTGTTGGGCATCCAGCACCCGGCGGATCGGAAGCGCGTGGTCGTCGGAGGCATCGAAGGTGGTGTATACGTGCGCAATGCCGTGGCGCGGCCGTTCGTGCGGACAGCGCTGGATCAGATCCAGCAGGAGGTCGGTGCCCGTATCGATCAACTGCGCTCCGACCACCCCGAGATTGCGATGATACTCTTCGAGTGCACTGGCTTCCCTGTCGTTGCAAATGCCCTTCGGCTGAAGACAGGACTGCCCATCTACGACATTACCGACCTCTGCAAACTGACGCTTGCGACTGTGACCGCCCGCGTCTGACTTAGCGCATCCAAATCTAAAGGAACTGAAATGTCTGACGAGAAACTACGGTTCGAACTTTCTGAATACAGAACACGCCTCGAGAAGGCGCGCAGCGCCATGGAGCGAGCTGGCATAGACGTACTGGTCGTTACCGATCCCGCTAACATGGGCTGGCTTACCGGTTACGAGGGCAACTCGTTCTACGTGCCACAATGTGTTGTTGTGTCAAAGGACAAGGATCCCCTCTGGTTCGGCCGTGGTCAGGATGCCAATGGATGCCGTCGCACGGCATATATCGGCGAGGATCGGATCAGGTGGTACGAGGACCACTACGTTCAGTCAGACACCTTGCACCCCATGACCGTTCTTGGCCAGTTCCTCACGGATGAGGGGCACGGTTCAGCCATAATCGGTCTGGAGAAGGACAGCTACTATTTCTCACCGGCCGGTTTCGAAGCCCTTACAGCCGCACTTCCCAACGCGCGCTTCAAAAACGCCATGCGCATGATCAACTGGGAACGCATCGTCAAATCCCCTCGTGAAATCGAATATATGCGCGGCGCCGGCAAGATTGTCGAAGCGATGTATGAGCGCATCACAGAGGTGCTGCGGCCGGAAGTAAAACAGTCGGACATAATCGCTGAAATTTCCTATGTTGGCACCCGTGGTGTGGGCGACTACTGGGGAGACTATCCGTCAGCCGTACCCAACCTTGGCGCCGGTGCCGATGCCTCAGCTCCTCATCTGACGTGGACTGATAAGCCCATTCGCGCGAACGAAAGCATCTTCTTTGAACTTGCTGGTGTACACAAACGGTACCACTGCCCGCTCTCTCGGTCGTACTATCTCGGTAAGCCGAGCCAGCAAATGCTGGATGCTGAGAAGGCCGTTTTGGAAGGCATGAGCGCCGGCCTTGAGAAGGCTGTGGTGGGAAATTACTGCGAAGATATCGCTCTGGCCTACGGAAATGCCCTTGCGAAATACGGTCTGAAGAAGGCAAGCCGCGCCGGCTACTCCATTGGCATGGGATACCCGCCGGCGTGGGGCGAGAACTCCGCCAGCTTCCGCGACGGTGATAAGACCGAGCTGCGCCCAGGCATGACATTTCATTTCATGTCCGGGCTTTGGTACGACGACTGGGGTATCGAAATTACCGAAAGTTTCTTGATCACGGAGGGCGAAGTCGAATTCCTGTCCAATGTCCCCCGCAAGTTGCTCGTTATCGAGTGAGTCCAATCCCCGGGCGAAATCGTGATCCACAATGCGCCCGGTGACGCCTTGCCACAAGGAGGCGTGGCTTCCTTGAATTGGACACCTCAAGTGCGAAAGAAACGATGAGGAAAGTCGCATGTCCAAAAATCCCATTTCGCGCGTCCGTGCCAAGGGCGATGCCTTCTCGATCGGCGTGACACTCGGACGAGCAAGCGCTTCTGCTTTCCGAGAGCGCGTCTTGCACACTGAAGAATATCGGGCGTTGGATACCCGGTGGCGCCGATCTGCATATTTGAAGGCTCTCGAAGCTGCGGCGCGCGCAACCTATCCCCGCTTTGTGCGCGAAATCGAGGGCATCGCCGAAGGCGCCGGTCAAGATTTCGATTCGATCTTCCTCTGGAATTGCCGCGGAGACCTTCGGCTTCCCGAGGATGTCTCCCCGGCAACAGGGTCGGTTGCTGCCAATGGATGCACGACACTCCTGCTGCCGGCGCAGGACGACCGCCCCGCAATAATTGCCCATAACGAGGACGGTGACCAAGCGCTCCTCGGCGCCTGCTTTTGGGTTGAAGTCGAGCCGGACGAGGGACCAGCCTGGGCCAGCTTCATGTACCCTGGCATGCTGCCCGGCCACACGTTTGGCTTCAATGAGATGGGGCTCGTGCAGACGATAAATAACATCACCGCGCATGATCTTCAGCCTGGAGTACCCCGACACATCATCTGCCGCGCGATCCTCGACTCAAGGTCGTTATGCGATGCGGTAGAAATCCTCAAGCGCAAGGACCGTGCCAGCGGATTCCATCATAATCTCGGCGAGACGAAAACGCGCCGGCT
Source organism: Rhizobium sp. BR 315 (assembly GCF_050577975.1). Classification (NCBI taxonomy): domain Bacteria; kingdom Pseudomonadati; phylum Pseudomonadota; class Alphaproteobacteria; order Hyphomicrobiales; family Rhizobiaceae; genus Rhizobium; species Rhizobium sp. BR 315. The sequence goes on along the minus strand of NZ_JARWKZ010000064.1, from coordinate 1,574 downwards.
CGTCTCAATCGAGGCTCCCGCTTCAGGCTGCGCCATTCGGGAGGCCGTCACCCCCCAAGGCCATGCGAACCATTTGATCTTCGAAGAATTCGCCCAGTTGGAGCAGACCATCAGCGCCTCTTCCCGCGATCGTCAGGCGGCAGTGGACCGGGTTACTGCCGGACAAAGGCTCGCTGAAGACGCAGAAGTCGCTCTATTCGATGAGACGGTGCCGATCTACAAGAACGGAACAATCGATGGGTCGCAAACTCTGGCGATGGGCGTGTTCGCGCTATCCGCTGACCGGGTTGATTGGAGCGTCCATGCTGCCCCCAACGAGTGCGATGTCCTGGGAGGAACGGTGCTAGTCAAGTAGGCTGGTGATGTTTTGAGGCTGCGCGGACGCTTGCGATGGGTGGAGAGTGTGGCCTGACATTCCAATCTCACCTGAGGTGGGCCGGTCCTCAAGCACCCTCGATCCTCGCTTTGTTCTTCAACCTATGTCTCCGCGGTCGATCCAACCCAATGAGCCGACCGCACGGGTCAAATCAGCAAAGCCTCCACCGATAGCGAATTCCTGCAAAAAGCGAGGAAGATTGCAGGAACCCGGCGTCACCCCGGAGCGAAATGGTGCGATGAAGCTAGCACCTACAGGCAATATCATCTGAGCGGGTCGGGCAAGCGAAAGCTGTCCTCAAGTCGAGGTTTTGCTGCTCGCACTTGATCAGGCCCAGGTTCACAGGAAGAAAAGCGCGCAGCTGAAAAGCGGCGACCGAAGGGGTTAAAATGACCATCAACATCAAAGACATCGCTGAGAAAGATCGTAACTCGGTCCTGCATCCCTTCACCCAGTTGAAGGACTTTGCGACCGGCAAGCTCGGCGAACCGACGATCGTGGAGACCGGCAAGGGAATCCGCATCCAGGATGCGCACGGCAACCAGCTGATCGACGGTTTTGCCGGTCTCTACTGCGTCAATGTCGGCTATGGCCGCACCGAGGTTGCCGAGGCGATCTCTCGTCAGGCCTATCGCCTGGCCTATTATCATTCCTATGCCGCGCACACGACCGATGAGTTGGCTATCCTCTCCGACCGCCTCGTCAAGATGGCGCCCGGCAAGATGAGCAAGGTGTTCTACGGCATGTCCGGTTCGGACGCCAACGAGACCCAGGCCAAGCTCGTCTGGTACTACAACAATCTGCGTGGCAAGCCGACGAAGAAGAAGATCATTTCGCGTGAACGCGGCTATCATGGCTGTAGCGTCGTCTCCGGCTCGATGACCGGCATGAGCTTCTATCACGACCATATGGATCTGCCGCTCCCGYAGATCGATCACGCCGGTGTTCCGCATCACTATTGGGGCGCCAACCCCGGCGAGACCGAACGCGAATTCTCGGCCCGTCGCGCCGCCGAGCTCGACGAGATGATCGAGACGCTTGGACCGGACAATGTCGGCGCTTTCATCGCCGAGCCGGTGCTTGGCACCGGTGGCATCACGCCACCGCCGGAAGGCTATTGGGAAGCAATCCAGGCGGTGCTGAAGAAGCACGACGTGCTGCTGATCGCCGACGAGGTGATCACCGGCTTCGGCCGCAC